>CAYLZN010000473.1:0-2511 GCA_964387935.1 uncultured Vicinamibacteraceae bacterium | reverse complement strand
CCAAGCCCGATCTGGCGGTGACGTGCCTGTCAGGCAACATCGTGGCGGTGCTGCTGGGCAACGGCGCCGGCGGATTCGGGGCCAGGACGGACTACGCGACCGGCACCACGCCGTACTCCGTGGCAATCGGCGACGTCAACGACGATTCCCGCCCCGACCTGGTGGTGGCCAACTACGGCTCTGGCACGGTATCGGTGCGGCTGGGCAACGGAGCGGGCGGGTTCGGGGCGCGGACCGACTACGCCACGGGCACGAATCCCATGTCCGTTCGGATCGGCGACGTCACGGGGGACGGCCGGCCCGACCTGGCGGTGGCCAATCAGGGCTCGCACACGGTGTCGGTTCTGCTGGCCAACGGCGCCGGCGGCTTCGGCGCGCGGACCGACTTCGCGACGGGAACGAATCCGACGTCGGTGGCGATCGGCGATCTGACCGGCGACGGCCGGCCCGACCTGGCGGTCGCGAACTTCGGCGCCGCCTCGGTGTCCGTGCTGGCCGGCACCGGCGGGGGCGCCTTCGGCGCGAAGACCGACTTCGCCGCCGGTTCCCTCACACGCAATGTGGCCCTCGGAGACGTGAACGGGGACGGTTGGCTGGACATCGCGGCGGTGAACTACGGCGCGGCGACATTGTCGCTGCTGCTCAGCAACGGGACCGGCGGGTTTGGAACCCCGTCCGACTACGCCACTGGGGATGAGCCGCGTTCCGTGACGATCGGGGACGTGAGCGGCGATGGCCTGCCCGATCTCGCGGTGACGAACTTCGACGATGCGACGGTGTCTGTCTTGCTGAACAGCGGCGGGGGCGCACTCGGAGCAAGGAGCACCTATGCGACCGGCGTGCTCCCCAACACGGTGGTGATCGGGGACGTGAATCGAGACGGCCGGCCCGACTTGGCCGTGGCCAACCAGTCCAGCAACACTATCTCGGTGCTGCTCGGGATCGGGGCAGGCGAGTTCGGTGCCGGGACCGACGTCGGCGCCGGGACATCACCCATGTCCGTCGCGGTGGTGGATGTGAGCGGCGACGGTTGGCCGGAACTGGTGATGGCGAATTGGAGCTCCTGGGCAAGGATCCTCTGGAACGATGGCGCGGGCGGCTACGGCGCCAGCAGCACTGCCTACGCCGTCGGGACGAACCCCGAGGACGCGAGCGTCGGCGACGTGAACGGCGACGGTCATCCCGATCTCGTGACGGCCAACTGGACTGCCAGCACGGTATCGGTGCTGCTGAACAACGGCCTCGGTGGATTCGGGGGGCGGATCGACTATCCGGTCGGGACACACCCGGGCTCGGTGGCGATCGGGGACCTGAGCGGCGACGGCCGGCCCGACCTGGTGGTCGCCAACGCCGATGCCAACAGCGTATCCGTGCTGCTGGGCGATGGCGCGGGGGGCTTCGGGGCCAAGACAGACTTCGCGACCGGGAACGCCCCGTGGTCCGCGGTGATGGGAGATGTCAGCGGCGACGGCCGGCCCGACCTGGCGGTCGCGTGCTTCAACGGCCAGGCCGTGTCGGTGTTGCTGGGCAACGGCGCCGGCAGCTTCGGAGCGAGGACCGACCTCGTGATCGGGGGAACGGTGCCCTTCGTGGCGATCGGTGACGTCAACGGCGACGGCAGGCTGGACCTCGCGGCGGTGAACCGCTCGGGGGACATGGTGTCGATCCTCCCGGGCCTGACACCGACCCGCACGACGCTCACTGCGGACCCGCAGCCCACGCTGCTCGGCATGCCGGTGACGTTGACCGCCACGGTCTCGGTTCCGGCGCCGGGCTACGGCAGTCCCACCGACTCCGTGCGGTTCTTCGACGGCACCACCCTGCTCGGGGCCGCTGCCGTCAGCGGCGGGACGGCCAGCCTGGGGCTCTTCGCGCCCCGTTTGGGCGATCGCTCGCTGACCGCTGTGTACAAGGGTGATGGCAAGCTGTTCGGTAGCATCTCAAACGTGCTGACGCTGAGCGTGGTCTCGACGGCCAGTCCGGCGATCGACGACATCGCCGACGTGGGTGGTGACCAGGGCCGGCAGGTGCGGCTGCGCTTCATGAGGAGCCCGTTCGACTACCTCGGTTCGGGCACGCCGATCGCGGGCTACCATCTGTACCGCAGGATCGACGCCTCGCTCGGAGTGCCGCCGCCTCCGGTCTCGGGGCCCCTGCCGGCGTCAGCCGGAGAGTCGGTGGTGCCGCCCGCGGACGCTCTGCTCGCCGGCTGGGACTATTTGCTGACCGTGCCGGCCACCGGCGAGGACCTCTACGAAACGGTGGCGCCCACGCTGGCCGATTCGAACAGCACCGGCACGCACTGGACCGTCTTGCTCGTGCGGGCGGCGACGGCCACGCCGGGGATCTTCTACGACTCGGAGCCCGATTCGAGCTATTCCGTGGACAACCTGCCGCCGCTGCCGCCGGCCCAGTTCACGGCGTCGTGGCTGGCGGGGGCCACGCATCTGCAGTGGGAGCCCAACAGCGAGCCCGACCTGTGGCACTACCGTCTGCACCGGGGCGGCAGCG
>CAYLZN010000472.1:0-2633 GCA_964387935.1 uncultured Vicinamibacteraceae bacterium | reverse complement strand
ACGACGCGTTGAAGATCTTGTGCCGGCAGTGTTCCGAGTTCGCCTGCGCGAACATGGTCAGTTCGACGTCGGTGGGGTTGCGCCTGACGCGCGTGAAATGCGAGACGAGGTAGTCGATCTCGTCCGGCGACAGGGCGAGGCCGAAGGCCTGGTTGGCCTGTTCGAGGGCGGAGCGCCCGGCGCCGAGCACGTCCACGCGCGTGAGCGGGCGGGGTGCCACGTGGCGGAACAGGTCGTCGGCCGCCTCGAAGGACGGCAGCACGGCCTCCGTCATGCGATCGTGCAGCAGCGGCAGCACGTCGGAGGCCGGTCCTGGCAGGGCCGACGCGGCGCCCAGGACGGAGAACGCGCAGCCGCGCTCGAGCCGCCGGACCGCATCGAGACCGCACTGTCGCGCGATGTCGGTGGCCTTGGACGACCACGGGGAGATCGTGCCGGGCCGTGGTGTCACGAGGAGCGTGCGGGCCCCGGCGGGCTCGTGCGCCGCGGGAGGGCCGTAGGTCAGCAGGCGATCGAGCGTGTCGCGCGCGGCGGGATCGAGCGCGCCCTCCACCTCGGCGAAGTGCCAGAACGTGGCGGTCGCGACCGTCACATCGGGCACGACCGAGCGGAGACGTGCGTTGAGCTTGTCGAGACGGAACGGGGAGAGCGCGAGGCCGCCCCGCCGCTTGAGGACCGGCATCCTGGCCTGGATTCTATCAGCGGCCGGGCTGCACGACGCGCAGGCCGTGCGTGCGGGCAGCGCCGGCGAGGCGCGTGTCGTAGGTGATGAAGTCGGGCGCCGGATCGTCCACCATCAGCGCAGACGCGACGTGAATGGCATCCACCGTGCGGAGCCCGGCGGGCTGCAGCTCCGCCGCGCGCCAGAGCAGCAACGGCGACATCTCGACGAGGACCAGCGCCTCGACGAGCGAGCGGGCCTCCTGGGTCGGCCAGCCGGCCCGCTGCACCGCGCGCACGACCTCTGGAATGCACAGCGACGAGCACACGGCGCGCACCGGCCGATCGAGATACGCCACCAGCGCTTCGGACTCGGCTTCGTGCTGGAGCACCTTCACGAGCGCTGACGAATCGAGGTAGGCGACGGCGCTCACGGTCAGCTCCGCTCGTCGGCGCGCATCTCTTCGAGGATGTCGCTCAACGGCCGGTCAGCCGTGCGCGTGGGTGGCCGACCCACGACGTCGTGGAGCGACCGCGTCGCGGATCGGGCGAGTCCGCGGCCGATGAGGACGTCGAGGGCGGTGGCTGAGGCCGGCACCGGCTGCAGGAGCGCCACGACGTGGCCGTGCTCGGTGACGGTGAGCGTCTCGCCGAGCTTCACGCGCTCGAGGTAGACGCTCAGGTTCTGGCGCAGTTCGCGAACCCCCACGCGAGTCTCGACCGTCATGTAGCACAAGGTAGCACATCGCGAAGCTGGCCTGTCAAGCGGATCCGTGCGACACTGTTGAGCGAATCGCACCGCCCCGATTCAACGTCGATTCTGCCAACCTGCCGAGTCTTCCTTCGGTTCCCGGGCGAGACATAGACTGCTTGATCGCCACTCCAGACGCTCAACCACGCGCCGGTCGCCGCCGACGCCCCCGTCGTCCCTCTTCCCCGCGCAGCGCCGCTGCCAGCGCCGCCAGGCACGACCACGGCTCCCCGCCGCGGCCAGACCGCGCAGGGGGAGGTCCCTCGATGGTCCCCCGTGAGGTGCCGGACGAACGGGCGCCGTTCGCCACGCTGGACCTCCACCCGACGGTCCTGGCGGGCATCGAGGACCGCGGCTTCGCCGACGCCACCCCCATCCAGACTGCGGTGATTCCGCTGGCGCGAGCTGGCGGCGACGTGATCGCCTGTGCCGAGACCGGCACCGGCAAGACCGCCGCGTTCGTCCTCCCGCTGCTCGACCGGCTCGTCCGCGAGCGGGAGGCCGGCGACACCGCGACGACCGAGTCCCCGCGGATCCGGGTGCTCGTGCTCACGCCAACGCGCGAGCTGGCCGTCCAGGTGGAAGACGAGGTCCAGGGGTTCTCGTATCACGCGCACATGGCCAGCGCCGCGGTCTACGGCGGGGTGCCGATGGGTCCTCAGAGTCAGGCCCTCGACGCTGGCGTCCCCATCGTCGTGGCCACACCCGGCCGGCTGATGGATCACATGCGCACCAATCCGACGCTGCTGAGCGGTGTCGAAGCGCTGGTGCTGGACGAGGCCGACCGCATGCTCGACATGGGCTTCTGGCCTGACGTGCGGCGCATCACGGACACGCTGGCCGCCACCCGGCAGACGCTGCTCTTCTCGGCGACGATGCCCGAAGAGGTGATGCGGTACGCGCAGCGGCTCATGCGCGAACCCGCGTTCGTCCAGGTCGGCCACCGGAACGGCGCCGCGCGCACGATCACCCACGAGGTGGAGCACGTGCCCGTCGGCGAGAAGACCCGCTGGCTCATGAAGTTCCTCCGCAGCGAGTCGGGGCCCATCCTCGTGTTCGTGCGGACCAAGCACGGCGCGGAGCGGCTCGCCCGGCAGCTGGCCACGAGCGGCCTCCGGGCCACGGCGCTGCACGCCGATCGCGATCAGAAGCAGCGCTCGGCCGCGGTCGAGGGCTTCCGTGCGGGCAAGTACCGCGTGCTCGTCGCCACCGACATCGCCGC
>CAYLZN010000471.1:0-2635 GCA_964387935.1 uncultured Vicinamibacteraceae bacterium | reverse complement strand
CCCAGCGGCCGCAGTTGAGCGCGACGATGTAGTCGCGCAGTTCGTAGAGGATCTCGTCCATCTCGAAGGCCGCGAGGATGGTCTCGATGAGCACGGTGGCCCGGATGCTCCCGCGCCCGAGGCCAACGAGCTCCTGGGCCCGCAGGAACACGTCGTTCCAGAGGCGTGCTTCGAGGTGACTCTCGAGCTTGGGCAGGTAGAAGTACGGCCCCGTGCCGCGGTCGAGCAGCTCGCGGGCGTTGTGGAAGAAATACAGTCCGAAATCGAAGAGCGAGGCGGACACCGGCTGACCGTCCACCATCACGTGCTTCTCGAGCAGGTGCCAGCCGCGCGGTCGCACGAGCAGGACCGCCGTCTGCTCCCTGAGCGCGTACTGCTTGCCCTCGGGTGACGAGAACGTGATCGTCCGTCGGACGGCATCCCGGAGGTTGATCTGGCCCTCGACCACATTGGTCCACGTCGGGGAGTTGGCGTCTTCGAGGTCCGCCATGAAGACGCTGGCGCCCGAGTTGAGGGCGTTGATGATCATCTTGCGATCGACCGGCCCGGTAATCTCGACACGTCGGTCGCGCAGGTCTTTCGGGATGTCCGCGACGGTCCAGGCTCGGTCGCGGATGGTGCGCGTGGCGGGGAGGAAATCCGGACGCTGCCCGCTGTCGAGGGCGCGCTGCCGCTCCACCCGGTCGCGCAGCAGCGCGTCACGCCGCGGCTGGAATTCGCGCACCAGGGTTTCGACGAAGCGGAGCGCCTCCGGGGTGAGGATCACGTCGGCGCCGTCCGGGACGGCGGCGCGCACCTCGAGGCCTTTCGAGCTGGATGGAGCGGTCGCCACAGCACGACCTCCTGAGTGAACGGGGTTGACTGACGACCGGGGGCATGCCGCGGTGCGGCAACGACCGACTGTAGCGCCTGCCGGCGCGCGCCGTCAAGACGCGGGCGGGTACAGGCCGAGGTACCAGCCCACCAGCCGGGCGCCCCAGAGACTGGCCACCAGGGCACCCATCGCGAGAAACGTGCCGAAGGGCAGCTTGTGGCCCAGGCTGCCCCGCCCGGCCCCCATCAGCAACAGCCCGACGCCGGCGCCCGACAACGAGGCCAGGAACAGCGTGACGAGCACCCCCTGCCACCCGAGCACGGCGCCGATCATCGCGAGCATCTTCACATCGCCGAAGCCCAGGCCCTCGATGCCGCGCCAGCGGAAGTACGCGCTCGAGATGCCCCAGAGCGCGCCCCCCCCGAGCACCACGCCCAGCAGCGCCGACACCATCCCCGGAGGCACGAACGCGCTCGCGACGAGACCCAGGACGAGGCCGGGGATCGTGATCACGTCCGGCAGGAGCTGGTGCTCGAGATCCACGGCGAAGAGCACGATGAGCGCGGCCGCAAAGGCCAGCCGGACCGCGAGCAGCGGCCCCCAGCCGAGCACCAGCAGGTGCACCAGGAACACGACGGCCGTGGCGAGCTCGACGAGCGGGTAGCGCATCGAGATGGGCCGCTGACACCGGGCACAACGGCCGCGCAGGAGCAGCCAGCTCAGGACCGGGATGTTGTGATACCAGGCGATCGGGGTCCCGCACGACGGGCAATGGGACGGCGGGGACGACAGCCGCGCCAGGGCGCGCGCCGCATCCCGGGCGACGTCGCGCAGCCAGGAGAACACTCCACCCTGCTGGTCGCCGGCCTGGCATGCCGCTTCGCGCTCCAGCACGAGCGGCGGCAGGCGCCAGATGCAGACATTGAGGAAGCTCCCGACCGCAAGACCGAGACAACCGACGGACAGCAAGGCCAGCAACGGGGGCATCAGGGTCCGGTCCCGGCGGGAGGTTCTTTCGGAAGCGGCTGCAGGGGCGAGTCCGCGGCGATTTCCACGTCTCCGGACCACGGACCGAGCTCGAACGGCACCCCCTCGGGGTCGGCCGGCACGCCAGGGAGGAGGCCGGCCCGGATCATCGACTGCCACGAGTACGGCGTGGCCGCGCCAGACGCGACGAACCGATCGACGACGGCCTGCAGGCGGTCGCGCTGGTCCATGGCATCGAGCTGGCGCAGGCGCTTGGCCGCGTCACGCTGCAGCCACTCGTTGTCCGGCGTCTGCGCGAGGGCCTGCCACAGGACGCGCGAGGCCTGACGGTCCCCGCCCTGCGCGAGGGTCGTCGCGGCGAGCGACCGCATCCACCACGGAGCGCCCGGCTGCTGGGCCCCGCGCTCGAACCACTCCGCGGCCTTCTGGTAGTCGTGAACCGACCAGTAGTAGACGAATCCGATGTCCTGCATGTAGCGCCAGTTGCCAGGTCGTGCCTCCAGGCCCCGCTGCAGCAGTGCCACGGCCTGGTCGGGTCGCCCGGGACCGCCCGGCCACGCCTCCGCCAGGAAGATCGCGCCGAATCGATAGACGATGTTGAACAACGGGTCGAGCGTGACCGCGATCGAAAGGAGCGGCTCGAGCAGGTGGTACCGCTTGTCGGGTGCGGCCTGGCGACGTGTGCCGCCGTAGTGCTGGATGCCAGCGCCCTGAACAAGGAACAGCCATGAAACGCGCCCTCGTCACCGGCGGCAGCGGCGGTATCGGCGCCGCCATCTGCCGGCGCCTCGCCGCCGACGGCCACCACGTCATCGTCCATGCCAACCGCAGCCT
>CAYLZN010000470.1:0-2671 GCA_964387935.1 uncultured Vicinamibacteraceae bacterium | reverse complement strand
CGCCGATGGCAACGCCAGAGCCCGCCTCCACCGGCGATGCCCCCGAACCTGCGGCTCCGGCGAGTGAGGTGGCGTCGCCGACCGGGATCCCCGCGGCCATCCGGCTCGAGGACGCGGACCGCGCACCCCGGCGCGTCGCCACGCCGGCCGTGCGCCCGCCCCTGGCGTTCTGCAAGGGCACGGGCGTCGCGCTGGGCGCCGGCTCGCGCGTGGTCGTGGCGCACGACGAGGACGGCGTCGGGCCGGCGCTGCAGGGACTCCTCGCGTCACGCGGTGTGACGGTGCTCCCGATCCCGCCGGACATGGACGGCCACGAACTGAAGCGCTCCGTGGAGGCCTGGATCGCCGAGGGCCCGATCCACGGCGTGTTCTGGCTCTCGGCGCTCGACGTCGAGCCGTCGCTGGCCTCGCTCGACGTGACCACGTTCCGCGCGCTCGCGCGGCGCCGCGTCAAGCGACTCGCGGACGTCATGCGCGCGCTCTACGACCAGGTGGCAGCCGAGGGACGCTTCCTCGTGGCTGCGACGAGGATGGGCGGCCTGCACGGGCAGGGCCCCGATGGCGCCACGGCGCCGCTCGGCGGTGGGGTCGCCGGCTTCACCAAGGCCTACAAGCGCGAACGGATGACGTCGCTCGTGAAGGTGGTGGATTTCACGGCGCTCGCCGGCGCAGACGAGATTGCCGGCCTGGTGCTCGACGAGGCGATGCTCGACCCGGGCGTCGTCGAGGTGGGATACCGGGACGGCCTGCGCTGGTCCGTCACGCTGGAGGAGCGTCCTGCGCACGAGGGCGAAGGGCTGGCCCTCGGCAAGGACACGGTCTTCGTCGTCACGGGTGCGGCCGGCGGCATCACCAGTGCCATCGTGGCCGACCTCGCGCAGGCCAGCGGCGGCACGTTCTACCTGCTGGACCTGGTCCCGAAACCCGACGCCGCCGATCCGAGGATCGCCCTGCTGCGGCAGGACCGCGAGCGCCTGAAGTTCGCGCTGATCGACGACATGAAAGCCAAGGGCAAGAAGCCGACGCCCGTCACCATCGACAAGCAGATCATGGCGGTGGAGCGCGACGAGGCCGCCCTGAGGGCGATCCAGGTCGTGGAGGCGGCCGGCGGGGCGGCTCACTATCGTAGCGTCGATCTGCTCGACGCCGCGGCCATCGAGGCCGTCGTCGGGGAGATCCGCGAGCGTCACGGCCGCATCGACGTGCTCGTGCACGCGGGCGGGATCGAGATCAGCAAGGTCCTCCCGGAGAAGTCCGCCCAGGAGTTCGACCGCGTCTTCGACATCAAGGCCGAGGGCTTCTTCAATCTGCTCAAGGCGGCGCACGACCTGCCCATCGCGGCCACCGTGGTGTTCAGTTCAGTGGCGGGCCGGTTCGGCAACGGCGGGCAGACCGACTATTCGGCGGCCAACGCGTTCCTCTGCGCAGTGTCGCGATACCTGCGCTGCGTGCGTCCCGGCACCCGGGCGATCGCCATCGACTGGAGCGCCTGGGGCGGCATCGGCATGGCCACGCGCGGGTCGATTCCGAAGATCATGGAAGCCGCAGGCATCGAGATGCTCGTGCCGGAGATCGGCATCCCGACCGTGCGTCGTGAGCTCACCGCCGGTGCCACCGCGGACGAGATCGTCGTCGGCGGGCGTCTGGGTGTGCTCGTCGAGGAGTGGGATCCGACCGGCGGCCTGGACCCCGACAAGGTGCGGGCCTGGCTCGCGGCATCCGACCGCCCGCACCTCATGGTCGGCGCGGTGTCGGCCGCGCCGCTCTACGGGGGCCTCTCCGTGGAGACGGTGCTGGATCCGCAGGCGCAGCCGTTCCTCCTCGATCACCAGATCGAGGGCACACCCGTGCTGCCGGGCGTCATGGGCACGGAGGCGTTCGCGCAACTGGCCGGGTTCATCGCGCCGGAGTGGGCGGTGAGCGGCGTCGAGCAGGTGCAGTTCCTGATGCCGTTCAAGTTCTTCCGCCTGCAGCCCGCGACGCTTCATTTCACGGCCAACGGGCGGCCCGACCCGTCCGGGGACCTCGTGGTCAGCGTGACGTTGCGCTCGCGGATGCAGGCCAGGCCGGAGCTGCCGGTGCAGGAGCGCGTCCACTTCAAGGGGCAGGTGCGCCTGTCACGGGCCCAGCCAACGGCGCCTCGACCGAGGCCCCTGCCGGAGATGAGCGACCGCATCGTCGGCCGGGACCGCATCTACAGTATCTACTTCCATGGTCCGGCCTACCGGGTGCTCGACGAGGTGCGCCTCGGGCCGCAGGGGGCGATCGGCACGATGGCCGAGCAGCTGCCGCCGGACACGGATCCGACGGGCGCGCAGCTCGTGATGGCGCCGCGCCTGATCGAGCTGTGTTTCCAGACGGCGGGCATCCTCGAAGCGGCGAACAAGGAAGTGCTCGGCCTGCCGACCGCGATGCGGATCGCGACGACGTATCGCGGTCCGGACGCGGCCAACGGCCGACGCCTGTTCGCCGTGGTGCACACCAACGGGGCCCCGGGCGAGTACGACGCCCGCGTCGTGGATGACGAAGGGAACGTCTACGTCGAGATCCAGGGCTACCGGACGATCGCGCTCCCTGGGCGCGCGACGCTGGGAGAATAAGAAGGGGTTGGGGTCAGGTCTTTACTTGTAGCGTTTTGGGGCAACACCCCAAAACGCTAAAAGTAAAGACC
>CAYLZN010000469.1:1539-2675 GCA_964387935.1 uncultured Vicinamibacteraceae bacterium | reverse complement strand
GGCGAGCAGCGCGTCCGCCCTCCCGCGGCGCGGCTTCTGGGGAGGACCTCCACCCGCCGGCGCGCGCGCGCCGTGGCCAGTTGCTGGGCCAGCCGGCTGGCTTCCGCGGTGGCCACGGCCCGCCCGCGGGCGCTGAGCCGGTAGTACCGTCGCCGCTCATCGTCGGGCCCAGTCGGACGCTCGTCGAGTTCCTCGATGAGTTCCTGCTCGAGCAGGCGCGCGAGGGCTCGATACAGCGTGCCGGCATGAAGGACCACGGCGCCGCCGGCGCGGGCGTTGACGTCCTGCAGGATGCGGTAGCCGTGCTGCTCGCCGTCGGCCAGGGCCAGGAGGATCTCGAAGGCGACCGGCGTCAGCGGGAGGAACTGGTCCGTTCGGAGGCGGTCCATATGTGCGTTGGGAGTATAGACGGAAGGCGATGAGACGTGGTTCCGGCGGTCCACGCGTGGCGACGCGCTCGCTGCGGCGGGCGGGGCTCATCTCGAGCCAGTCATCGGGCGTGTCAGTGCCTCTTTTTGGCACGGCACGCGGGCGGTGACATTTTCGGCAATCCCTCGTGAAGGCGCTCGGTGCGTGCAAACGGCCTGTTTCTTGGCATCCGGGCCGCTGCTCCTCAACGCGCATGCTGGCGCAGTCCTTGCTGAAGACGGGCATGGAGTCACCTCGACATGCACCAGACACCCACAGGGCGCCGCCCCCTTCAGCTTTCGCGACCTCATGCCTCAGGGCCGGTGGTGGGCGTCCTCGCCCTAGTGCTCCTCGGCAGCGTGTTCGTGGCTCCGGTCACCGGCCAGATTGCCACGTTCCCGGTCGTCGATGACGCCATTACCGGGCGACTGCGGGACAGCACGCCCCACGAGTCGCACAGGGTCATCATCACGCCGAAGGACGGTAAGGCGGCGAGGGTGCTGACGAAGCTGGCGACGTTGAACGCCACGTTCACCGCGGTGCACACGCGCCTTGGCGCGTACGCGGTGCACCTCGACGAGGCAGCGCTGCGCAAACTGCGCTTCAACCGGGATGTCAAAGCCATCTCGTTCGACGCGCCGGTTCGCTCCCACGCCGCTGGCGCGGGCGCGGGGGCCGGCGGGACCCCCGGCGCCCACGCGGCCCCCGCCGCGGTTCGGAGGGGCCCC
>CAYLZN010000469.1:0-1529 GCA_964387935.1 uncultured Vicinamibacteraceae bacterium | reverse complement strand
GCGATGGCCGGCGTCACGCCGGTCGCCAAGGAGGCCTCGCCGTCGTTGCTCAGGGCCACGCTCGGCCTGCTGAAGAATGGCGGGACCCTCGACGGCGGGAAGGGAAGCGGCAAGGGCATCACCGTCGCCGTGATCGATTCGGGGATCGAACCATCCTCGGACCTCGCGCCTGGGCGGATCGTGGCCTTTCGCGACTTCACGCAGGGCGGCGTTCCGACGGCTCCTTACGACGATTTCGGCCACGGCACGCACGTCGCCGGACTCGTTGGCAGCAGCGGAGACCTCTCTGGCGACTTGTACGAGGGGATCGCGCCCGACGTGTCGTTTGTCGGACTCAAGGTACTCGACCACGAGGGCGCGGGCTACACGACCGACGTCATCGCGGCGCTCGAGTGGGTGCTCGACAATCATGCACTGTTCAACATCAGGGTCGTCAACCTGTCGCTCGGTCATCCCGCCTACGAACCGCCCTCGAGCGATCCGCTCGTGCAGATGGTCGAGAAACTCGCCGCCGCCGGGGTCGTCGTCGTGGCCTCGGCAGGCAACTACGGCACGAACCCGGACACCGAGCAGGAACAGTACGGCGCCATCAGTTCGCCCGGCAATGCCCCGTCCGCCCTCACGGTCGGGGCGCTGGACACCAACCAGACCGTGACGCGTGTCGACGACACGGTGGCGTGGTTCAGCTCCCGCGGTCCCACGCTGACCGGCGATCTCGTCAAACCGGATGTCGTCGCCCCCGGTCGTCGCCTGATCTCGAACGCCGCGCTGAACGGCACGCTCTTCGACGAGCACCCCGAGCTGATCGTGGCCGGTCCCGACGGACAGCCCCGCTACATGCGGCTCAGCGGCACGAGCATGGCGACGGCGGTCGCAAGCGGCATCGTCGCCCTGATGCTCGAGGCCAGCGAGCTGCGTGGCGAAGGGGTACTCGCGCCGAACGCCGTCAAGATGATCCTCCAGACATCGGCGTTCGACGTCGTGGGTGAGGACCTGTTGACTCAAGGGGCCGGGGCCGTCGATGCGGCGGGGGCCGTCCGCCTGGCCGGCGCCATCGCGCCTGACACCCGGTCTGGGTTCAAGTGGCTCACCGAGCCGGTCGCCGAGTTCACCGTCATCGACGGCGTGACACACTTCTGGGCCCGCCGCGTCATCTGGGGCATCGATCTGCTCGACCCGGACCTGGCCTACGTCCACGCGTTTGCGTGGGACCAGGCCGTCACGTGGGGTGAACGCGATGCGTGGCCCCGCAAACTGATCGCGTGGAGCGACTGGTTCGTCTGGGAAGGCTTCGTCTGGGGCGATCGGTTCGTCTGGGGTGACCGCCTCATCTGGGGCGACCGCATCGTCTGGGGCGACCGTATCATCTGGGGGGACTGACGGCGCTGAGTGCCGGCGCCGAGCACCGGGCGCTCCAGGACCCGGGGCGAGACGTACAGGTCGCTGGCGCCGTTGATCTCGAAGGCGATGTCGATCAGCAGGTTCGAGAATCGGTCTCACGATAGGCTCATGATCGGCCGCCAGCACGT
>CAYLZN010000468.1:0-2763 GCA_964387935.1 uncultured Vicinamibacteraceae bacterium | reverse complement strand
CGATCTACGCGAACGTGCGCGCGAGCCGATCCCGGATCACCTGTTCCCCAAGGAGCTCGCCCAGCCGTCCGAACGGCAGCTCGAAGGTGATGTCGTCTTCGAGCCGCGATTGGCTGTCGGTGAGCGGAACCATGCGGTGCTCGTGACGCCACTGGCGGAACGGCCCGCCCTCCTGTTCGTCCACGAACTGTCGGCCGCTGATGATGTTCCGGTGGACGGCGGTCCATCGGACGGGCACCGGTCCGGCGCGCAGCTCCAGCGAGACCCGCGATCCCTCGGCCACGGCCCGGTCGCGTGCGACCACGCGCACCCGTTCCCACGGGGGCACCAGCCGTTCGAAAGCGCCCGGCCGCATATGCCACGCGAAGACGTCGGCGGCGGGCACGTCGAGGCTGGTGCTCGCGAAGAACCTGAGGCTCATGACTTTCAGCGAGCCCGCAGGCGCGGCACCAGGTCGGTGAGTTCCCTGAACGTGGTCACCCGCTGCACGCCCTCGCGGGCGGCGGGCGCGCCCGCGCCGCCCACGATGATCGCGATCGTCGCCGGGAGGCGTGCGCGCAGGTCGGTCAGTGCGCGATCGACCGCGTCCGGCGAGGCGGCGGCGGAGACGCTGAGCGCAACGGCACGCGCCTGCGTCTCGCTGGCCAGCGAGGCGATCTGTTCGGCGGGTGTTTCCTGTCCCAGGCACAGCGCGCGTGCCCCCGCCGCCGCGATCGCCAGCGCAGCCATCTGCAGGCCCAGCGTGTGCTGTTCGCCCGGCAGGGTCGCGAGGATCACCGGTGCCCCCACGGCGCGTTCGTCGAAGGGTGCGCGCAGAAGGCGCAGCAGGTCGCTGAGTCGCTCGGACAGGAAGTGCTCGTGCCGGATCTGCAGCTCGCCGCGGCTCCAGTGCTCGCCCACCAGCTGGACGAGCGGTCCTGCGCAGTGTTCGAGGAAGTTCACCGGGCCCAGGGCGGCCCAGTCGTGGAGGAGCGTGCCCCGCAGGCGTTCTCCGTCGAATGCTCGAACGGCCTCGATCAACTCCTCGAGACGGCGCGGGCCGGTCTCGGCCAGAGGAGGGACGCTCGCGCCGCGCGACCCGTATGAGATCAGATCGCTGAGCTCCGCGTCGGTCGCACACACGGCGTCGCCCGTGCGGCAGCCGCGCGTGAGCGCCTCGTGGATACGACGCAGGCGCGGGACGGTCGAAGGGCTGTAGACGCGGTGACCGGACGGTCGTCGTTCCGGTACCGGAAAGCCGTACCGCTGCTCCCAGGTCCGGAGTGTCTCGACGGGAATGCCAGTGGCCCTGGACACCGCCCCGATCGACAGTCCCGTCGAGCGGGGCGCTTCCGGACCGGGTGGGGTGGGGGTCATCGGCACGATTCCCGCGACCGTCGCGATGACGCGAACGACGGCACGCGCGCGTGCCCGGCGGCCTGCAGGGCGGCCGGGCACGGCGCTGGGGCCATTCTTACATCTTCGGCAGGATTACGCTGTCGATCACGTGGATCACGCCGTTGGAGGCGGCGATGTCCGCCTTGATCACCTTTGCGTTGTCCACCTTCACGCCGCTCATCGCGTCGATCCGGACGGAGCTGCCCTCGACGGTCTTGGCTTCCTTCAGCTTGATCACATCAGCGGCCATGACCTTGCCGGGCACGACGTGGTAGGTCAGGACCTTCGTGAGCTTCGCCTTGTCCTTCAGCAACGCGTCCAGGTCCGCCTTCGGGATCTTGGCGAACGCCTCGTCGGTCGGTGCGAATACGGTGAACGGCCCCTTGCCCTTGAGCGTCTCGATCAGGCCCGCGGCCTTGAGCGCGGTCGCGAGGGTGTTGAACTGGCCGGCGCCGACGGCGGTATCGATGATGTCCTTTTCAGCGGCGCGCGCGGGAACGGCCGAAACGATGGCGGCGGCCGCAAACAGGGCAAACAGCTTCTTCATGAGTATCGTTCTCCTCGGGTCGAATCTGGCGGCATCATTGCTGCCAACGTTCTCTGAGACGCCGGCCCCTCTCGGGTGGATCCGGGGACGGCGCGGGGGCGCCGCGTGCCGTAGAATCTGGCGTGTGTCCGACACAGGGGCAGGCACCGACGACCGCGATCTCCAGGTTGCCGACTTCGACTACGTGCTGCCAGATGATTTGATCGCCCAAGCACCGCCGCCCCGGCGCGGCGCGTCGAGGCTCCTCGTGCTGGATCGGGCGGCAGGGCGTACGACGCAGGCCGGGATGGGCGATCTCCCGCGCTTCCTGCGCGCGGGCGACGTGCTCGTGGTCAACAACACCCGCGTCTTTCCGGCACGTCTCCTGGGACGCCGCGTGCCGAGCGGCGGCGCCGTGGAGTGCCTGCTCCTGGGTCGGCTGGCCGACGGGGCGTGGGACGCGCTCGTGCACCCGGGGCAGAAGCTCAGGCCGGGGACACGTTTCCGCTGCGAGGGCGCCGCCGGCGCGCTCCTCGGCGAGGTGATGTCCCAGCACACGTTCGGCCGCCGACACGTGCGCCTCGACACCGAGCGCGGCGGCACCGTCGAGGAGATCATCGAAGGCATCGGGCACGTGCCGCTGCCGCCCTATATCCGCCGTCCGGACGCGGCGGATGATCGCGAGCGCTACCAGGCGGTGTTCGCCCGGATCAGCGGATCGGTGGCGGCGCCGACCGCATCCCTTCACTTCACCCAGGCCCTGCTGGACGAGATCGAGGCGATGGGCGTGGAGCGGATCGACATCACGCTGCACGTCGGCTACGGGACGTTCAAGCCCGTGCGCGCGACGCGCGTGGTCG
>CAYLZN010000467.1:0-2772 GCA_964387935.1 uncultured Vicinamibacteraceae bacterium | reverse complement strand
CGGGCGGGGATGTGGATGTTCTCGTGCCTCGGGTTCTTCGGGCTGCTGTTCGCGTTCCTGCTGCGGCGGCGTGAGACCGGCCCGCGGGCGCACGGGCTGGAGACGATAAAAGTATGAGTGCTTACCGCGCCACGATCCGCGTCCATTGCTCGTCGGTGACGGGCATCACCGACAGGCGGGGCAAGCGTGTCAGGGCGAAGTCGGCGAAGAACGGGTCGGCCTTGATGGCCGCCAGCGTCACCGGTGCGGCGAGCGCCTTCACGGGTGCGAGGTCCACCACATGGGCCTTGCCCGCCGGGTCGCCCGGGTCGGGGTATGCGTCGCCGAGCGCTTTTGCGATGCCGACGACCGCCTTCTCGTCCCCAGTGTGATAGTAGAGTACGCGGTCGCCCTTGCGGATACTGCGCAGGTGCTTCTGGGCGACGGCGTTCTTCACGCCGGTCCATGTCGTGCGCCTGTCGCGCAGGAACGCGGCGAAGTTGTAGTGCGACGGCTCTTCCTTCACCAGCCAGTTCACGGCGCCCAAGATACCACGCCAGGACCGCGGCCGCGGTTGTAGAATCCGCCGCGACGAGGTGACCATGGCCGCCACCGATCCGCCCGACGTCGTCCGCCTTCCCGAGAACGCCTACCGCACCCTCGCGCCCGGCGAGCCGTACGTTCCGATCGTGCCGGCGTCCGCGGCGCCTCCTGAGTCGACGTGGCGCGCGATTGCCTGGGGCGTCGTGCTCTGCGTCGTCTTCACGGTCGCGTCGGCGTACTCCGGGCTGAAGGTCGGCCAGGTGATGGAGGCCTCGATTCCCATCTCGATCCTGGCGATCGGCCTCGCCCGCGTCTATCGCCGACGCTCGACGCTGCTCGAGAACGTCATCCTCACCGGCGCCGGCGGCACGTCGGGCGCGGTCGTCGCCGGCGCGATCTTCACGCTGCCTGCGCTGTACATCCTCAGCCTCGACCCGCACCCGCTGCAGACCGTGCTCATCTGTCTGGCAGGGGGATGTCTCGGCATTCTCTTCCTCATTCCGCTGCGCCGCTACTTCGTGCGCGACATGCACGGCCAGCTGCCCTACCCCGAAGCGACGGCCATCACCGAGGTGCTCGTTACCGGCGAGCGGGGCGGCTCGCAGGCGGCCCTGCTCCTGCAGGCCACCGCCATTGCCGGGGTGTACGACTTCCTCGTCACGACGTTCCAGGTGTGGAAGGAGTACGTCAACTTCCGCTTCGTCCCGGTCGTGCAGGCGCTCGCCGAGCGCGCGAAGGTCGCGTTCAGCTTCGACGCGGTGGCGTTCATCCTCGGCCTGGGCTACGTCATGGGGCTGCGTTCGTCGATGCTGCTGTGCGCGGGCGGCGTCCTCTCCAACTTCGTCCTCGTCCCGCTCATCTGGATGATCGGCTGCACGATGCCGGACGTGATCGTGTCACCCGGCGCCCTCCCGATCGCCGAGATGAGCGCGGAGCAGATCTTCCGCGGCTACGTCCGGTTCGTCGGCGTCGGCGCCATTGCCGCCGCGGGCATCTTCGGCATCGTCAAGTCGCTCCGCGTCGTGATCGGCTCGTTCTCCATTGCGGCGCGGACCTTCCGGCAGGGCCACGTCGCCGCGAGCGAGCGCACGGATCACGACATCCCGATGATCTCGGTCCTGCTCGGCGTGCTCGTCTCCACGCTCGTCGTCGCCGCGTTCTTCACGAGCCTCGAGGCGTCGCTGCCGTACGTGCTGCTCGGCACGGCGCTGACCGTGGGGTTCTCGTTCTTCTTCGCCTCGGTGGCTGCCAACGCGATCGCCACCACGGCGCGGAACCCGGTGTCGGGCATGACCATGCTGACGATCATCATCTCGTCGATCGTGCTGCTGCGGTTCGGGCTGTCGGGGCAGGCGGGCATGTTCTTCGTGATGGCCATCGCGGGGATGGTCTGCACGGCGCTGTCGGTGTCGGGCCAGTTCATCACCGATCTGAAGACCGGCTACTGGCTGGGGTCGACGCCCTCGGCGCAGCAGCGCGTGAAGTTCCTCGGGGTCGTCGCGTCGGCCGTCGCGGCGGGCCTGACGATCGTCATGCTGGCCAAGGCCTTCCAGTTCGGCGAGGCGCTGCCGGGCGACACGCGCACGGTGCTCGCGGCGCCGCAGGCGTCGATCATGAAGGCCCTCGTCGAGGGCTTCATGAGCCAGCAGCCCGTCGCCTACCTGCTGTTCGCCGCCGGCGCGATGGTGGCCGTGATGATGGAGATGCTCGGCGTACCGCCGCTGATCGTCGCGCTGGGCATGTACCTGCCACTCGAACTCAACCTGCCGGCGCTCGTCGGCGGCGCGTTGTCGCACTACGTGGGCAAGCGCGCGGATGCAGCCGGTGGGGACGCCGGGCGGTCGATGCGCGAGCGCGGGGTCATCGTGGCGTCCGGCTTCATGGCGGGCGGAGCCCTGGGCGGCGTCATCGGCGCCGCGCTGCGCCTCTTCTCTTGGTACAGCGAAGATCTCGTCAAGACGCCGTTCTACGACATCGACTGGATCTCGCAGGGCGTGTCGATCGCCGGGTTCCTGCTGTTCTGCTGGTATCTGTGGCGCAAGGCCCTCGGCCGCCCACGCGCGCGCGGGGGCGCCACCACCGCCGTGGTGCTCGTGGCCCTCGGACTGAGTGCCGGCGGAGCGGCGGCCCAGACACCGGCGCGCGCCGGGGCGCAGCCGGCCGCGAGCGCGAGCCCGGCCGTGTACGTGCCCGGCCCGCACCCGGACTGGCAGCGGCGCGAGCCGTCCGCACTCGGCCTCGACGCGGCGC
>CAYLZN010000466.1:0-2835 GCA_964387935.1 uncultured Vicinamibacteraceae bacterium | reverse complement strand
CATTCACCGTCGCCGTGTCGGATTGGCCCTGCCCGTCGCTGACGACCACCGTGAGCGCGCAGGTGTGGGTGAGCCCGGTGGCGTTGACCGGCGCGGCCCACGCGGGATCCTCGGCCGTCTCGCTGGGGGAGAAGGCCCCGGTCGCGCCGAGCGTCGGACAGGACGCCGTCCACGCGTAGCTGAGGACGTGGTTGTGCGAGTCGCTGGCGGTGACCGCGAGCGTCGCCGCGCCGTCCGACGCGACTGGGTTCGGGATGATCGTCGGCCCGGCGTCGATCGTGAGCACGTGCGGCAGCGGGGTCACGTTCACGTTGACGCTGCCGCTGGCGCTTTCTCCGGTGCCGTCCGTGACGGTGAGCGTCAGCGCGCACGATTGCTCGCTGGCGTTCAAATTCTTCGGGGCCGTCCAGGCCGGGTTCTGGGCGCTCGCGCTCGGCGAGAAGGTGCCCGTCGCTCCGATCGCCGGGCAGCTGGCCGCCCAGGCGTAGGTCAGGGTGTGGGCACGGGAATCGGTGGCCACTGCCGAGAGCGCCACGGTGCCGAGTGACGCGACGGTCGTGGGGACCGCGGCAGGCCCGCTCGAGATCACGAGCGTGTGGGTCACCGGGAGGACGCCCTGGATGAGGGTCCCCACTGCCGTATGCCCGAGGCCATCGTCAGCGGTCACCGTCAACGTGCAGTTGCTCGGGTCGTCCGCCGTGTTGACCGGTGCGTTCCACGTGGGCGTCTGGACCGCGGCGCTCGGAGTGAACGTCCCGTTCGAACCGAACCCGGAGCAGCTGGCCTGCCAGCTGTAGGTGAGGGCGTGGCTGTAGGAATCGGCTGCGGACACGGTCAACGCGACCGACCCGGATGACGGGACGGGATTGGGTGTTCCGGTGGGCCCCGCGGTGATCGTCACGACGTCTGGCGGCGGGTCCACCCGCTGGCTGTACGACCCTTGCACGCTGATGCCATTCGGGTCGGTCACGTCCACGCGAATCGTGCAATAGCGGGCCGCGCCCGTCGTGTTGGCCGGGGCGACCCAGGTCGTCGTGCGCGCATAGCGGTTGCCGAAGGTCCCCGGTCCTGGCAGCCCGCTGCAGACAGCCGACCAGTAGTAGGTGAGGGCGTGGCCCAGCGAATCCGCGGCGGTGACAGTGACGTTCACGGTGTTGCCGGAGGTCACCGGATTCGGGGTGCCCGAGGGCCCTGCGGTGATCGACACGAGGTCCGGGGGAGTCAGAGTGACCAGGAGGTCGTAGAACGCCGGAGCCCCCTCGAACGCCTCGATGTCCACGAAGTACGTGGCGCCCGGCGTGACGGGCATGTACACCCGTTCCTCGTCATCGGACCCGGCGCTCGCGGCGATGAGCTGCCCTCCCGAGTCGTAGATGTAGACATCCAGGTCGGACACACCGGTCCAGAACTGCAGCCTGATGTCAGCCATGCCCATGCCGGGCGTGGCGACGAAGGAGAAGTAATCGCTGTCCAGCCACACGTTGTCGGTCAGCGTCACCGGCGTGCTGGTGAGGGCCGACGCGGCGCCCTGCGTGTTGTTCGGTTCGTAAGGATCGTCGCCCGCGACGGGGACGGTGAGTCGCAGCGTCCGCCCATTGTGCTCCGTGGGCAGGGCCGGGCTGATGGCCCGGCGCAGCACATACGGGTACAACCCCACGCTGGTCGTGGAGGGCGTCGTCCCGGGGATGGTCTCGTAACCGGCGCAGGTGTAGGAGGCGGTGGTGCCGACATCACCGGAGCCCGGCGTGAAGCCACAGGTGGCCACCACCGGATCGGTTGCACCAACGTAACGACGCAGCTCGATGGTGACCATCTGGCCCACGTTGTCGGCCGTGATCGGCACGTCCGCCGTGATCGTGAACCAGATCTTCCCGAGATGCAGGACCTGGCCTTGCGTGGTCATGACCACGCGGATGCCGTTGAGGGTCTGGTCGTACGTGACCGGCGACGGCCCGTCGTAGGCGAGACCAGTCGACGCGAGGCAGAAGACCCCGAAGATGACCAGCCATGCCAGCCGTTTCATGACGTGCGCTCCACCGTTGCGAACCGGAAGACCCACGTTGACCTCGCTGTGCGCGCTGCGTGTGCAGAGAGCCACACGCACGGCACTAGTGCCTTCAGCAGTACCAGTGCCATGTGGATCTTTTGGCTTCTTCACAAGAACGCCTCGAAAAGTCTCTCTGTGAGCGGACTCAAGGGCCTCAGGCGCATAGACTCGCTTTCGAGGAACTTCGCTCTGCTGAACGCCGATAGTCCCTGGCCCTGTCTCAGAAAAGGTCATCGAGGGGGAGAATTGCGGCGGAGGCGGGCGCGGCGCACGGAAGGCACTGGGCCTTCCGCGCGCCGCCACTTCGAGTCGTTAGCGCAGGCGCGTGGCGAGCACATCGGTGCCGGCCGCCCAGAAGGGCGCGCCGGGCCCGTTCGAATACATGGCCCGTTCGACGACGATCGGCGCAGGCCCGACCTGACCATCAACGGGCAGGCTCTCCACGGTGACCCCGAACCGCCGGTTCTGCACCGCAGCGCCGAACTCGGCGCCCACCGCGACCGTTGACCGGCTCTTGGCTTTCAGCAGGAGGTCCTTGCTCACCGGCGCCGAGCCATCGTCGAAGTAGAGCGTGACGCGCGCCGTGCCGTCGTAGGCAGCCGTGTTGGCAATGAGCACGTAGGTATCGTTCCCTCGCACGCCGCCCTGCTCGCCGTCGGCCAGCGCCCACAGTGTGCCAGCCGTCGTGGCGCCCGGCGCGTTGTGAACCTCCGCCCAGTTGGCCGCCGTCGGCCCCGGCCACCACATGCTCCGCTCGGCCACCACCGGCAGGTCGGTCGTGATGGTGG
>CAYLZN010000465.1:2260-2846 GCA_964387935.1 uncultured Vicinamibacteraceae bacterium | reverse complement strand
CTGCGGGCGCACCTCGGAGAGATCGACGCCGAGTTCGCGCATGGCGGCGAGCACCTCGGGGTGCACCCGTTCGCCCGGGTTCGTGCCGGCGGAGATCGCGCGAGCCCTCGCCGGGTCCGCCTCGAGGTTGAACAGGGCCGCCGCCATCTGGGAACGCCCGGCGTTGTGGATACAGGCGAACAGGACTGTGGTCATCGACGCCTCATCGCTTCTGGCAGGTCGAGGGTAGCCCATTCACGTAACGACGGTGTGTCGCCAGGCATCTCGTCTGGCGGTAAACTACGCTCGGCGTGCTCACCGCGCCCCACTGGCCCCCGCGGTGAGGAGAGCAGTTCCATGAGTATCCTGCGGACGCTCCTCGGGCCGAAGTCCAAGTACGACCACCGGCTCCCCTACACGTATCAGGCGCGGGTCGTCGCGGAACTGCCCGGGGAAACGGAGAACTACATCTCGGACACGCTCTGCGGCCTCCTCGAACGGCTCGCCGACGAGCAGATCGACCCGGCCAGCACGACGCTGCTCGAGATCCGACCCGAGGGCGAGGTCCCGATTCTGGTCGAGCATTGCGTTGACGCACACCGTCAGT
>CAYLZN010000465.1:0-2250 GCA_964387935.1 uncultured Vicinamibacteraceae bacterium | reverse complement strand
TGCCGCTCGTTCGAGCAGCACTATGCCGGACACGAACGCACGGGGCGCTGCTGCTATCGGGATCGCAGTCGAGCGTCGGAAGGCCCGTTCGAGGACCACGACATGCGCGGGCGGTAGGACACGACGGGTAGAATAGGGGTTCTCGCTGGAGAATCCCCATGCGCCTGGCTGCCCCGATCCGTCTCCTCGTCCCCTGCGTCGCCTGGGCTGCGGTGTTCGCCGCCCCGCTCGTCGCCCAGTCACCGGTCCCTTCTGCCCCGCCCGCGCCCGGATTCGACCGCGCATCCTTTGCCGCGCTCGAGTGGCGCAACATCGGTCCCTTCCGGGGCGGCCGCGTCGTCGCCGTGGCCGGCGTCCCTCAGCACCCGCGGACGTTCTATTTCGGTGGCGTGGGCGGCGGCGTGTGGAAGACGACCGACGGTGGCGTCACGTGGACCAACATCACCGACGGGCAGCTGAAGACCTCGTCGGTCGGCGCCATCGCGGTGGCGCCGTCCGATCCCAACGTCATCTACGTCGGCATGGGTGAACACGCCGTGCGGGGCGTGATGACGTCCCATGGCGACGGGGTCTACAAGTCCACCGACGCCGGCCGCACCTGGACCCGCGTGGGCCTGGAGAAGACGCGCCACATCTCCCGCATCCGCATCCACCCGACCAACCCGGACGTCGTCTTCGTGGCCGCGCAGGGCGCCGCGTACGGCCCCTCGCCGGACCGTGGCGTCTACCGATCGACCAACGGCGGTCAGTCCTGGGAACGCGTCCTGTTCGTCAACGAGACCACCGGGCCGTCCGAGCTGGCGATGGATCCCACCAACCCGCGCATCCTCTACGCGGCCATGTGGGATCACCTGCGCCAGCCCTGGGAGGTGCGCAGCGGCGGACCGGGCAGCGCCCTCCACAAGTCCACCGACGGCGGCTCGACGTGGCAGCGCATCATGAACGGTTTGCCCGACAAGGTCGGCAAGATCGGCGTGGACGTGTCGGCAAACCCCGACCGCCTCTACGCCGTCGTCGAAGCCGATCCGAAGGGTGGCCTGTATCGCTCGGACGATGCCGGCAGGAGCTGGCAGCTCATGAGCGACGCGTGGAGCCTGCGCACGCGGTCCTGGTACTACATGAAGGTCATCGCCGACCCGAAGAACCCCGACGTCGTCTGGGTGCTCAACGCGCCGGTGAGCCGGTCGGTTGACGGGGGTCGTACCTTCACGAACGTGCGCGTGCCGCACGGTGACAACCACAGCCTCTGGATCAACCCGAACGACCCGCAGGTGCTGATTCAGTCGAACGACGGCGGGGCGAACGTGTCCTTCAACGGCGGGCAGACGTGGTCCACGCAGGGGAACCAGCCGACGGCGCAGTTCTACCGGGTGAACGCGGACAACCTCTTTCCGTACCACCTCTACGCCGGGCAGCAGGACAACTCCAGCGTGAAGATCGCCAGCGCGGCCGCGGGCGGCATCACCGAGCGCGACTGGGACGACGTCGGCGGATGCGAGAGCGCGGTGCCGGCCTTCGATCCCGACAACCCGCGGTTCGTCTACGCCGGCTGCTACATGGGCATCATCAGCGAGTTCGACGCGGAGACGAAGACGGCGCGCGACGTCATGGCGTGGCCGCAGATGCCCGCGGCCATCCCCCCGCGCGAGATGAAGTACCGATTCAACTGGAGCGCGCCCATCGTGGTGTCGACGTTCGACCGCCGCGTCATCTACCACGGGGCCAACGTCCTGCTCCGGTCGGACAATCGCGGGCAGACGTGGCGCGAGGTGAGCCCGGACCTCACGCGCAACGACAGGAGCAAGCAGGGGCCGGGCGGCGCGCCGATCACCAACGAAGGCGCGGGCGGCGAGATCTACGGCACGATCACCTACATCGCCGAGTCGCCTCACGACGCCAATACGCTCTGGGTCGGCACCGACGACGGGTTCGTGCAGCTCACGCGCGATGGCGGCACGACTTGGAGCAACGTCGCGCCGCCGAACGTCGGCGAAGCACTCGTCAACGCCATCGAGGTGTCCCCGCACGACGCCGCGACGGCCTACCTCACGGTGACGAGGTACAAGTTCAACGATTTCACGCCACACGTGTTCAGGACCACTGACTTCGGCCGGACGTGGACACGCATCGTCAGCGGCATCGACGCCGAGGCGTGGGCGCGTGTCGTCCGCGAGGACCCGGTGCGCAGGGATCTCCTGTATCTGGGCACGGAGACGGGCTTCTACCTGTCGTTCGACGGCGGCCGCCAGT
>CAYLZN010000464.1:0-3068 GCA_964387935.1 uncultured Vicinamibacteraceae bacterium | reverse complement strand
GTACCGCCTGGTCGTGGACTGCGAGAAACTGAACTACATCTCGTCGGCCGGCCTCGGCGTGTTCATGGGCTTCATCGAGGAGGTCCGCGAGCACGGCGGCGACATCAAGATCTGCGGGCTGAGGCCGAAGGTGCGCGAGGTGTTCGACATGCTCGGCTTCCCCACGATCTACGACGTCGTCAAGGACGTGCCGGCGGCGGTGCAGCGATACGTGGACGCGCCGTCCAGGGAGGCCTGACGTGGGCGTGATCGAGCAGAAGTTCACCCTCCAGGTGCCCTCGACCACCGAGAACCTCGCGATGATCCGGGAGTTCGCGAGCCACGTGGGCGCGCAGGCCGGCCTCGACGAGTCCGGCGTGGGCAAGCTCGAACTCGCCGTCGACGAAGCGTGCGCCAACGTCATCGAGCACGCCTACGGATCCGACGTGACCAAGGAGGTCGTCGTCCGGGCGGTGTTCGACGACACGACCATCCAGATCGTCGTGCAGGACACCGGCCGGGGCTTCGATCCCACGCGGGTGCCCGACGAGAACCTCAAGGATCTCGTGCGGCAGCGCCGCACCGGCGGACTCGGCATGCAGCTCATGCGCACGCTGATGGACGAGGTCCACTACGAGATCACGCCCGGCGTGAAGAACGAGCTGCGGATGATCAAGCGCCTGCGCAAGCCCTGAGCGGCGGGCGCAGGGAGGCCGATCATGGCGCTGCTCGATACGTCCCGCCTCGAGGCGCTGGTCGAGTCCGCCAGCCTGCTCAACGCCTCGCTCGATCTCGACGAACTCCTCCGCCACCTCCTGCGATCGGTCATGGGACGACTCCTCGTGGGCAAGGCCTGCATTGCCGTCAGTGACGTCGGCGTCATGCGGCTCGCCATCGGCCGCGGCGTCCCGAAACTCGTGCCCGGCGAGCCCTTCGAGGCGGACGCCGCGCGCGCGCACGGGATTGACGTGGTGATTCCGATCGGGACACCCGAAGAGCCCGTCGGGCTGCTCGGCTTTGCCCGTCCGGACGAGGCGCGCTTCAAGGCGGAGGAAGGGTTCATCGCCGCCCTGCTCGGCATGGCCGCCACCAGCATCACCAACGCGCGGGCGCATGCCCGCGCCGCCCACCTCGCGCAGGAACTGGGACAGAAGGTCCAGGAGTTGCGGGCGCTGCTCGACCTGGTGAAGGGATTCGCCGCCACGGAGGATCCCGAAGACGTGGCCCACCTGCTCGCGCTGACGCTGGCCGGGCGATGGGCGATCACCCGGTACGCCGTGGCGGCCTGGAAGCCGGGACACCCGCCCGTGGTACGGCAGCGCGGCTTCCAGATCGAGGACCCGCTGAAGTTCGACGCACTGATCGACGCGCTGCCCGACGTGGCGCGCGCGGATCACCTGCAGCGCGCCGGCGGCTGCGACTGGTTCGAGGCCCAGAACGCGCGCGTCCTGCTGCCGATCCGGTCCACCGCCGTGCGGGGCTTCGTCGCGCTCGGCCCCCGGCCCGGACAGTTGACGTTCGACGCCGCCGCAGACGAGTTCAGCTCGGCGCTCGTGGGCCAGGCCGCCGTGGCCTTCGAAAACGCCTGGCACTTCCGCGAAACCCTGGCCAAGCGCAAGGTCGAGCAGGAGTTCGCGCTCGCCGCGAGCATCCAGCGAGGGCTCTTCCCCTCGCACCTGCCCGAGCTGCCCGGCTACTCGATCTCGGCGTTCAACCGCCCGGCCAGCCAGGTGGGTGGCGACTACTACGACGTGCTGCCGTCGCCGATCGACGGCCTCCCGCAGTCCTGCCTCTTCTGCGTCGCCGATGTGTCGGGCAAGGGGCTGCCCGCGTCGCTGCTCATGAGTTCGATCCAGGCCACGCTGCGCGCGCTCCAGGGCCAGACGCCCTCGCTACGGACGCTCATGGGCCGCATCAACGACCTGCTCTACGCGAGTTCGCCGGGCAACAAGTACGCGACCGCGCTGCTCGCCAACCTCGAACGGGCGACAGGACGCGTGACGTTCGTGAACGCGGGCCACTCGCCTGGCGTGCTCCTCCGCGCGGACGGAGCCGTCGACCTGCTCGATGCCTGCGGCCCGCCGGTGGGCCTGCTGACCGACCTCGACTTCGAGGAGAAACAGCTCGACCTGCTGAGCGGCGACTCGCTGGCGCTCTTCTCTGACGGGGTGACCGAGGCCTGGAACGCCGACGAAGAGGACTTCGGCGAAGTGCGGCTCGTCGACGTGCTCCGCGCCGCCCCGGGTGAGCGCGCGAAGGACACGGTCACGAAGCTCGTCGACGCGATCGACGCGTTCGCCGGATCAGCCCCTCAGCACGACGACATCACGATACTCATCGTCAAAAGACAGTAGGCTCGGGGCTCAAGGCGCAGGGCTCGGGGCGCAGGGCGCAGGGCTCAGGGCTCGGGGCGCAGGGCCGCAAGCCGTAAGCCGCAAGACGCAGGCCGGGACGTGCCGTACGCCAGGTGTGTCGCAGTGCCGTACGCCGCCGTACGTCGTACGCCGTACGCCGTACGCCGCTTCGCGTCCGTCGCTCAATCCCTTCTTTCGAGCGGTTCAACGCCCTCGCTGAGCCCCAGTTCCCTCAGCCCGATCCTGGTCTCATCCAGTTTGCCCTTGGCGACTCCTGCTGCAGGTGCGACCTCAACGCTCACCGTTACCTTCACGCCTCCGCCGGTGGCGAATTTCGACAGCACTTTCATGTAGAAGTTCGTCCATTTGTTCGGCGGGATCTCGCCGCTCCATCTGAAACCGGGGACCGTGGCGCTTCCAGGGTCAAGCGACGTTGGCCCCGCAGCAGAATCACGAGCGCCGGTGCCAGTCTCGCTGATCGGAGCCGTTGTGGAGTTTTCACCGACTGAAGGCACCGCTGATCCCGATCGGGTCTTGTCTGCCTCCCGGTTCGCGAGGTACTCCTCCGCCCGCTCTCTCGAAATCAGGAACACATCGTCGGCGATCTCGATGTCGGCGGCCGGCAAGGAGCACCTGTAGACGAAGGGCTCGTAGCGGCCACCGTGGGTCTTGCCGACGTAGGCGAAGCTGCCGGCGTCGAGGCCACGCGAGATCGTCTCCTTGACGGCATCCGCT
>CAYLZN010000463.1:0-3080 GCA_964387935.1 uncultured Vicinamibacteraceae bacterium | reverse complement strand
ACCACGATGCGGTCGAACAGCCGTGCGCCGCGCAGGATGATGTCGACGTGCCCGTTGGTCAGGGGGTCGAAGGAGCCCGGGTAGATGGCGATGCGTCCGGACGACTCTGGAGTCATGACTGCTGTTCCTGCTCGACGGGTTCGTCGGACCCGTCGGGCGACCGGTAGAAGCTGAGCGTGCTGTCCCCCGACCGCAGTTCCCGGGTGCGATGCAGCCGTCCCGCCGCAGCGCCGGCGTCGCGGGCGCGGCCATGCTCGACGACGAGCAGTCCGCCGGGAGCCACCAGGTCCGCCGCGGCGGCGACGAACCGCGCGAGGTCCGGCACGTAATACGGCGGGTCCAGGAAGACGATGTCGAACCTCGTGCGCAACTGCGCGGCCGCGTCGTCCACCGACGAGCGCACGATAGCACAGCCGTCCTGCACCCCGCAGGTCGCGAGGTTGGCCGCCGCGAGCCGGCAGGCGCGCGCATCCACATCGACAATGGTCACGTGGGCAGCACCCCGGCTCAGCGCCTCGAGGCCCACCGCGCCCGTGCCGGCGCACAGGTCGAGCACGCGCGCGCCTTCGACGCGCGATCCGAGCACGTTGAACAGGGTCTCGCGCAGCCGGTCCGAGGTGGGACGCAGCCCCTGCCAGGTCGGGGACGCGAGCCGCCTGCCCCGCAGCCGTCCGGCAATGATGCGCACGAGCCTACCCCACGTCCCCCAGGCCGAAGCGACGCGCCCAGACCTGTCGCACACGCTGCGCCAGCGGCAACCCGGCTCCCCCGGCATCGAGCCACGCGGCCGCCTCGCGGCGCGCGTCCTCCATGAGCGGGCGGTCACGCACCACATCTCCAATCCGCAGCGCCGGAAGACCCGATTGCCGCGTGCCGAAGAAGTCCCCCGGCCCCCGAATGGCCAGGTCGCGCTCTGCGATCACGAACCCGTCGGTGGTCTCCGCAATCGCCTCGAGGCGCTCTCTCGCGTCGTCGGTGAGCGGTGACGCATGGAGCAGCACGCAGAACGACTCGTGGGCGCCTCGGCCGACGCGCCCGCGCAGTTGATGGAGCTGAGCGAGCCCGAACCGTTCGGCGTGTTCGACGACCATGACGGTGGCGTTCGGCACGTCGATGCCGACCTCGATGACGGACGTGGCCACGAGCAGATCCAGGTCGCCGCGCAGGAACGCGCCCATCACGCGTTCCTTGGCCTCCGCATCCATGCGCCCGTGCAGCAGTCCCAGGCGGAACGTCGGAAACACGTCGGTCGCCAGGTGATCGGCCATCTCGGTTGCCGCCCGCACGTCTACCTTGTCGCTCTCTTCGACCAGGGGGTACACCACGTACGCCTGCCGCCCCTGGGCCAGTTGGTCCCGGAGGAACGCATACACCTCCTCCCGCTTCGATTCGGGACGCGCGGTGGTCCGGATCGGCGTGCGTCCGGGCGGCAGATCCCGGATGACCGAGACGTCCAGGTCGCCGTACGTCGTCAGCGCGAGGGTGCGAGGAATGGGCGTGGCCGTCATCACGAGCACGTCCGGCGCGAGGCCCTTGTTACGGAGTTCCGCCCGCTGTACCACGCCGAAGCGGTGCTGTTCGTCGATCACGACGAGCCCCAGCGCGCGAAATCGGACCGCTTCCTGGATCAAGGCATGCGTCCCGACGACCAGCGAGACGAGCCCATGCTCGACCGCCCGTCGCAGCACGCGGCGCTCGGCGGGGGTCGTGCGCCCGGTCAGCAGGGTCACCTGGAACCGCGATGGTGAGAGCAGCCGCCTCAGCGTGGCCAGATGCTGCTCCGCGAGCAGCTCGGTGGGTGCCATGAACGCCACCTGCAGCCCGTTCTCCATCGCCACGAGCGCCGCGAGGAGTGCGACGATCGTCTTGCCGGCCCCGACGTCTCCCTGCAACAGGCGGTTCATCGGGGCGTCCGACTGCATATCGGCCACGATGCGCCGCACCGCATCACGCTGACCCGGTGTCAGCGCGAACGGCAGGATCGCGCGGGCCGCTGCCCTGATCCGGTCGTTCACGCGGACGGTGAACGGCTTTCGTTCGGCGGCCCGCTCGCGACGCCGCAGCAGCAGCCCGAGCTGAAACCAGAAGAACTCCTCGAACACCAGACGCTGTTGGGCGGGCGCCCGGCAGGCATTGAGCTGCGCCAGGTCCTCGCGTTCGCCAGGGAAATGGGCTCGCACCAGGGCCTCCCGGAGGCCCGGCCAGCCTCGAGCGGCGAGAACCTCCGCCGGCAGACGTTCGGAGAGGTCGTCCGGCAGCGCCTCGCAGGCGCGCGCCACCAGCGACCGCTGGACCCTCGGCGTGAGCGACCCGACGCGTTCGTAAATCGGTACGATTCGCCCGGTGTGGAGGCCGGTGGGCGTCGTCTCCTCGGTGTCGCCCTCGTCGATCCATTCGTAGTGCGGGCTGACCAGCTGCAGGCCCTCCCGGCCCCGCTGCTCCACCTTGCCGAACAGCGCTACCCGACGTCCCGCCTGGAACACGTCGCGCAGGTACCGCTGATTGAACCAGACCGCCGTGACCGCCCCGGAGTCGTCGCGGATCACGGCCTCGAAGATCGAGAACCCCCGGCGACGCGTCGGCCGCAGCCCGCAGCGCGCCACGTCGCCGACGACCGACGAGGCCGCGCCGGCGGTGAGCTCGGCAATCGGGCGCGGATGGCTGCGGTCCTCGTAACGGATCGGAAAGCGATAGAGCAGGTCGTCAACCGTATGAATGCCGATGCGTGCGAGGTCCGCGGCGCGGCGCGGGCCGACGCCGTGCACGGTTGACACCGGGCGGCCCAGATCGTCGGAGACGGCCGCCACGGTGGCCGGTGGACGGGCGCCGTCCCCCGGAGCGCCGATCGCGGCGCTACTGGACGACGACCGCCTGCCGGGCGTTGATGTGGATTTCCTTGATGCGGGCCGGGAGCGCGAAGGGGGCATCGATGGCGACGCCTTCCGGAAACTGCGACGACCGCGAGTAGTAGCTCACGATCTCCTGCAGCAGGGTCTTGGGAATGGGAATGCCGGAAATCTCGGCGGCGACGTGCTGCATCTCTTCCAGGCTGGGCGTGATCAGGCCCGACAGGCCGATGA
>CAYLZN010000462.1:0-3138 GCA_964387935.1 uncultured Vicinamibacteraceae bacterium | reverse complement strand
GAGTGTTTTCTGTTTCCGGAATCGTTACATCACCAGAATCACGCTTGTATTGGGGCTAGTGTCCGCCCGCTGGTCGCGCAGCGGTGGTGCCGGTACCGGTGCCGCGCGTGAGGCACGACCGAGGAGGACACGATGCGATGCCATCGAACGCTACTTCGATCTACGGTGCTCGTGGGGGTCCTGTCGGCGGTGATCGGTGGTCACACGCTCGGCGCGCAGACGATCACTCCTCCCTCCATCTCGATTCCGGCTTCCTCAGCCGTGTGCTCGTCCCGCAGCCAGACTCAGAACACGTGCATCAAGCTCCCTCCGGGCAGCGTGGTCGACAAGGTCGACGTCTTCTTCCTGTTCGACGACACGGGCAGCTTCGCCAGCTTCGTCCCGACGGTCTCAGGGATCTTCAGCGCCCTCGTCACGGACCTCGAGGCGGCGCTGCCGGGCGTGTCGTTCGGCTTCGGCGTCGGTCGCTTCGAGGACTACGGTGGCCCGGGCACAGGGTTCAGCGGCGAGGACGTGCAAGGGCGGCCCTTCGTCCTCAACCAGCCCATCGTCACCGCCGCGACGGCCGGCGGTGCCGCGGCTCGAAACACCCTGATCACCAGCGCCCTCTCGCGCGCTGCCGCGGGCTATGGCGGTGACGGCCCGGAGTCGGCCATCGCCGAGGCGCTGTTCCAGGTCGCAACGGGCGCCGGGTTCGACGGCGACGGCGACGGCCAGACCACAGGCCTGGATGGGACCCAGGTCGCTGGGGCGACCGCGACCCAGACCGCGGCCGACGCCAGTGGCGACGTGCCCCTGTTCTCCACCCTCCATCCGACGGTGCCGGTCTCGGGAACCGCCGGCGGCGTGGGCTTCCGGACGGGTGCGCTGCGCCTGGTGATTCTCGCAACCGACATCTGCTCGGTCGCCGCCTTCGACGCCGCGTCTGGCATTCCCGTCGCAGTCGTCGGCACCGGAAGCACGGAGCCGGTCAGCGCCTTCGCGTGCACCAGCACGACGCCGGGTGTCGACCGTTTCGGCTACGTCAGCGATGCCAAGTCCCTCGCCGCGAACACGGTGGCGGGCGCGGTGGTACCTGCGGGCGCCGGCACGGTTCCCGACACGGTCGCCGCCCTGAATGCCGCAGGGATTCGCGTGCTCGGCATGGGACCAGGCGCCGGCCCAACGGCAGCCACCGGGCCGTCCTTCAGCGAAGACGTGTTCCTGTCGGCTCTTGCCCGGATGACCGGCGCCGTCGACTCGGGAGGCAATCCACTGGTTTTCTCGATCGGCTCAGGCGGCGGTCCGCTGAAGGACGCGATCGTCGACGCCATCACCTCGACGACGACCCTGCCCATCGACATCACGCTCGAAGCGTCGGCCCCATTGCCTGCCGGGCTTTCAGTGGGCATCAGTCCACTCGTGGTGCACGACGTCGGGCCGGACGGCACGGCCTGCTTCGACGTGACGTTCACGGGCACTGATTCGCCCAACGGCTCGTTTGTGCTCGACTTCAAGGATGTGGCGAGCAACGCCGTCCTGGGCACTGTGCCAGCCGACGTGGCCTGCGTCGCCAACCAACCACCCGCCTGCGGAGGCGCTGCTCCAAGCCTTGGGAAGCTCTGGCCCCCGAATCACCAGTTCGTTGGTGTCTCCATCACTGGGGTCAGCGATCCTGACGCTGATGTCCTGTCCATCACCATCGACCGGATCACCCAGGACGAGCCGCTCAACTCGCTCGGAGACGGCAACACCTGTCCAGACGCAAAGGGCCTGGGCACGGCCACGGCCTGGCTCCGCGCGGAGCGGTCGGGGACCCCGAAGGTTCCGGGCAACGGCCGCGTCTACCACGTCAACTTCACAGCCACAGACCCGGCGGGAACGTCGTGCTCGGGTGAGGTGCGGGTGTGTGTGCCGCACGACCAGCGTCCAGCGACCACCTGCGTCGACGATGGCGCAACGGTCGTGTCCACGAGGACCTGCCGGGAGTGACGCGTCGTTCACGACCAGCTCCGGGGGCCGCCTTTCCCAGGCGGCCTCCGCCGCCTCGCACCTCGCACCATGACGCACAAATGTGCGGCAGTGATATGCTTTAGTGATGCGAACGGTCATCGCCCTGGACGACGACCTCCACCGGCGCGCCAAAGCCTACGCCGCCAGACACGGGATGACCCTGGCCGCGCTCGTGGCCGAGGCCCTGCGCGCCAGGCTGTCTCGACCGGCCGCCGGGCGCCGCGCACCCGTCCGACTGCCGACGTTCAAGGGCGAGGGCCTGGCACCCGGGGTGTCCCTCGACGACATGAGCAGTGTCTACGACCGCATGGACGGGTTGCGGTGATCGCGCCAGACGTGAACGTGCTGCTGTATGCGCTTCGCGAGGACACCGATCGTCACCCCGAGTACAGGGCCTGGCTGACGTCGGCGCTCAACGGCGAGCCACGCGTGGCGCTCTTCGAGCCGATCATGGCGGCCCTGCTCCGGATCGCGACACATCCGTCCATCTTCCGGCCGCCCACACCGCGGTCTCAGGTCGAGGCCTTCATCGACGTGTGCCTGGCCGCGCCTGCGGCCGTCGCGTTGCGCGCCGACGTCCGCCACTGGGCCCTGTTCCGGGACCTGTGCGCCCGCGCGGACTGTCGCGGCAACCTCGTACAGGACGCGTATCTCGCCGCCCTGGCCCTCGAACACGACTGCGTGTTCGTCACGACCGACCGGGACTTCGCGCGGTTCCCCGGCCTCCGGTGGCAGCACCCGCTGGACGATGCCACCGTCGTCCAAAATCCCCGATAACCGCGCGCCGCCCCCTACCGTCGCTCCAGCACCCTCAGCCCGGCCTGCGCCTGCGTGTCCGTCACGTCGATCGCCATCGGCGTCAGCGTGATGAAGCCGCGGTAGAACTCGCCCACGTCCGTGCCCGCCTCGTCGGCGAGCACCTGGCTGTAGCCCGGGAAGCACGCGGCCCGCTCCCCCGCTGGCGGGGTGCAGTCGAAGCGCAGGCCGCTCCGCTTCGTGCTGAGCCGCGTGACGGCGACGCCCCTCGGGGTGCCCGCCGGCGCGTTGACGTTGAGCAGGAACCCCGGCACGAGCAGTCCGGCGGCGCGGGTCTGCTCGACGAGCCCACGGACGAAGGCCGCGGTGGCCGCGTAGTCGCGCTCGTCG
>CAYLZN010000461.1:0-3148 GCA_964387935.1 uncultured Vicinamibacteraceae bacterium | reverse complement strand
GCGGGTGGGCGTCCGGGCACCTGATCAGCAAGGGCTGGTCGGTGGATCGCGCGCGCAGGACCGTGATGATCGTCGGCGCCCTGCTGACGCCGGCGGGCATTCTCGCGATGCGGGCCGAGAGTCCGTACGCCGCGCTCGTCTTCATGGGCATCGTGCTGTTCGGCTTCCAGGTGTGGATCAACAACCTGCAGACGCTGCCGAGCGACTTCTTCCCGCGGAGCGCCGTTGCGTCCGTCTTCGGTCTCGGCGGCACGAGCGCGGCCGTCGCGAGCGTCCTCTTCAACTGGGGTACGGGCCGCGTGGTCGACACGCTCGGCTACGCGCCGATGTTCGTCACGGCCGGCCTGCTCGGGCCGCTCGGCCTGCTCGTCGTCCTCTGGCTCGCCGGGCGGATCGCGCCGCTGACGCGGGAAGAACTCACGTGAGATGCGACGTGCGGCGAGCTGCGCGCGACGGCACGGCGCCCGCCGCAAGCCGCGGGCCGCTCCCCGATGCTCACCGTCGCCCCGTGAGCTCCCGCACGAGCGCCTCCGCCTCGTAGACCTTCTGGAGGCCCTCGACGATCCCCGCCGAGTGCACGCCCACCGCGCGACTGCCCTCCGCTTCGTCGATGTACAGATAGCGGTTCGGCAACTTCTGGATGTTGCTGTCGAAGTTGATGCCGACGACCTCCCCGGCGCGGTTGATCACCGGGCTGCCCGAATTGCCGCCGATGGTGTCTGCGGTGTAGACGAAGTTGAACGGGGTGGACAGATCGAGCGCCGAACGGCGGTCGCGCCAGCGCGGGGGCAGCGCGAACGGCGGCTTCTCGCCGAAGGCCGCCGCGCGTTCGAACAACCCGAAGAACGTCGTCCGGAACGGGACGAGCGTGGTGTCCTCCTCGTAGCCCAGGACGGTCCCGTACTCGAGACGCAGGTTGAAGTTGGCGTCCGGGTACACCGTCTTCCCGTAGGCTGCGAAGCGGGCCCGGGCGATCTGCTGACCTGCCGCCGACTCCACACTCTGGATCTTCTCTTCCTGCCACGCGCGCAGCTCGCGGATCACCGGCTCGACGCGGCGCGCCAGGGCGAGCAGCGGGTCGCGGGACGCCGCGATCGCCGCAGGACCGCCCTCGACCAGGGCCTTGCGGGCCGCCACGTCGGCGAGCGTCGTACCAGCCATCACGTCGCGCGCAACGGCTGCGGCCGGACGCCCAGCCAGGGCCGCGCGGACGAATGGGTCATTCACGCCGAGTGCCCGCTCCACGTCCTCCAGCCACGCGGAGAGCTGTGCCTCTTCGAGATCCAGGTAGACCGGCGCCGACGACTGCAGGGAGAACCGCACGCCCTCGAGCCGCGCATCGGCGAATTCCGCGTACCGCTGCCCGCTGGGCTTCGGCAGCTCCTCCGCATACCGCACGAACGTGGACGCCATCCCCGCGAGCCTCGACGCCGTCAGGTTCGAGAAGGCGAGCCGCGTGGCGATGGCGGGATACGCCTCGTAGGCCGCCGCGATCCGGTCCCAGGCCTGCCCGTATCGCTGCTGCCAGTCCGGGCTGGCCGCCACCTTCCCACGGAGCGCCGCCTCCTCATCCTCTTTCTTCTTCAGGATCCTCGGGTTCTGGAGTCCTTCCTGCTGGCCGATCAGCCGTTTGATCGAGTTCTCGAGCCCCAGGCGCGCCGCGGACGCCCGGCGGGTCTGCTCGGGGCCCTGCGCGCCGAAGCGCACGAGCGCATCGCGACGGCTCGTCCACACCCGCATCTGGAGCGGGTTGCCGACGTCGCGCTGGTAGCGCAGCTGCGCAACCGTCAGCAGGCGTGCGGTGGACCCGGGATAGCCCGGCACGAAGACCAGCTCACCTTCCTCGGCGCCGCGCGCCGACCACGTCAGATGCTGCGGCGTGCGCAGCGGCTGGCCATTCTCGTACACCCGAAAGAAAGTGATGTCGAAGTTCCAGCGTGGGTACGTGAAATTGTCGTAATCGCCCCCGAAGTACGCGATCTGCTCCTCGGGCGCGAACACGAGCCGCACATCCGTGTACTTCTTGTTCCGGTAGAGCCAGTACTCCCCGCCCGAATACAGCGTCACCACCTCGCATTTCAGGCCCGTGCGCGCGGCGCAGTCCTGTTCGAGCGCCGCGATCTCCGACCGACGCTGCGCGCTGGCCTCCGCGTCCGACGCGCCGGCCTTCACCGCGCCCTGCACGCGCGCGGTGACGTCTTCGTAGGACTCGAGCACGTTGACCTCGAGATCCGGACACTTCAGCTCGTCGGCGCGGGTCACCGCGTAGAACCCGTTCCTGATCAGGTCACGCTCCGGCGTCGACAGCTTCGATACCTGGCCGCGACCCACGTGCTGATTGGTGAACAGCAGGCCGTCCGGCGACACGAACGAGCCCGATCCTCCGTCCCCGACACGCACGGACGCGAGGCGGACGCGCGTCAGCCACGGCTCGGTGATCTCGAATCCGTACTTCTGCCGGAGGAGTGCGCGGGGAGGATTGTCGAACGTCCACATGCCCTCATCGGCGCGCATCACGAGGGGGCTGAGGATCGCGGCTCCCAGCACCAGAACGAGCAGTCTGCGTCGTGCGGTGGTCGTCATCATCGGTGAACCGTCCCGTGTTGCATCAAGTCTACTTCACCGTCAGAATGGCCCGCGTGCCTCGACAACTCCAGCCCGGATGGCTCGTGCTCCCGCTCCTGAGTGTTGCCGCGATCCCGTTGCCCATCCTCGCCCAGGCCATGACGCCTCGAGACCGCCCTTCGCTATCCCACACCATCGTGCCCGCGCCGGTGTCAGCGGACTTCGCCCGCGATCGGTCCTTCACCCTCGGCAGGCGCGCCCGCATCGCCGTGACGCGCGCCGACTCCGACGTGCAGCGCGTCGCGGAACTGCTCGCCGCGCGGTTGAGACCCGCGACCGGCTTCGCCCTGCCGGTGGACACCGCCGGCAGGGCGCCCACCACGGGCGACATCACGCTGCGCCTCGAATCCGACGCGAGTGACCTCGGTGACGAAGGCTACCGGCTGACCATCGCCCCGGACGGCGTCACCATCGTGGCCCGCGAGTCCGCGGGCCTGTTCTACGGCACGCAGACCCAGCGCCAGCTGCTGCCCCCGGAAAACGAGCGTCCGACCCTCCAGCGTGTCGCCAGGCGCCTGCCGCT
>CAYLZN010000460.1:0-3154 GCA_964387935.1 uncultured Vicinamibacteraceae bacterium | reverse complement strand
CGTGGCGCGCGACGCCGCTCGTGCCTCGTTTCGCGAGGGCGCGTTCGACGCCCTGCGTCTGGTCGATGCCGAGCGCGTCTGGACCGACGCGCGCCGCACGGAACTCAGCCTGCAGCTCGAGGCGGTTCTGGCCTCGATCGAGGCGCGTCTGGCCCTGGGACGGGAGGTGCAACCGTGAGCATGCACCCGATGGCACGCGGCGTGGCCCTGGCGGCCAGCCTCGCGTTGACCGCGTTCTTCGCCTACACGCTGGGCCGTGGTCGAGCCGCCCCGCCCGTGGCCGCGCCCGGCCCGTCGCCCGCGGGAGCCGCGACGACGAGGAGCGAGACGGTGACACTGTCGGAGGCGGCCCTCAAAGAGGCCGATCTGGCCGTCGAAGCGGCCCGGCAGCTCGAGCGGGCCGACGCCCTCGAAGGCGCAGCCGTCCTCGCCCTGGACGAGACTCGCACGGCCAGGGTCGGTTCGATCGTCGAGGGGACGGTCATCAAGACACTCGTCGAGGTCGGCGACCGCGTGAGGCAGGGGACGCTCCTCGCGCAGCTGCAGAGCCACGTGGTACACGACGCGTGGGCGGACTACCGGAGGGCGGTCGCGGAGCGGCGCCGGCTGCAGACGGAACTCACGTACGCGCGCGAGGCCGAGAGGCGCGCCGAGCGCCTGCTCGCCGACAAGGCGATCTCCGTGCAGGAACGCGAACGCGCGGCGGCCAACCGCGTTGCCGCGGAGGAACAGCTGGACATGGCGGGAACGGAAGTGCGGCGCAGCGAGGAAGCGCTCGAGCATCTCGGTGTCACCAACAAGGAAGACCCGAGCGGCGAAACCGGCGAGCAGATCCCTGCCCTCTCGCCGCTGACGGGCGTCGTGCTCGAACGCATGGTCACGCCCGGGTCGGCCGTCGTCCCGGGGACGCCGCTCTTCGTGGTGAGCGACCTCGGTGCGCTGTGGGCCCTGGCCGAGGTCGACGAACGCCACCTGGCGGCGCTCAGCGTCGGCCGCCGCATGACCGTGCAGGTCGCCGCGTACGCCGACGCGCGATTCCCCGGCACGGTCGCGTTCATCGGGGACACCGTGGATCCGAAGACCCGGCGCGTGGTCGTCCGCGGCAGCGTGCCGAACCCGGGCGGACGCCTCAAGCCCGGCATGTTCGCCACCGTGCAGCTCGAGACCGGTGCGCCGCGCGGCCTCGTGGCGGTCCCGGCCGCGGCAGTCCAGGACGTGGACGGCCGCAAGGTCGTCTTCGTGGAGCGGACGGCGGGCACGTTCGCCGTGCGCCCCGTCACGCTGGGCCGGGAGGCCGACGGCTGGGTCGAAGTCGTCAACGGCGTGTCGGCGGGGGAACGCGTGGTCGCTGCCGGGAGCTTCCTCCTCAAGTCCGAGCTGCTCACGTCGGCCGCGCCGGACGAGGGCTGACGCCATGGGCCTGGTCGAACGCTTCGTCGCCGCGGCGCTGCGCCAGCGTTTCTTCGTGCTCGTCTGCGCGGCAGCCCTCGTCATCACGGGACTCGTCGCGTGGCGAGACCTGCCGGTCGAGGCCTTCCCCGATCTCACCAACAACCAGGTGGTCGTGGTCACGCAGGCGCCGGGTCTCGCCGTACCCGAGATCGAAATGCGGATCAGCTACCCGATCGAGACCGCGCTCATGGGCACACCCGGCGCGGCGGAGGTCAGGTCGCTGTCCAAGTTCGGTCTGTCGATGGTCACCGTGGTCTTCGAGGACCGGGTACCGGTCTACCTGGCGCGCCAGCTCGTGGCCGAGCGGCTCGCGGACGCGCGCGGTCGGCTGCCCCAGGGCGTGGAGCCGGCGATGGGTCCCGTCGCCTCGGCGTTCGGTGAGATCTACCAGTACCTGGTCGAGGGCGAGGCGATGGACGCGATGGCGCGCAAGACCCTCCACGACTGGGACATCCGCAATCGCCTGCGGGCCGTGCGCGGCGTCAGCGAGATCAACTCGTGGGGCGGCCTCACCGAGCAGTTCCACGTCATCGTCGATCCACGGCTGCTGGAGAAGTACAGCCTCACGGCCCACGATGTCATCCGGGCCGTCGCCGAGAACAACTCGTCGTTCAGCGGCGGCTTCGTGGAACCGGGAGCCGAGCGCCTGACGGTGCGCGGGGTCGGCCTCGTGCGGGGCGTGTCGGACCTCGAGCAGATCGTGCTCACGGCGGTGGACGGCGTCCCGGTCTTCGTCCGGGACGTCGCCGACGTCCGGGTCGGTGCCATGCCGCGGCAGGGGGCTGCCACCCGGGACGGCAAGGGTGAGAGCGTGGCCGGCATGGTCATCATCCTCAAGGGGGAGAACGGCCGTGAGGTGGGCGCGCGCGCGAAGGCCCGCATCGCGGAAATCGAGAAGTCGCTGCCGGCCGGCGTCACCCTGGAGCCGTTCTACGATCAGACCGAGGTGATCGACCGCACGTCGCACACCGTGCGGAAGAACCTGCTCGAGGGCTCGCTGCTCGTGATCGCCGTCCTCTTCTTCTTCCTGCGGGACGTGCGCGCCTCGCTCATCGTCGCCGCCGTGATTCCGTTCTCCATGCTCCTGGGCTTCGTCGGCATGCGGATCTTCGGGGTGTCGGCGAACCTGATGTCGCTGGGCGCGATCGACTTCGGCCTGATCGTGGACGGCGCCGTCGTGATGATGGAGAACTTCGTGCGGCGCCGCAGCGAGATCCCGGCCGCGCTGCTCGACGGTCCGCCGGATCACGTGGTACGAGTGCGACAGCAGCTCTTCACCAGCGCCGCGACGGAAGTGGCACGTCCCATTCTGTTCGGCGTGCTCATCATCATCGCCGTGTACTTCCCGATCTTCACGCTGCAGGGGCTCGAGGGGAAGATGTTCCGGCCCATGGCGATCACGGTGTGCTCGGCACTGCTCGGCTCCCTGCTGCTGTCGCTCACGGTCGTGCCGGTCGTGTCGTCGTTCCTGCTCACGTTGAAGGGCGGTCACCACGAGGATGCCTGGTTCGCACGCCTGCAGGCGCGCTACATGCGGCACCTCGAGGGCCAGATGCGCCACCCGTGGCGCACCCTGGGCATCGCGCTCTCGGTGATCACGGCGGCCGTGATCTCGGTGCCATTTCTCGGCACGGAGTTCATGCCCCGCCTGGACGAGGGCGCGATTCTGATCGAGACCCGCAAGCTGCCGTCGGTCTCGCTC
>CAYLZN010000459.1:0-3212 GCA_964387935.1 uncultured Vicinamibacteraceae bacterium | reverse complement strand
CGACCGCTTCGGCCGCGAGGCGGATCCGCCGCGACTGGGCGTGACCATTTCGCAGCCGTGGTGGGAAAGATCGAGCGGGACCTGATCAGCCGCGCGCTCGAGCGCGCGGCCGGCAACAAGCTGCAGGCCGCCCGGCTGCTCAACTTGAAGCGGACCACGCTCGTCGAGAAGCTCAAGCGCCTCGAGCGACCGCACTGAAGGAGCCCGGCCATGGCGATGTCGCGCACGGCCTTCTGGACCATCCTGCTCGGCACGGAGCCGACCGCCTTCCGCGCGCGTCAGCGGGAGACGCTGGTGCCGACGCTGAAGCAGTTGCAGCGACGGCATCCGGACGCCGTGATCAGGTGGTTCGAACGGGGGCAGCTCTTCGAGTCGCCGGACGACGCCGAACGGGCGCGTGCCGCGGCGGCTCCCGAGAAACGCCCGCGCGACTGGCGCCCCGGCGGCCAGCACCGCGATCCCCGGGCGCGTTTCGACATCCCGCGTGACGAGAAGCGCCGGCGGTTCAAGATGCGGCTGCGCCGCGATCGGGCCGAGGGCGGCCCGACGCCGTCCCGGCCGCGCAAACCCCGGCAGGAGTGAGCGCCATGATGCTGCACGTGGTCCTGTACCGTCCGAAGCCGGCGCTCGAGCAGACGGTCCGCGAGGCGCTCATGGAAGCGGTGGCCGCGGCCAGGGACGAGATCCCGCAGATTCGCCGGTTCCTGGTCGGCAGGCGCCTCGAGAACGGGCCGCGCTACGTGCTCGGCAACTTCCCCGACCTCCCGTACGCCGCGATCGTCGAGTTCACGGACCGCGAGGGCCTGGACGCCTACCTCGCCCATCCCGGACACCTGCGGCTGGGCGCGCTCTTCAACAGCACGGTGGAAGCAGGGCTGATCTACGACTACGAGGCGGTCGATGCGGCGGCCGTGGCCTCGCTCGTGGAGAGCTGATCGAGGAACGCGCGCGTCACGATCGCCCGGACGGCCGCCACCGACGCGGCGTGGTTGATGGCCACGCGGACGTGCGAGCCGTTGTCGAGACCCTTGGTGTACCAGGCGCATAGCGCGCGGAGCTTGTTCACGACCCAGCGATCTCGTCCGCGGGCGGGTTCGTGCGCCGTCGCGCCGGGAGGCGCGCCGGGGGCCACGTGGCGGAAGCCGTCCGCCTCCTCGCGCGGCTCGCCGAGGAGCAGGTCGATGTACTCGAGCAGGAACTCCCCGCGCATCCGCGGCGTGATCGGGCGGGCGGGGCGACCCTCGAGCAGGTCCCGGGCCTGCGCCAGGATCCAGGGGTTGCGGAGCACGCCCCGGCCAACCAGCACACCGTCCACGCCCAGCGCCAGCCGCTCGAGCACCTGTTCGGGCTCGACGCAGTCGCCGCTGCCGATCACCGGGATCGTGAGGGCCTCGGCGATGCGCGCCACGAGGTCCCAGTCCGCCTTGCCCGTGTAGGACTGCGCCGCGGTCCGGCCGTGCACGGTGACCGCGGCCGCCCCCGCGTCCTGCACCTGGCGGGCCAGATCCGGCGCGTTGATCTCGCGCTCGTTCCAGCCGGCGCGCATCTTCACGGTGACCGGGATGCGCACCGCCTTCGCCATCGCCGCCACGATGCGGGCGGCGTGCCCGGGCTCGCGCATCAGGGAGCAGCCGGCGTGGTGCTTCGCGATCTTGGGGACCGGGCACCCCATGTTGACGTCCACGACGTCGGCGCCCATGCCCTCCACCACGCGGGCCGCCTCCGCCATGCGGGCCGGATCCCCGCCGAAGATCTGGATCGAGACGGGGCGCTCCTCTTCGGTGTACTCCGCGTACTCGAGCGTGCGGTCGATCCCCCGGACCAGGCCCTCCGAGCTGACCATCTCCGTGACGACGAGGCCGCAGCCGCCGTGTCGCTTCACGAGCCGACGGAAGGCCGTGTCGGTCATCCCCGCCATCGGCGCCACGCCGAATGGCGGGTCGAGCGACACGGACGCGATCGCGACCTTCTCCGGCGCGCCGGGCGTCATGACGGCCCGGCGGCCTCCGCCGTGGGCGTCGTCGAGAGCCGCTGCTCGTAGAGCTTCCGCAGTTCGTCGTTCTTCCACTCGATGATCGCCAGCCGGCGGAGGCGGGCGAGGTACTTCTGCATCTCGCCGCGGCGCTTCTGCTGGAACACCTTCTCGCCGATCTGGTCGCGCGCGTCCTCGAACCCCATCACGGTCGTGTCCGTGCGCGACTCGAGCTTCAGGATCTGATAGCCACCAGCGGTCCGCAGGGGCTGGCTGATCTCGCCGGGCTTCATGCGCTCGAGCAACTGGCGCAGCGGGGTCGACAGTTCCTGCTCGTTGAAGGGCCCGATCAGGCCGCCATTCGCCTTCGAGGGCGAGTCCGACTCCGCAGCCGCGAGCTTCGCGAAGTCCTCGCCGCCGACGGCGCGCACGCGGATGCGGTCGGCCCTGTTGCGGGCCTCCTCGTCGGCCGCCACGTTGATGCCTTCCTGCCCGGCGGGCGTCTTCGTCTCGGCGACGGGGATCAAGATCTCCCGCAGGGTCAACTGGGACGGGGTCGTGAACTCCGACTGGTGCTCCTCGTAGTAGCCGCGGGCTTCCGTCTCGGTGATCCCGACCTTGTTCCAGACCTCGGCCTGCTGAACGCGCGACACCACGAGCTGCCGCTCGAGCGTCCTGCGCAGGTCCGCCAGGGTCATGCCCTCCTGCTTGAGCGCGGCCTGGAACTGCGCCTCGTCTTCGAGCTTGTTCTCCTTCCGGATGTTGTCGACGATGCTCTTGAACTGCTCGTCGCCCATCTTGTAGCCCAGTTCCCGGCCGCGCTGCAGGACGAGCATCTCGTCCACGGCGTCCACGAGGATCTGCGGCGTGATGTCGTCGAGGGCCTTCTTGAGTTCCGCGTCGTTCTTGAGATCCGCCGCCGTCACGCCGCGATCGCGCTGGCGCAGGGCCGCCACCTGCCGCTCTTCGAGGTCGGTCTTGGTGAAGATTTCGCCGTTCACCTTCACCAGAATCTGCTCGAGGATGTCGGCACTCGCGGTCATGGACGCGGCGGCCACGAGAACGAAGACGATCGAGAACTTCTTCATGGATGGGTTTCCTCGGAACCCTTCTATTGTCCCACCATGCCCGCGAGATCCGCCAGCAGGCCGCCGACGCGGTCGAAGAGGCCCCCCGGCGCCCGGGGATCCTCGGCCGCGGGTCGCAGGATCTCCTGCCTGGTGAACCCGGCACGGACCTC
>CAYLZN010000458.1:0-3240 GCA_964387935.1 uncultured Vicinamibacteraceae bacterium | reverse complement strand
ACCTGCGCGTCGATCTCGGCTGTGAGCCGCCGATAGAAGAGGTCCCTCGGCAACGGAACCGCGGCGACCGGAGGCGACGGTGTCGACGGACGCTCGAACAGCGTGTCCGGCAGTCCGGCGAGGAGGTCGGGTGGAAACACGAGCTCCTCCTCCCGGAACGGCAGCGACGCATTGGGCCAGACGTGCAGCCGATCAGAGAGGAGGTACCCGTTCACCTCCTGAGCCGGGTGGGTCAGGGGCACACCGGCCACCCCGACGGTCACGCCCAGGCTGCTCAGCACCCGCCACAGCGGCCGCGCTCGAATCGCGCGACTGTCCTGCGGCACGACCTCGAAGACGCCCAGCGTCGCAAGCACGTGCGACAGACACCAGTCCGGCAACAGCGTGATCTCCTCAGGGCCGGCCCCGAACCGGTAGTGCTCGGTGGCTCGGATTCCGTTGCGCGGTGGGTACATCCCCGTCGCCACCGCGGTCCAGACCGGGCCGGGCTGCGTGGGCCGCTGTGTGGCCAGGTGCATCGACGCGCCCTCGTCCAGCAGGCGCGCGAAGGTGGGCAGCCGTCCCTCAGCGGCGATCGGCGCGATGAAGTCGAGCGACGCGCCGTCCAGCCACACCGTCACCACCCGCGGCACCGGCTCGTCGCGGGGCAGGGGCACGACCACCGACGCGCGGAGCGGCTGGGCCGGGGGCGTCCCCCAGCCTCTGGCCGCCAGCGGGAGGCCAAGTGCCGCGACGATCGTCAGCGCGTACAGCGTCCCGCCTACCCGGGATCCCCGGCGCCCGAACGAGTAGTGCACGACCGCGATAATCAGCAGCAGGAGCGCGCACACGGTGGTGGCCGCCGCGCCGGCGGCCATGCGGCGCGTGGCCTCTTCCTCCAGCACGGTCCCGAACCCGCGCAGGTTGTGCCACATGAGGGCCGCGGCCGTGCCGGCCACGATCGTGCTGCTCCAGGCGAGCAGCCTGAGACTCAGCCAGCCCGGCGAGAGACCCTCGCGCGCGAAGAGCTGGCCGACGACGATGAGCGCGTAGAACCCGAAGGCGGCGTTGACGCCATAGAAGACCCAGAGACGCTGTCCGAGCGCGGTCAGCACGGGGACCGACAGGGGCAGATGCGGATTGAGCTGGAGGATGAGCACCGCGACGAACGCGGCGGCCAGTGCGCCCGCCACAATCGCGTTGGTCAACATCCGCAGGTACCGCATGACCCCCTATCGTAACGGGTCCGCCGTATACTCTCCCCATGATCGTGGACGTGCGGGCCGAAGTACTGGCCAACACTCTCCTGTCAGCCGACGACAACGTCGTGACGCTCGACGCACCGGCCATCGCCACCGCCGCGCGTCCCGGCCAGTTCGTCATGGTCAGAACCGTGGACGGCATGCCGCCGCTGCTGCGCCGACCGTTTTCGGTGTTCGAGATCGTGCGCGACCGACGTGGACTGCCCACCGGGTTCAGCCTGCTGTCGAAGCGGGTGGGCATCGGCACCGATCACCTGTACCGGGCGAAGCCAGGCGATCGGCTCGACTGCCTCGGCCCGCTCGGCCGCCCATTCGATCCGGTCGATCCTCCCGCGGAAGCCTGGCTGGTGGCGGGAGGCGTCGGCCTGGCGCCCTTCGCCACGCTCGCCGAGGCCCTGCAGCAGCGCGGCACGAAGACGACGCTCTTCTACGGCGCGCGTCGCGCGGAGGACCTGTTCTGCCGCGACGTGTTCGAGACGCTCGGGGTCCACCTCGTCACCGCGACGGAGGATGGCAGCGCGGGTGCGCGCGGGTTCGTCACCGCACCGCTCGGCGACGCCCTCGCCGCAACGCCCGGCACCACGCCGCTCCAGATCTACGCCTGTGGCCCGACGCCCATGATGCGGGCCGTGGCGTCGCTGAGCGCTGCGCACGGGCGCCCGTGTGCGGTGTCGCTCGAGCAGGTCATGGGCTGCGGCATGGGCGGCTGCTACAGCTGCGTGGTCCGGATCCGGGATGGCGTTGGGACCGGCCACTTCGTGCGATCGTGCATCGCCGGTCCGGTCTTCGACGGTCGCGCGGTGGTGTGGGAAGAGCTGGTGCACTGATGGACCTCACCAGCCACATCGGATCCCTGCGACTCGTGAATCCCTTCATGGCGGCCAGCGGCTGCTTCGGGTACGGCACCGAATACCGTGACGCCCTCGATCTCTCCACGATCGGCGCCATCGTCGTCAAAGGCCTGTTCCTGAACGAACGCGAGGGCCACGCACCGCCGCGCATCGTCGAGACGCCGGCGGGCCTGATCAACGCCATCGGCCTTCAGGGGATCGGCGTTCGGCGCTTCGTCAGGGAGCGACTGCCGGAGCTGCGGGCGCTCGGCGCCACCGTGGTCGTCAACGTGTGCGGCAGCTCGATCGACGAGTACGCCGAGGTGTCACGGATCGCGGCGGATGCCGAGGGGGTGGCGGCCCTCGAACTGAACATCTCGTGCCCCAACATCAAGGAGGGCGGCATCCAGTTCGGGTGCAGCCTGGCCGGTACGGCCGACGTGGTCAAGGCCGTGCGCGCGGTGACCTCACTGCCCATCTGGCCGAAACTGACGCCGAACGTCACCGACGTCGCCTCCTTCGCCCGGGTGGCCGAGGAATCCGGCGCCGACGCGGTGTCGCTGGTCAACACCTTCCTCGCGATGGCGATCGACGTGGAGACACGGCGGCCCCGGCTGACCAACGTGATGGGCGGCCTCAGCGGCCCCTGCATCCGTCCCATCGCCGTGCGCATGGCGTACGAGTGCGCGCGCGCCGTCCGGATCCCCGTGATCGGGATGGGCGGCATCATGACCGCGGCCGATGCGCTCGAGTTCATGATTGCCGGCGCGACCGCCGTCCAGGTGGGCACGGCCAACTTCGTGGATCCCTTCATCTGGCCGAAGCTGGTCGCCGGCGTGCAGGACTACCTCGCCCGCCATCGGATCGCCCGGGTCGCCGATGTCGTGGGCACGCTCGACGTCCCGGGAAAGGTGTCGTCGTGCAGCACTGCCCACTGATCGTCGCCCTCGACGTGCCTTCGCGGGCGCGGGCCCTCGAACTGGCGTCGCACCTGCAGGGACTCACAGGTGGCGTGAAGGTCGGCAGCGAGCTGTTCACGGCCGAGGGCCCACCCGTGCTCTCGGACCTGGCGGCGCTGGGTCACCGCGTCTTCCTGGACCTGAAGTTCCACGACATCCCCAACACCGTGGCGAGCGCGGTGCGCAGTGCGACCCGCCTGGGCGCCTGGA
>CAYLZN010000457.1:0-3299 GCA_964387935.1 uncultured Vicinamibacteraceae bacterium | reverse complement strand
CTTGGGCGGTCGTATCACGGGACTACGATGCGCTGGAGTTCGCCCAGGAAACCAAGTGGCATCAGTTTCTGCACCACCACATCACGGTCACGCGACGTCCATCACGGTACGGGGATCAGGCCGGTCCGGTGCCAGGCGCTCCGTCGGTACCGGCCCAGATCATCCGGCTGAGTCGGCTCCTCCACCCCACAGCAGGGCCCGGCACCGCAGTGCCCGTCATGAAGGCACTGCAAGAACAGTGGGACCGAGTCACCACCCCCGACGTCCTGACCGAGGATCAACGCCTCGAGTACGGGCGTCGGCTGCAGCGGCTGGCCGGCCTCGGTCTCAGCACACGCCATCGGTACAGCGTGCACACGCGGTTCAGTGAGCACACGCGGTTCAGCGAGCACACGCGTTCGCTCTCCGATCGGGAGGTCTGGGTGAAGAACCTGGCGCCCGCAATTGGAACGCACTACTCGTCGCGGGCGGCTACGGGTCAGGGCCCATCACCGGCTTGTGCCGCCGCTCCGCTGCTCGTGCCTTCGCGGTGAGGTAGAACCGGCGCACCTGAGGACACCGCACGGAGACACCACCGTGAACGCCGGTCGGGCACACATCGGCCTGGTGTTGCTGGCCAGTCTCGCGGGCTGGAGCGGCTGCCGCTCCGGCCCGTTGCCGGAGCAGCTCGCGGCCGAGGCGACCGCGTTGCGCCAGCGGTACGAAAAGCGCGCCAGTGAGCGTGCCGCGGCCCTGTTCCTCGACGCGGCGGCCGCGTGGAAGGAAGCCGGCAACGCGGCGGCGGCGGCCAGGGCTGGCCGCGACGGCGGGGACACCCTCTGGCAGTTGGGTCTGGTCCGTCACTCGCTCGATGCCTACCGCGCCGCGCTGATGGAGGCCCAGACCGCGCGGGACGGCCTGCTCGAGAGCGAGCTCCTCAGCCGCGTCGGCACGGGGGCGGCCCTCGCATCAGAGGCAGCGTCCGAGTCGCACTGCCAGCGTGCCTTGTCGATCGCGAGGCAGCTCGGTGCGGTGCGCGAAACGGCGCGCGCGATGAACTGCCTGGGGGAGGCCGCCTACTTCGACCAGCATCTCGAGGAGGCGCTGGCGTCCCAGCGAGACGCAGAGCGCCTGTGGCGCCTGCTGGGCGATCAGCGAGGCCTCGCGCAGACGCTGCTGCTGCAAGGCTACGTGCACTCCGACGTGAGCCGGTTCGACCTGGCGCAGGATTGTTTCGACAGGGCCCGTGCCATCTGGATCGCACTCGGCGATCGGCGTGAGCAGGCGATCACGCAAGTCGCCTTCGCGCGGTTGTCCGTGCGGCGCGGGGAATACCAGCTCGCGCTGAACGATTTCAACGCAGCCCTGGCCGCGCTGGCGCCGATGGGCAGCGCCGCGTGGGAGGGCGGGGCGCTGACGGGCCTTGCCGAGATTCGCGTCGCACTCGGTGAGGTCCGCCCGGCTCTGGTGGACTGGGAACGCGCGGCGCAACTCTTCGAGACGTCCGGCCTGGAGGCCATTTCCCTCGACATCCTGATGTCGCTCGGCGTCACTTACCTGGCACTTGGGCAGGACCATGAGGCCCTCGATCGCTTCACTCGGGCCCTGGAGCGTGCCAGCGCGGTGGCCAACGACCGCTGGCGGGCGCTCGCGCTCCGGGACGTGGCGACCGTGCACCTGGTCCGTCGCCAGCCCGGACCGGCTCTCCTGTCACTCCAGGCGTCGCTGGATGCCCGGCGGGAACTCGACGATCCCCGACTCGCAGCCGCCACGCGCACCGACCTGGGAGTCGCGCACAACTTGCTGGGCGACTACGACCAGGCCGCGCATTGGTTCCGTGAGGCCCTCGCGCTGAGTCGAGCAGGAGACGATCGGGTGGAAGAGGGCCGCATTCACTTCGGCTTCGCGAGGGCGGCCCTGGGCCGCGCGGATCTCGCCGCCGCTCGCCGGCACGCCGAGCAGGCCATCGCCGTGGTGGAATCGCTGCGCACCGCCGTGGAACACCGCGAGCTGCGCCTGACCTACTTCGCCTCCGTGCACGAGTACTACGAGCTCCACCTCGACATTCTCATGCGGCTCCACCACGCTCGCCGCTCCCCCGATCTCGCCAACGCGGGGTTCGAGGCCAGCGAGCGCGCGCGGGCACGATCGCTGCTCGAGAGCCTGGCCGACGCCTCGGTGGACCTGCGAGCTGGCGTGGATCCGGACCTGCTCAGACGCGAAGAGAGCTCTCGAGCGGCACTCGACGACTGGGCGCTGCGACGCCGCCGACTGACAGGCCCGGCAACGGGCCGTCACGAAGTGGCCGCCCTGGCCCGGGAATTCCGGACACTCGAAGACCGCTACCTCCAGGCACAGGCCGAAATCAGGAGTCGGAGCCCGCGGTACACCGCGATGGTCCATCCCCGCGTCCTGGATCTGAAAGCGGTCCAGTCCGAACTGCTCGACCCCGATACGTTGCTGCTCGAGTACGCCCTCGGCGACGAGCGCAGCTACATGTGGGCGATCACCCGCGGCCACCAGCTGACGTGCGTCCTGCCGCCCAGGATCGACATCGAACGGTCCGTCAGGCGCGTCCACGACCTGCTGACGGCCCGGCTCGCCCCGGCGGGCGAGCGCCGCGATCGCGATGCGCGAGTGCGACAGGCTGACACCGACTACTGGGTGGAGGCACGACGCCTCAGTGAGGTGCTCCTGGCCCCGGCCGCGTCGCTCATGGCCGGCAGGCGGATCGTGATCATCGCCGACGGGGCCCTCCAGTACCTGCCATTCGCCGGGCTCCCGCTGCCGGGCAGCTCCACCGACCCCGAGCCCCTCGTCGTCGCACACGAAGTGGTGAGTCTCCCGTCGGCGTCGGTGCTGGCCGCACTGCGGCGTGATCTGGGTCACCGACGGCAGGCCACCGGGGTCGTCGCGGTGCTGGCGGACCCTGTCTTCGAAGACGACGACCCACGGGTGAGACACCTCTCGACGCGGGATCGTCAGACGTCGGCCGGGGCCGCGTCGATGGAGCTGCCGCGACTGGCGTCGACACGACACGAATCCGACGCGATCATTGCGATCGCGCATCCGGGCCCCTCGCTGCGGCGAGTGGACTTCGCCGCCAGCCGCGCCACCGCGTTGAGCCAGGAGCTGGCTCAGTACCGGATCGTGCACTTCGCGACGCACGGCGTGCTCGACAACGAGACCCCGGGGCTGTCAGGCATCGCACTGTCGATGTTCGACGAGCGCGGCCACCCGCAGGACGGCTTCCTCCGGCTCAACGACATCTATGGGCTGCGCCTGCCGGTCGAGCTCGTCGTGCTCAGCGCCTGCGATAC
>CAYLZN010000456.1:0-3308 GCA_964387935.1 uncultured Vicinamibacteraceae bacterium | reverse complement strand
TCGCCGGCTGGATCCTGCGCCCGGTCCTCGCACCGGCGCGTGAACGGCCCGCCGGGTCACCGGCCGTGTTCCGGCTCGACACGGATGCCAACCCGCCGGTCCCCGGGTACCCGGCGCTCTCGCCGGACGGCAGGGTGCTCGTCTATCCGGTTGGCGATCAGGGCGCACGACAGCTCGTCCGTCGTCCGCTGAACAATCCCGCGGCGAGTCCCATTCCTGGCACCGAGGACGCGCTGAACGCATTCTTCTCGCCCGACGGTACGTGGGTCGGGTTCCTGGCCGAGCAGTCTCTCAAGAAGGTCCGGCTGGAGGACGGCACCGAGGCCTTGATTGCGCCGTTCGTCGAGAACATCGCCGGCGCGAGCTGGCGCGAGGACGATACGGTGGTCTTCGCCACGCTGCCGCAGGGCAGCCTGTTCGAGGTACCGCCGAAGAGCAGCGAGCCACGCCCCGTGGTGGCGGGGTCACGCACGCTCGACGCCGGCTGCTACTTCCCGCACTACCTGCCGGGGGGCGGCGCGCTGCTCTACAACACGGAAGTCGGGGGCGGGGAGATCGGGATCGTCGATCTGAAGACCGGCCGCACGAAGACGTTCGGTCGTGGTCTCAGGCCGATGTACGTCGACAGCGGCCACATCGTGTTCGCCAATCCCGAGGGACGGCTCGCCCTCCAGCCGTTCAACGCGCGAACGCTGGACGTCACGGGGACCGCGACGATCCTGCCGGAGACGCTCGGTGTCGGCCTGGGACGCGCGTTCCATGCGACCTCGCGCACCGGCGTGCTGGCGATCATCCGCGCGGGCGGTACCGGGCTCGACCTTGCGCTGTTCGATCGGAGCGGCGCACAGCAGGTCCTGCTCCGCAGCGGCGGCTTCTGGTCGCCGCGGTTCTCCCCCGACGGGCGGCGCATCGCGTTCGGCGACCGGAATCCCGAGGACCTGTGGCTATACGACGTCGTGTCGCGGACGCGGCACCGCCTGACGACCGATGGCAAGGGCAACAACGACCCGGCATGGAGCCCGGACGGCAGGCGCCTCGTGGTGGCCGCGGATCGACCCACGCGCAAGGACCTCGTGATCCGCGAAGCGGATGGGACGGGGCGGGAGTCACGACTCCTCGTCAAGGAAGGCCTGCAGTGGCCGTCGGACTGGACGGCCGGCGGCCTCATCGTGTTCACCGACGTGCCGCCAGATGAAGACCGGGACATCTGGACCATGAAGGCGGACGGGTCCGCGCCGCCGACGCCCTACCTGGACACCGCGTTCATCGAGAAGTCCGGTGTCGTGTCCCCGGACGGACGATGGATGGCGTACGACTCGAATGCGCCGGGGCGCTTCGAGGTGTTCGTGGACACCTTCCCGACGCCCTCGGGTGCGCCCGCGCTGGTGTCAGTGTCGGGCGGCCGGAACCCACGCTGGGGACCGGGTGGCCGCGAGCTGTTCTACTGGGAGGACGATCGGCTCGTGGCCGCGCGCGTGGATCTGTCCGCCGGCGCTCCCAGGGTCCTCGGGCGGACCACGCTCTTCCAGGCAGGCTATGCGGGCGCCGATCACGCCAACTACGACGTGTCTCCCGACGGCGCCAGTTTCGTCGTCGTCGTCGGTCGGGCGCGGCCGCAGCAGATCCTCGTGGCGATCGACGCCCTGTCGGCGGGGGCGCGCTGAATTGGGGCTCAGGGCTCAGGGCTCGGGGCTCAGGGCTCGAGGCTCGAGACTGGAGGTCCCCGTGTCCCGCACGTGCCGAGCGCTCGCCGCCGCCCTCGCGCTGCTGCTGACCGTTGCGCTGGCCGGCCTGGCGCACGCCAAGTCGTACCGCGCGCCACGGTACGACGTGACGGTCGCCATCGAGCCAGGCGGCGGCCTGCTCGTGACCGAGGAGGCCGTGTTCAAGTTCGAAGGCGGGCCGTTCACGCGCGTATTCCGTGAGATCCCGCGCCGGCGCACCGACGGCATCCGCGACGTCGAGGTGTGGCTGGACGGCCAGCCGCTCGCGCGGGGCCGCAGGGCGGGCCAGGCGGAGGTGCGCCGCGAGGACGGCGGCCGACTGCGCGTCACCTGGCACCTGCCCGGCGTGTCGGACCGCACGCACACGTTCGCGCTCCGCTACCGGGTGGACGGCGTTGCGTGGCTGCGCGGCGACGCCGATGTCGTGGAGTGGGTCGCGCTGCCGGCTGAACACGACTACACGATCGACGAGAGTACCGTGCGCGTCACCTGGCCTGCGACCGCGTCGCTGCTGGGGATTGACGCGGTGCCCCGACGCCTGGGCGCCAGCGCCAGTCCGGAGGTGCATGACGAGGGCGACGCCCGCGTCGTGCGGCTCGCCGGGCTGGGCAGGAACGGCTCGGTGGAGATCCGCGCCCGCTTCGCGCCCGGCACGCTCGTCACGACCGCGCCGCAGTGGCGACAGCGTGAACTCCGGGCGGAGGAGACCAGGCCCCGGGCGATCGCCCTGGCCGCGACGGTGTTCATGCTGCTCGGCGGCGCGTTCCTGTTCCTGTGGCTGCAGTGCCCGCGCGGATCCGGTCAGGAGGCCGGCGGAGCCGCGTTCCAGCCGGACCCGCCCGACGATCTGCCGCCCGCGCTCGTCGCCGCGCTGGCCAGCAACGGCTCGGTGGGCGCCATGCCGCACGTGGCCACGCTGTTCGACCTCGCATCGCGCGGGGTCCTGCGCGTCGAGGAGCAACCAAAGCGCGGCTGGGGAGCGCGGCGCTTCACGCTGACGCGCACGGGTCAGTCGGCCGGCCTCGGCGACTACGAACGCCAGTTGCTGGCGGCCGTCTTCAAGGACGATGCGGAAGGCGGGGTCGAGTTCGGCAGGATCGGACGACGCGTGCGGTCGGCGTCGCGGGAGCTGGGCCGCGCCGTCCGTGCCGACCTGCTGGCGCGCCGCTGGATCGACCCGGAGCGCGATCGTGCCCGACGGCGGCTCCAGGGGCTGGCCCTGCTGTTGCTGCTCGTCGCCGGCATCGGGGTCGTCCCGCCGCTGCTCGTGCTGGACCGGCTCGGCCCCTGGCCGCTGCTCGTTCCTGCGGCAGCCGCCCTGGCTGCGGTCATCGGCCTGCTCCTCGCGAGCGCCATTTCGCCGCTCAGTGATGCAGGAGAGCGAGTGGCCGGGCGCTGCCGGGCCTTTGCCCGCCACCTGCGTGACGTGAGTCGCGGGAAGCAGTCGGTGCCAGAGCCCGCAACCTGGACCCGGTTCGTCGCGTATGCGGCGGCGGTCGGCGTGGGTGTCGCGTGGGCGAAGCGCATGGGGTCGCACGGCGCGCCTGAGTGGTTCCGTGGCCTCGCGGGGGAGACCGATCACGG
>CAYLZN010000455.1:0-3311 GCA_964387935.1 uncultured Vicinamibacteraceae bacterium | reverse complement strand
GGGACCCCGCCGGGCGATGTGGTCCGACGACGCCGACGCGCTGCGGGCGCTGCTCGTGGCGACCGCGCGGGCTCCTGCCCTGGTGTGCGCCCGCGGCCTCGCGACGGTGGCGCACGACGCGCACGAGGCGGCCGCCCTTCAGGCGTGCCTGCCCGCCTCGGTGCCGGTCACCGCGCTCAAGGGCGCGACGGGATACCTCGGCGCGGCGACGTTGCTGGTCGAGACGGTCCTTGCCGTGCGAGCGCTCCGGGAAGGCGTCGTGCCGGCGGTCGCGCATCTCGTGGATCCGGATCCGGCGTGTCCGGTGTCGCTGGCGCAGGCACCGCGCAGGATCCCGCCCGACGCAGCCCGCACAGCCGTGCTCCTCGGCGCGGACTGGGCCGGGGGCTGGGGAGCCATCACGATCACGAGCGGGGGAGTAGAATCAGAGAAGAGCCCCTCCGACGGGAGTGCGTCATGACGACTCCGTGGCAGCACCGCTTCGCGCAACGTACCCAACGCATGAAGAGCTCGGCCATCCGGGAGCTGCTGAAGCTCACCGAGCGGCCGGACATCATTTCCTTCGCCGGCGGTCTCCCGGCTCCGGAGGCGTTTCCGGTCGACGAGATTCGCGCGGCGGCCGACGCCATCCTGTCGCGCAAGGGATCGACCGCGCTGCAGTACTCGACGACCGAGGGCTGCGTGCGCCTCCGCGAGCTCATCGCCGTCCAGATGGCCCGCTACGGCATCGTGGTGAAGGTGGACAACATCATGATGACGTCGGGGTCCCAGCAGGCCCTCGATCTCATCGGCAAGGTTCTGATCAATCCCGGGGACCGGATCCTCACCGAAACGCCGTCGTACCTCGGGGCGCTGCAGGCGTTCACGATGTTCGGCGCCGACTACGTGGCCGTCCCGTGCGATGACGACGGGCTGCAGACGGATCTGCTGGAGCACGCGCTGCGCGTCGGCCCGAAGTTCATGTACGTGTTGCCGAATTTCCAGAACCCGTCGGGCGTGACGCTCTCGCGCTCGCGCCGATGGGACCTCGTGCGGCTGTCGGACCGTTACGGGATTCCCCTGGTCGAGGACGACCCCTACGGACAGCTGCGCTACGAGGGCGAGCACATCAAGCCGCTGGTCGTGATCGATGCCGAACTGCGGCATATGGAGCACGATGGGCAGTACAGCGGCAACGTGATCTACTTGAGCACGTTCAGCAAGACGCTGGCGCCGGGGATGCGTCTGGGGTGGGTGGTCGCGCCGCGTGAGGTCATCGATCGGCTCGTCCAGGCCAAGCAGGGATCGGACCTTCACACGAGCACGTTCGTCCAGATGGTCGCCGCGGAGGCCATCGAGCGCGGCGTGCTGGACCGCAACGTGAAGCGCGTGCGGGAGCTCTATCGACGGCGGCGGGACGTGATGCTCGCCGCCCTCGACCGGGCGTTTCCGGACTCCGAACTGGGCGTGCGCTGGACTCGTCCCGACGGCGGGCTGTTCCTGTGGGTGCGGTTGCCCCAGGGCATCGACAGCGCGCAGTTGTTGACCGACGCGATCGAGCAGCGCGTGGCGTTCGTGCCAGGGGCGTCGTTCCATCCGGATGGCACCGGGGCGAACACGATGCGCCTGAACTTCAGCCACGCCGACGAGGCGCACATCGAGGAGGGCATCGCGCGGCTGGGGCGCGTGGTGGTCCGGCAGCTCGAACGGGCCGGGCGACTGACGACGCACGCGTGACGCGGCGCCCGACCTCACCGTTCGTAGACGACGCGACCACCGGCAATCGTGAGCGTGGCCCGGGCTGCGAGCAGGCGCGCGGGGTCCGCCCGGCCGACGGCCACGAGGTCCGTGTCGAAGACTGCCACGTCGGCCAGCTTGCCGACGGTCAGTGTTCCCTTGAGGCTTTCCTCGAACGAGGCCCACGCGGGCGCCGTCGTGGCGGCCTCGAGCGCCTCCTCGATGGTGAGCCGCTGGTCCGGGAACCAGCCACCGCTCGGCCTGCCGTCGATCGTCTGACGTGTCACGGCCGCGTAGAGGCCGTACACGGGATTCACCGGGTAGCGGGCCGCGTTGGTCCCCGGGCTGTCACTGCCGAACACGAGCACGGCACCCGCGTTCTTGAGTGACCGGAAGGCGTAGGCGCCGCGGGCCCGTTCCGGCCCGATCCGCTCCTCCATCCAGCGCATGTCGTCGGCCACGTGATACGGATTCACCTCCGCGACGAGGCCCAGACGGCCGAAGCGCGCGACGTCGTCGGGGTGGACCACCTGGGCGTGAATCACCCGCCAGCGATGGTCGGTCCCCAGCAGTCCCTGGTCGCGGAGGACGCGTTCGTAGACGTCGAGCAGCAGACGGTTGGCGCGGTCGCCGATCGCGTGCACGTGCGGGGGCACGCCGCTGGCCGCCGCCTGGACCAGCAGTTTCTCGAGGTTCCCAGGCGGGAATCGCGTGTAATGATCGCGCGGCGTCAGCAGGTCCGCAGCGCCGTTCTGGCCCTCGGGATACATGATGTCGCGCAGCCAGCCTCGGTTGGTCGGGTCGTGCGTGTAGGGCTGGAAGAACATCGCGCTCGAATTGCCCATGATCCCGTCCACCCAGGCCTTGTAGCCCACAAGTGTCAGCCACGACGTGCCGAAGCCGCGTTCGAGGCCCAGACCGGCGACGTGCACGACCCGGTCGAGAGTGGGGCGGATCATGATGCGGGCCGTCAGTTCGCCGCGTCGGTAGAGCTCCTGGTAGGCGCGTACCTGCTCGGGTGAGGACAGGTCCTGGAGCGTCGTCACGCCACTCTCGCGGGCCTCGCGCAGCACGGCACGGACCTGCACGAGGCGCTGCTCGAAGGGCACGGGCGGGATCACCTTGCGCACGAGATCGACGGCGGTGCCCGTGAGGACGCCGGTCGCGCGTCCGGCCGCGTCCCGGCGGATCTCGCCGCCCGGCGGGTCCGGAGTGCGGTCGGTGATGCCGGCGAGCGCCAGCGCGCGGCTGTTGGCCAGGAACATCGACCGATCGAACCGGTTGACGAGCACGGGATGGTCGGGCGTGACGCTGTCGATGATCTGGCGGTCGGGCGTGAAGGGCGCCGCCTGGGCCGTGCCAGCCCCGGGAGCGGCCGGACGGGACCCGGTCGGGCCGGCGCCCGTCGACCCCGCGGCCCACTGCTCGTAGGCGCCCCAGTCGCCGCGCGTGACCCAGCTCCCGCGTGGCAGGCGCGCGGCGGCCTCGGCAATCCGCCGGGCGAATGCCGTCGGCTCGTGCACGTCGAGCAGGTTGACGCCCGTCAGCAGTGCCCCGGTCGCATCGATGTGCACGTGGGCATCGTTGAAGCCCGG
>CAYLZN010000454.1:0-3354 GCA_964387935.1 uncultured Vicinamibacteraceae bacterium | reverse complement strand
CCACACGGTAGTCCCGCTGCGCGGCCGCCAGGTTGGCCCGCGCCACGTTGACGTTCTGCTCGGCATCCTGCACCTCGAGCCGCGTCTTCACGCCCAGCTCGAACCCCTTCTCGGCCAGGAACAGCAGCCGCTCCGCCTGCGTGACGGGCCCGGTCAGCGCGTCGAGCAGCGCGATCGCTTCGCGCGCGTTGTCCACCGCAACCCGCACCTCGAACGTGATGCCTTCACGCAGCTTCAGTTCGTCGATGTCGAGGCCGGCCTTCGTGCTCGCCACCTGCGCCACCTGACCCTTGGTCCGCCAACCATCGAAGAGGGGCACGGTCGCGAAGACCCCGGCATTCCAGGCGGTGCCGGTCGAGGAGATGGTCTCGAGCCCCAGGTGCCGCTTGCCCCAGTTCGCGGCGAAGTCGACGCGCGGCTTGTTCCCCGCGGCCGCGATCTTGATCAGCTCGCCATAAATGCCCTGCTGCGTGTCCAGCTCGCCGAGTTCGGGCCGGTGCTGCAGGGCCATGACCAGCAGGGTGTCGTAGTCGGGCACGGACTCGACGGGCGTGGCCAGCGTTCCGTCAGCATCCACCTCCTGCGCCTCGGCCAGCAGGAACCGCAACTGCTCGCGCGCGGCGCGCACGGCGTTCTGCGACCGGATCACCGCCGGCTTCGCGCTGTCCAGCTCCACCTGCGCCGCCAGCACGTCGTAGTCGGTCGCCGTGCCCGCTTCGCGACGCCTGGTGACCTCCTCGAGCCGCCGCGTCCGCTGCGCCAGATTGTCCTCGGCAATCCGCACCACTTCTCGCGCGGCGAGCACGTTGTAGAACGCGGTGGTCACGTCCTTGATGACGGCCTGGCGAAACCTCCGGAGCTGCTGCTCGCTGTAGTCGAATCCGAGCTTCGCCGCGCGGATCGCAGCGCCCACCTGGCCCCACGTGAACAGCACCTGCGTGACCCCGAACGTGCCCACCGAGATATCCTGCCTGCCGCCGAAGATCTCGCCCAGGTCGGTCCCCTCGCCGGATTCCCCGCCATCGTCGGGCATGAACCCGGCAAACAGCTTGCTGGTGGTGTCGTCGAACGTCCGTGTGAAGCTGCCCACGAAGGTGCCGTGGGGCAGCGCCGCCGCGCGCTCCTCGAGGTACTTGCCCTCGACCCAGTGCTTGTATTCGATGGCCTTCTGGATGTCGCGGTTCTGCGTGGCCGCGATCGCGAGCGCCTGGTCGAGCGTGAGCACCTTGACGCCCGGAGGCATCGCGGCCTTCGCGGCCTGTTCGAGCTGCACAGTCAACGACGCCGCCGGGCTGATCGACGCCGTGCTCGTGAACTGCTGCGCGGTGGCCGGCGACGGGACCGCGGCCAGCAGCGCCAGCGACATCGCGGCCGCCGCGCTGGCGGCGGCCACCTTCTTCTTCCGGCCGAGCAGCCACGCCGACAGGTCGTCCAGAATCGTGTAGACGACGGGGACGACGATGAGCGTGAGCAGCGTGGAGGTGATCAGGCCCCCCACGACGGCGCGCGCCATGGGCGCCCGGAACTCCGCGCCCTCGCCAATCGCGAAGAACAGCGGCAGCATGCCGAAGATCATCGCCGTCGTGGTCATCAGGATGGGGCGCAGCCGCGTCCGGCCCGCCGTGACGAGCGCGGTGCGGCGGTCCATGCCGCGGCCGCGCAGCACCTTGGTGTAGTCCACGAGCAGGATCGCGTTCTTGGTGACGAGGCCCATCAGCATGATGAGGCCGATGAGCGACATGATGTTGATCGTGTCGCCGGTCAGCACGAGCGTGCCCGCCATGCCGACGATGGAGAGCGGCAGCGAGAGCATGATGGCAAGGGGATCGATGAACGACTCGAACTGCGCCGCCAGGATCAGATAGACGAAGATCACCGCGAGCAGCAGCGCCTCGGCCAGGTAGCCGAACGACTCGATCATCATCTCGGTGTCGCCGCCCTGGGCGATGTCGTAGCCGGGCGCCATCTCGACCCGTGACGCGGCCTCCATCGCGAGGCTGCTGGCCGTGCCGAGCGGCAGGTTGTCGAGGTTGGCATCCACGGAGACCTGCCGCCGCAGATCGCGGCGCCCGATTTCCGCCGGCGAGGTGGCCCGCGTGAACGACACGAGATCCGACAGCGGCACGAGCGCGGGACCGCCGGGCGTCTGCACGGTCATCTCGAGGTCGCCAACCTGCCGCACGTCCCCACGGAGTTCCTGCGGCAGGCGCACGCGCACGTCCACCGCCTCGCCCTCGTCGTCCTCGTAGGTGGAGACGGCCTGGCCGCCGACGAGCACCCCGATAGTCGTCGCGAGCGCCCCGCTGCCCAGGCCGGTCGCGGCGGCCCGCTCGCGGTTCACGGTCAGCCGGTACTCCGGCAGGTCGTGCTCCATCTGCGCCTCGATGTCCACGATTCCGGGCACGGTGTACAGCTCGCGCTTCACGGCGGCGGCGTACTGCTTGAGCGTCGCGATGTCCTCGCCCTGTACGGCCAGCAGCAGCGGTTTCTGGAACGCGTCCGGGTCCTCCTGGATGGAAATCACGATCCCGGGGACCTGCTGGAGGCGCAGCCGCGCGTTGTGGAGGAACTGCCGCAGCCGGACGTCGCGTTCGTCCTTGGGCACGAGCTTCACGAAGACCGTCGCGTCGCGGACGGTGTCGGAGTCGCCCGCGCCGATGGACGCGTAGGTGTACTGGACCTCCTTGAACTCGGCGAGCGCCTTCAGCACCTCTTCGAGTCGCCCACGGGTCTCGGCAATCGACGAGCCGGGCGCGCTCTTGAGCTTCATGACGAACTCGCCCTGGTCCATCGGCGTCATGAACTCCGCCTCCAGGGTGGAGAACACGCCGAGACCGCCGACGAACGCCGCGAGCGCGAGGGCGACGACGGTCTTGCGGTGATCCACGGACCACCCGATGAGCCGCTTGTAGCCGTCGGCCATGCGCTCGAACTGCTCGTTGAACCAGTCCAGCGGGCGATGCCACCAGCTCCGCTTGCCGCCGCGGAGGATGTCGGGGTCGTGCCAGCGCGACGACAGCATCGGGTCCAGCGTGAACGACACGAACAGCGACACCAGGACGGCGAACGCCACCGTGAGGCCGAACTGGAAGAAGAACCGCCCGATGATGCCCTTCATGAAGGCGACGGGCACGAACACCGCGATGATGGACATCGACGTGGCGAGCACGGCCAGGCCGATCTCGTCGGTGCCCTTGCGGGCCGCCTCGAAGTGGTCCTCTCCGTGCTCGAGATGGCGCACGATGTTCTCCCGCACCACGATCGCATCGTCGATGAGCAGCCCGATCGCGAGGGAGAGCGCCATCAGCGTGAGCGTGTTCAGCGTCATGCCGAGGAAGTACATGATGATGAACG
>CAYLZN010000453.1:0-3374 GCA_964387935.1 uncultured Vicinamibacteraceae bacterium | reverse complement strand
CCGATACGTCTACAGTGATCGCGGCGAAGGGCAGGTGCAGGCGCCGGTCATCACTACCGTGGGCATGAAGATCGGCAAGGTGTTTCGGTTTGACCGCTATTCGTTCGAGGTGTCCGGCAACATCTTCAACCTGCTGAATGCGGGTGACTACACCCAGTACAACTACAACAGTGCTTACCAGAGCTGGAGCTCGAACTTCCTGCTGATGCGCAATCAGCAGCCGGCGCGGGCGTTCCAGCTCAACATCATCGGCCGATTCTGAACCAGGCCAGACGGGAACGGTCACGGGCCGGGGCGACGCAGGTCGCTCCGGCCCGTTCGTTGTTCACGGGAGGTCCTGCCGGCCGTGCGCGGATGGCGTGGCCGCCAGCACCACTCGGCCGACACCCTGGTCGGTGACGATGGTCGTGCCGAAAGCACGGGAGAGCCGCTCGAGGTCGCCCAGGATCTTCCGTCCGACGTCCCCGTCAGCAAGTGTCGGGCGCCCCCTTTCGGCGGCCGGGCGGCCGAAGCCGAGCGAGATCGGGTGAAGGTCGATCCCGGCGAGGGCGCCGCCCCGCCACCGGGTCACCGCGACCACCGCCTCCCAGATCTCGCGTTCGGCGGGAAACCCCCGCGTGTCGTTGTCATAGCGCCGGGCATTGAAGTCGGCGACCTGGGCCTCTGGGCCCAGCCCGTAGGGTTCGTAGTTTTCGGTGGGGAGCCGGAGCACCGTCTCGTTCTGGAAGATGAAGTCGCCGAGGCTGTAGAGAATCGGCTTGCCCTTGTAGATCTCGATGCCGCGCAGCACGTGCGGCCCGTGACCGACGACGAGGTCGGCGCCTGCATCGATGACCGCGTGAGCGAACGTCACGAGGAAGTCCGCAGGCGCGAAGCGATCGGCGCCGCGCCCCTCGTGGCCGTGGAAGGTCACGAGCGTGTGGTCGGCCAGGCGAGTTGCGCCCCGGACGACGCTGGAGATCTCGGCGAGATCCTCCTTATTGGGTTCGGTGCGGACCGCCGGGCTGGCGCCAACTTCGAACCGGCGTCCGAACAACTGCAGGCTGGTACCGGACTCCGGTACCCGAAGGCCAAGCTCCTTCATGGTCAACTTGAGGGTGTCGAATCGCTCGCGCGTGACGACATGAGTCGTGGTGAACCGCAGCGGGTTGAGGCCGGGCCGTCCGCGAACCGCGCCCCTCGCGCGGGAGGCCCGGGAGTGGTCCGGGAAGGTGGAGGCGACCGAGATGAGCGCCACCCGGCCCCGGGCGGTCTCGAGATACCTGGCCTCGCGTGCCTCGTCGAGGTTCTCGCCGACGCCAGCCTCGACCAGGCCCGCGGCGGCCACGTGCCGGCTCGTGAGCCGGAGGCCATCGACGCCGTAGTCCCCGGCGTGGTTGTTGGCACGGGAGACGAGGTCGAAGCCGGCCCACACGAGTTCCTTCAGCAGTGCGGGCTCCGCACGCATGTACGTACCGCCGCTCTCGTTCATGGGGAACGGTTCGTAATCGTGGAAGAGCATCTCGAGGTTGGTGAACGACGCGTCAGCTCCACGGATGAGCTCGACGAGTCGACGGTAGTGTGGTTCATCGAAGACCGAAAGACGCCGCGTGATGATGGAGTCACCTGTCAGTGCCAGTGTGAATTCGTCTTGGGCGGGCGGCGCCGTTTGAGCCTGCCCGATGAGCGGGACGCCGCGCCCGGCTGAGGCCAGAAGCGAGGCGGCAGCAATCGACAGGACAAGGCGGCGGGACGGGCGCATGGGTTGCTCCGGAGGGCGGCGACGTGGACGCGTGGCGACACGATACCCGCGAGCCGGGAGCCTGCGCAAATGCGAGCCTGCACCTCGGGCCAAGTGTCGGACCCGGCTGACCACGGGTAGAATCGCGTGGTGGGCGTGAACGAGGGGAACGCGGCAACTGCGTCGGCGACGGTGCCCGTGGCGGCTCGCGCGGACCAGACCCCCTCGAAACGGCCCCGGCGCTCGAAGGCGAAAGGTCGGAGGCGTCGGGCACCTCACCTTCCACGACTCGCGCCGGGATCACTGCACCCGCGCGCGGCGCTCTGGGTGGCCGCCGGCCTCGCCGTGGCGAGCGCGCTGCTGGTCGCGCTCGCCGGCCGCGCCGGTCGGATGGCGCTGCTTGTCACCCAGTTGTCCTTCCTCTTCGCGTATCTCGTGGGCCCGGCGGCCCGGCGGCTTCGGCTGGCGGCACTCGATCGGCGCCATCACCTCTCGCCGACGGCCGCTCTCATCGGGGTCTACGCGGTGCTGACCGTCATCGCACTGATCGTGTGGGGCACACTCGGCACCGCGTTCCGCCAGGAGAGCGCGCGCTTCATCGACAACGTGCCGGTCCAGGTGACCGCGGCGATCGACCGCACGTCCACGCTGGCGCGCTGGCACGACTTCCTCGGCCTGCCTCCCGTGCCCCCGACGACCACCCTCGGCGGCGTCGCGCTCGGGCTGTCGGACTGGCTGCGCGTGCACGTGGCCGACGCGTTGCTCGAAGCGGTGGACTACCGGTGGGTCGTGCCATGGCTCGGCCTCGTGCCCGCTATTGCGTTCCTGCTGCTGACCCAGTTTCCGATGTTTCGACGGTCCACGCTGCGCGGGCTGCCGCCGGGGCACGTCCGGTGGCGGGGCAACGAACTGCTCACCCAGGTCAATGCCGTGCTCGCCGGTTACGCGCGCGCCCAGGTGGTCTCGTCGCTCATCGTTGGCGCGATCTGCGCGGCCGGGTTCGCACTCATCCGGGTGCCATACCCCTTGCTCGTGGGCTTCGCGGCAGGCCTCTTCGAGTTCGTGCCCGTCATCGGCCCGATCGCGGCGGCGCTGCTCGTGGTGGGCCTCGTGCGCGGGACGCACCTGGTCGTGGCGCTCGCGTTCCTGCTCGGCGTGCGACTGCTGCAGGACCTCGTGGTTTATCCGCGACTGATGGGCCGCCACACACACCTGCACCCGGCCCTCGTGCTGGCGTCGGTCTGGATCGGCGCAACCCTCGGGGGCATCGTCGGCGTCCTCGCCGCGGTGCCGGTCGCCGGCGTGCTGGCCGTGGCGATACGCCAGTGGCGCGACTACAGGGCCGTGGAAGCGCTGGTGCGAACACAGGGACGGTGATAGGGGGGCGTACGGCGTACGACGTACGGCGTACGGCGGCGTACGGTCAAGACACGGCGTACGGTCAAGACACGGCGTACGGTCAAGACACGGCGTACGGCGGTCGGGTCGGCTGTCGGTCATCGGTTAACCTGATCCGACAATCGGCTTGCGGCCTGCGGCGCACGGCGCGCGGCCAGCACGGCGCGAGTCTTCAAGAACCCGTCGATCCGAAGCCTCACGTGAGGTGACGGACGGTTCGCGACCCAGACAACGATTCAGCCCATCAGGCCGCTGG
>CAYLZN010000452.1:0-3398 GCA_964387935.1 uncultured Vicinamibacteraceae bacterium | reverse complement strand
GAAGCATGCTGGAACGTCGGCGCCACCCGGTGGCAGACCATCCGGGCCGTCGTCCTGCCGAACTCGGTCAGCGGCATCCTGACGGGCGTCATCCTGCAGGTGAGCCGGGCCGCGGGCGAGACCGCCCCGATCATGTTCACGGGGGCGGTGTTCTTCAAGGCCGTGGAGCGCGGGAACCTGTTCCCGTACGGCATCTGGGATCAGTGTATGGCCCTGTCGATGCACCTGTATACGCTGGCGACGCAGGTGCCCAACGTCGAAGAGGCACTTCCGTTCGCCACGGCCGTGGTCCTGCTGGGATCGGTCCTGTTCGTCAACGCGGCAGCCATCGTCCTGCGGATCTGGCTGCGCACCCGCAAGCGATGGTGAGCCCGTGACCGCACCGATCAGGGAGATCGAGGTCCGGGACCTGCGCCTGGCGTACGACTCGAAGGAAGTCCTCCACGGGATCAGCTTCGACGTGTACCGGCACGAGATCCTGGCGGTGATCGGACCCGCCCAGTCCGGCAAGACGTCGATGCTGCGATGCCTGAACCGCACGATCGAGTTCACGGCGTCGGCGACGGTGTCCGGGACCGTCCGCGTCGCCGGCGAGGACGTGCGGCAGACGAGGGACATCTTCGCGCTGCGGCGCAGAATCGGCATGGTCGCGCCGCTGCCCGTCGGGCTCCCGATGAGCATCTACGACAACGTGGCGTTCGCGCCGCGCTGCGCCGGGCTCACGCGCAAGGCGGATCTGGACGAGATCGTGGAGCGGTGCCTCACGCAGGCGGCGCTCTGGGACGAGGTCAAGGACCGGCTCTCGAGTCTGGGCACCGCGCTGTCGGGCGGCCAGCAGCAGCGCCTCACGATCGCGCGTGCCCTCTCGCACCAGCCGGAGATCCTCTGTCTCGACGAGTTCTCGATCGCCATCGACCCGGTCACGACGATGCGGATCGAAGACGTGCTGAAGGAGCTCAAGCAGCAGATGACGATTCTGCTGGTGACCAACCTTACGCAGCAGGCACGGCGGCTCTCCGACCGGACGATGTTCCTGTGGGACGGCGAGATCGTCGAGATGGACACGACCGACGTCATCTTCGGGTCGCCCCGGAGTGAGCGGACCCGCGATTACGTCAACGGGGTGTTCGGATGAGCACGGGCCCTGGCGAACACGCGATCACGACCAGGCAGCTCAACCTGTGGTACGGGGGCTTCCAGGCGCTCATCGACGTGGACATCAGCATCAAGCACGGCCTGATTACGTCGCTCATCGGGCCCAGCGGGTGCGGCAAGACCACGCTGTTGCGGTGCTTCAACCGCGTGAACGAGCGCTACGGCAACGTCCGGACCACCGGGGAGATCGTGATCCTCGGCGAGAACATCTACGATCCCTCCGTGTCGCTGGTCGAACTGCGGAAGGCAGTTGGCATGGTCTTTCAGCGGCCGAACCCCCTTCCGATCTCGATCTACGAGAACGTCGTGTTCGGGCTGCGCGTGCACACGCCGAAGCGCGAGCTGACGCGGTCGGTGCTGGATGAGGCGGTGGAGCGTGCGCTCACCGAGGTCGGGCTCTGGAAGCACCTCAAGGACCGGCTCCACGACAGGGCGACGACCTTGCTGCTCGAGCAGCAGCAGAAGCTGTGCCTGGCACGGCTGTTGCCCCTGAAGCCCGAGATCATCCTCATGGACGAGCCCGCGTCGGCCCTCGACGTGGAGGGAACGCGCGCCATCGAGGAACTGATGTTCGAGCTCGCCGGGCGCTACACGATCGTCATCGTCACGCACAACATGGCCCAGGCCCGGCGGACGAGCGACGAGTGCATCTTCATGCTGCTCGGCAAGGTCGTGGAGCACGCCCGTACGGAGGACCTGTTCCTCACTCCGCGTGACAGCCGCACGGCGGAATACATCGAAGGCCGGTATGCGTAGAGAAGAAGGCCGGGCCTGAAAGGCCCGGCCCGCCGACGCTCTTCGGAGCCCCGGGCCTTTCAGGCCCGGGGTCAGTCCACGACGTAGCTGAACACTTTGACGCGCCCGTCACGGGTCTCGAGCGCGGATCCGAAGATGCGAAGCTGGTGTTCGACGCCGCTCGCATCCCGGACGACGAGGCGCGAGTCGCGATGCACGGCAAAGGCGTCGTACTGGGTCGTGGCACCCGTGAACTCGACCCTGACCAGCTCGTACTGCCGGCCGCCGAACTGTGCGAGCGTCTGCGTGAGCTGGTTGGCGCTCTTCTGCTGCAGGTCGCCCCAGACGTAGTCGAAGGGGAGGTTCCGCTCCGGCCGGCTGGCCGGGAGCGCCGGCCAGACGTGATCCCGGAACTCCTGCTCGTTGAGGGCGAGGTCGCGGAGGCGCCCTTCGTCCCGCGCCGCGAGCGCGTCGAGCACGGCGCGCGCAAGGGCGTCGGGCGACTCGTGGGTGGTGTGCAGGGGAGGGGCGGCGCCGGAACAGGCGCTTGCCACCGTGAGGGCGAGGAGCAGCGCGCGACGGTCGAGACTGCCGCGGAGCGAGGGACCCGGCGTGAGCCCGATCCCTCGCTTCATGAATCGACGACAGGTCATCGTTGCGGGAAGGCGGTCCATCCGCGCGTCCAGTCGTCAGCCGGCGGCGGCGGCACGGCCCCAACATGCGTCGTCACCTCGAAGAACCCGTCGTTTGGAGGTGTGGCCGGCGCGAGCTGTCCGCCGGCCAGCGTGGCCGTGGACGTCGGCTGCCAGATGGGGTTCTCGTGGTCGAAGCAATTGCCCACGCCCGGGTCCTGGCCTAGCCGGACGTTCGGGAACGTTCCGTTGGCGAAGAGCGCCAACGTCGTTGCTGGTGCATAGGTCGTCCCGTTGGCCCCGGTGTTGAAAATCACCCCATTGCTCACCCGGAGGTTGCCGCTGGTGGCTTCGCGCAGCGACGAGCTTCCATTCACCTCGAGACCGACGTTCTTGAAGCCCTGGATGACGAAGTTCCGGAACTCGCCGGCGGTTCCGCGCCGCAGAAGCACGCCCCGGGTGCTCTCGCCCCCCTCGTTGCGGTCGGGGTCGCCGCAGAACGTCACGTTGTAGACGGTTGGCGCGGAACGGGGCAGCAGCTCGTTGTTGAACTCGTTGTTGTCGGCCTCGATGCCCGCGTCGGCATCGTCGCCGCGCTGGCTGACGACCACGTACTGCACACGACCGCTCCAGCCGAAGGTCCAGTCGAGGCTGTCGTCTCCGACGTTGGTCAGCACGACGTGCCTGATGTCGACCGTGCCTCCGAAGAACTCCACCCCGTCGTCCTTGTTCATGTGGACCTGGATGTAGTCATAGGATCCACCGCGGCCGACGCCCTGGAACGCGATGCCGTTCAGCTCGTTGTCAGGGCTGAACTCCGTGCCGGCGAACTCGACGCGGACGTAGCGCAGTGAGCCGCTGTTGTCGTTGGGGTCG
>CAYLZN010000451.1:0-3430 GCA_964387935.1 uncultured Vicinamibacteraceae bacterium | reverse complement strand
CTCTGGATCACGCGCCGCACCAGCAGTTCGAGACGCACGTGTTCACGGACGGCAGCCTCGAAGACGTGGCGGGGCTGCAGGTTCTGGATGAGCAGGCCCGGCGCGGCGACCACGTAATCGCCCCCGGACGGGGCGACGCCGGCCAGTTCGTGCTGGGTCTCCCGAGGATCGGCCTCGAGCAGCAGCACGCGTCGACCCGCCTCGTGAGCGAGGCGGGCCAGGGCCCCGCTGATCACGCTCTTGCCTACTCCACCCTTGCCGGTGACCACCAGCAGGCGGCGCCGCGAGAGCTCGGCCAGCAGGCTCATGGCTTCGGGTAGACCAACGTCGCTGGGTCCGGCAGGGGGATTCTCGTGACGCGCCCGCCGGGCGCCGTCTTCTCCAGCACGTGGCCCGGATGGTCGGGGTCCCCCTTGAGCATGTCGCCGACGTTCCCCACGGCCAGGATGACGAGGTCATCCGGCCGCAGGTGCTTCACGGCCACGCTCTGAATGTCGGCCACGGTCACGGCGCGCACGCGGTCGCGGTAGGTGCGCCAGTAGTCAGGAGCCCGCCCCGTGAGGGCGTCGCTCGCAAACAGCGTCGCCACCGCGGTGGCCGAGGCGAACGACCGCGGGAACGTCTCGATCAGGTAGTTCTTCACCGTCTCCAGTTCCGCGCCCGTCACCGGCTCCCGGCGGATCCGGTCGATCTCCTCGAGGACGATCGCGGTCGCACGGGCTACCGACGGGCTCTTCGACTGGAAAGAGGCGGTGAAGAGGCCCTCGTAGTAGGTTCCGGCCGGAAACGAGGAACCGGCACTGTAGGCCAGGCCTTCGTCGGAACGCACCCGGTTGGTGATGCGCGACGTGAAGTCGCCGCCGCCGAGAATGTCGTTCATCATCGCGACGGCGATCTCGTCAGGATGTCCCCGCCGGATGCCGAGGTGGCCGAGCGAGACGCGGCCCTGGTTCACGTCGGCCTTGTGCACCAGATAGAGACCCGGAACCGGCGTGTGCGCAGGACTGGGCACGGCCCCGGCCAGCGACCCGACGGCCCAGCCGGCCATGGCCTTCTCGAGGCGCGCCGCCATGTCTGCAGGCTGGAAATCCCCGGAGACCGCCACGATGAAGTTCCCGGGGTGGACCCAGGTCTTGTGGAACGCGACCAGGTCGTCCCGCGTGATGCGCTCGATCGACGCCGTCGTCTGGAACGCCGTGGTGAAGTGCCCGTCTCCGCGCATGAGCCTCGCCCACTCGCGGCCCTCGATCTCGTCGGTGGAGTCGTTCCGCCGCTCGATGGCCTGCAGTTGCTGGGTCTTGAGCAGGTCGAGACGATCCTGCTGGAAGCGGGGCCGGCGCAGCACGTCGAAGAGCAGCTCGAGGGCCCGGTCCGTGTCCTTCGCCAGGAAGTTGACCGAGGCCGACCCGCTCGTGGCCCCGAATGACGACGACAGAGTCGCCGCGAGGAAGTCCACCTCTTCGTCGAACGCCTCGGCGCTCAGGGTCCCCGCGCCGCCCGCACGCATCTGGCTGCCGGTCATGGAGGCCAGGCCCTGCTTGCCCGACGGGTCGAGATAGCCCCCGCCCCGGATCAGGACGGTGACGGTCACGAGCGGCAGCGCGTGATCCTCCACCATGAACGCGACCACCTGGTTCGCGAGCACGCGCCGGTGCTTCGCCGCGTCCGGCGGCGTGAAATCGAGCGCCTTGAACGTGAGGTCACGAGGATGGGCGGGAACCGCCGGCGCCTGGGCGAACGCCGAGCCGCCACGGCCGAGCGCGACCAGCATCGGCAGGGCGAGCGCCAGGGCGGCCACTGGTCGAGGAATCCTCACAGGTCACCGCCTTTCGCGATCCGCTCCCTCAGCAGGCTCTTGAGCGCGGCAATCAGCTTCTGCTTGTCGGGCGGGGCCTGGGCCCCGTCGACCTCGAGCTTCTGCAGGAACTGCCTGGCCTGGTCGACCGGCATCTGCGCGATCATCCCCCGCATCTGCCGCACCTGCGCCTGTTCCTCGGCGGACAATCCCTCGAGGGCGGGATCGGTGGGCTCGCCGCCTTCGCTCTTCTTGGTGTAGTAGGTGATGACCGCGCGCGCCTCCGTCGGGAAGTACTGCTTCGCCACGCGCTGGATGTCTTCGGCGGTCACCGCCTCGATGCGCTTCGGATCGTCGTTGAAGCTCCGCCAGCCCCGCCCGTTCTCCGCCAGCAGCAACTGGAGCATGAGCGCGAAGTTGTTCTGCACCCGGCGGAACGCGTCGGCCGCGAAGCGGTTCTTGACCTTCTGCAGTTCGCGCTCCCCGACCGGCGTGGCCTGCAGCTTCTCGATTTCCTTGTAGAGGGCCTGTTCGACCTGTTCGGGAGTCTGCCCCGGGCGCGCCACCCCGGACAGCGAGAAGTAGCCGGCCCACTTCAAGGCGTTGGGCCCCGCCCCGGCCGAGGTCGCCACCTTCTGGTCGAGCACGAGCGACTTGTACAGCCGCCCCGTGCGTCCGCTCAGGAGCGCCCCCAGGACGGTCAGGGCGTAGTCGTCGCGGTGTCCGTCGGGCACGGTGAGATAGCGGATCTCGACCTGTGGCTCGGTCTCCGCGTTCGCGAACATGCGACGCTCGGCCAGCGGTGCGACCTCCCGCGTCCGCACCGGCGGGGGCGGCTGCGGGTTGCGCGCGAGCCGCCCGAAGTACTTGGTGGCGAGGCGCACCGCCTCCGTCGGATCGAAGTCCCCGACCAGACACGCGGCGAGGTTGTTGGGCGCGTAGTTGAGGTCGTAGAACGCCTGCGCCTCGGCGCGCGTGATGCCCTCGAGGTCACTCGGCCATCCCACGACGGGCCAGGCGTACGGCGCAGCCTGCCAGAACAGCGCGTCGAACTGCTCTTCGAACGCGCCGGTCGGGGTGCTCTCCACGCGAAGCCGGCGTTCCTCCCGGACGACGTCGCGCTCGGCGTAGAACTCGCGGAACACCGGGTTGAGGAGCCGGTCCGACTCCATCCAGAACCAGAGCTCCAGCTTGTTGGCCGGCACGTTGATGAAGTACACGGTGAAGTCGTTGGTGGTCCCGGCGTTCATGCCGCTCGCCCCGGCATGGCGGTAGATCTGGTCGAACTCGTTCTTGACCATGATCGCCTTCTGCTGCTTGTCGAGATCGGCGAGCTCGGCGAGCAGCTTCTGGTGAGTCGGCGTCCGACTTGCCGGATCGTCGAGGCTCGTGACCTCGCCCAGGCGGTAGCGTCGGAGCTGTTCCTGTTCCTCGACGCGCACCTGCGCCTTGACTTCGTCCATCCGGGCCATGAGGCGGAGGTCTTCCTCGATGTTGGTCGTCCCGATGACTCGCGTGCCCTTGAACATCATGTGCTCGAAGAGGTGCGAGAGACCGGTGATGCCGGGGCGCTCGTTGACCGACCCGACACGCGCGACCCATCCGGCGGCGACGTTCGGGTCGCCCTTCCGCGGC
>CAYLZN010000450.1:0-3454 GCA_964387935.1 uncultured Vicinamibacteraceae bacterium | reverse complement strand
GTGTCCATGAACATCGTCGCGTTGGCCCCGATCTGGCCGTTGCCCACCGTGGTGCCGCTGATCCACGATGACCCCGACTGACGCTCCCGCTTGAACTTGGACCCGGTCTCGAAGCCCGAGTTGTCCACCCAGGTGAGCTGGACGTTGTGCCCGGTGCCGCCCGCCACCCACACGGCCGCGAGGCCCGTGGGCGCCGCCGGCTTGACGACCGCCGGCGCCGACCAGGCCGAGGGCCCCGCGGCGTTGATCGCCCGTGCCGAGTACCGCCACGCACCGGGGCCCGGCGATTGCTGCCAGGCGCCCTTGCGCCCCGTGCCCGGGAGGGCCGGGCTCGAGCCCACCACGCTGGCCCCGGTCCACGTGCCGCCGACCTTCATCTCCCGCAGGAACTCGAAGGCCGTCTCGCAGGGCGCCAAGTCCTTCCAGGTGACCTTGACCACGCCGGGGGAGATTTCCGACGCCCTCACCGTCGTCGGCATCGGGGGAGGGCCGGGAGCGATGGAGAAGACGTACGCCGAGCCGGAGTTGACTCCGCTGGCGGCGTCGTCCTCCGGAGCCCCAACCACCACCGTGTCGCCGAAGATGGCAACCGAACGGCCGAAGAGGTCGGCCGCGGCCCCGTCGGAGGCCGTGAGCTTGGCCTGCTGCGTCCATGCAGAGCCCGTCCCGGCAAAGACGTACGCCGAGCCCGCGTCGGCCCCTGCGGGGCTGTTATGCAGAGGTGCGCCGACGATGGCCGTGCCGCCCGTGATGGCGACGGACCAGCCAAACAAGTCGCTCGCGCCCCCGTCCAAGGCCGTGAGCTTGGCCTGCTCCATCCACCCGGATCCCGACCCCACAAACACGTACGCCGAGCCCGCGTCGACCCCTGCGGGGACGTTGTCGAGAACGGCTCCGATGACGACTGTGCCGCCCGCAATGGCGACCGAATATCCAAAGCTGTCGGCCGCGCCCGCGTCCGAGGCGGTGAGCTTCGCCCGCTGGGTCCACACCGTGCCCGAGCGCGTGAACACGTACGCTGAGCCCGCCTCATACAGTCCGGGCACGGTCTTCAGGGGTGCTCCGATGACGGCCGTGCCGCCCTCGATAGCGACCGACCAGCCAAACTGATCCTGCTGCGCGCGGTCCAGAGCGGTGAGCTTGGCCTGCTGGGTCCATACCGTGCCCGAACGCGTGAACACGTACGCCGAGCCGGCGTCTGCTCCGGCCGTGTCATCCAGGCACGCCCCGATCACGATCGTGTCGCCCTCGATCGCGACGGCGCCACCGAACCGATCGCCCGAGGCCCCGTCGGAGGCCATCAGCGTGGCCTGTTGCGTCCACGCCGTGCCCGAACGCGTGAACACGTACGCCGAGCCGGCGTCGGCTCCGGCCGGCGTGTCATCCCGATACGCCCCCACCACGGCGGTGTCGCCCGAGATCGAGACGGATATGCCAAAGTAGTCGTTCGCCACTACGTTCGACGGCATGAGCTTGGCCTGTTGGGTCCACACCGTGCCCGAACGGGTGAACACGTACGCCGAGCCGGCACCACTGCCCGCCTGCGTGTCGCCCAATGCCGCCCCGGCCACCACCGTGTCGCCCGCGATGGCGACCGAATAGCCGAAGAGATCGACGGCGACCCCGTCGGAGGCCATGAGCTTGGCCTGTGGCGTCCACACCGCGCCCGAACGCGTGAACACGTACGCAGAGCCGGCGTCGGTTCCCGCGGGCGTGTCAGCAAGGCGCGCACCGGCAACCACGGCATCTCCCGCGATCGCCACCGACTCACCGAACCAGTCGCCGGGGGCTCCGTCGGAGGCCATCAGCTTGGCCTGTTGCGTCCACACCGTGCCCGAACGCGTGAACACGTACGCCGAGCCGGCGTCCAGTCCGGCCGGTGTGTCATCCCGATACGCCCCCACCACGGTGGTGTCGCCCGAGATCGCGACGGATCTGCCGAAGCAGTCGTTCGTCGCCCCGTCCGACGGCACGAGCTTGGCCTGCTGGGTCCATACCGTGCCCGAACGCGTGAAGACGTACGCGGAGCCCGCGTTTAGCCCGCTGGCGGTGTCATCCAGTTGCGCACCGATCACGAGGGTGTCGACACCCAGCGCGACGGACGTGCCGAGGTGGTCGCCGGCCCCCGCGTCGGACGCGGTCAGCTTGGCCTGCTGCGTCCACACGGTACCCGACCGCGTGAACACGTACGCCGAGCCCGCCTGCGACCCGGCCGCCGTCGCATCCAGCACCGCCCCGACCGCGACGGTGTCGCCGGCGATGGCAACGGAGCTGCCGAAATGGTCGCCCGCCGCGCCATCAGACGCAGTCAGCTTGGCCTGCTGCGTCCACACGGTACCCGACCGCGTGAAGACGTACACCGAACCCGCGTCGCCCCCAGAGGGTGTATCGTCATACTCGGTCCCGACTACGATCGAGTCACCCGAGATTGCAACGCGTGTGCCGAACTGGTCGTCCATCAGCCCATCGGAGGCGGTGAGCTTGGCCTGCTGCGTCCATGTGGCGCCGGTACGCGTGAATACATAAACCGCGCCGGCGTCGGTGCCACCCGGGGTGTTGGCGAAGGGCGCCGCGATCACGGCCGTGTCGTCCGAGATCGCGACCGCGCTGCCGAGGTAGTCGGCCGCCTCCCCAGCGATTGTCAGCAGCTTCGCCACCTCGGCCCCGGTCAGGCACTGCCCGGCAGCCGGAGCGGCCACGAGAATCGACCCCACCAGTCCTGCCGCCATCGCACACATCCGGCGCATGACCCACTCCTTTACAAGCCGCCCACAAGTCGACTCACTCGAACCGGCCGCGCCGGAAGGAAACCCGGTTTGCAATTCCGCGAACGGCGCGGACGGGATGGTCAAAGAAAACCTCGAGGAATCTGCGTTCGATCTTTTGTAGCCAACGCCCCTTCCTCATGGCACGGTGATCTGCACCCACGTTGTCCAGGCCGAGTTGGTCGCGTTGTTGAAGGTCTGGAGGCGGTAGCGATAGACCCCGGGCGTCGTGATCGTGGTGTCCGTGAACATCGTCGCGTTGGCCCCGATCTGGCCGTTGCCCACCGTGGTGCCGTTGATCCACGATGACCCCGACTGCATTTCCCGCTTGAACTTGGACCCGCTCTCGAGGCCCGAGTTGTCCACCCAGGTGAGCTTCACGTTGTGGCCGTTGCCCCCGGCCACCCACACGGCCGCGAGGCCCGTCGGCGCGGCCGGCTTGACGACCGCCGGCGCCGACCAGGCCGAGGGCCCCGCGGCGTTGATCGCCCGTGCCGAGTACCGCCACGCACCGGGGCCCGGCGATTGCTGCCAGGCGCCCTTGCGCCCCGTGCCCGGGAGGGCCGGGCTCGAGCCCACCACGCTGGCCCCGGTCCACGTGCCGCCGACCTTCATCTCCCGCAGGAACTCGAAGGCCGTCTCGCACGGCGCCAGGTCCTTCCACGTGACCTTCACCACGCCGGGGGAGA
>CAYLZN010000449.1:0-3487 GCA_964387935.1 uncultured Vicinamibacteraceae bacterium | reverse complement strand
TGGGGAGGCGCCGACCACGGTGATGGTCTCGGCGAGTTCACCGGCCTCCATCCGTGGATTCACGGTTGTGGGCTGTCCGATCTCTACCCGGATCCCTGGCGCAGTGAACGTCTTGAAGCCCTCGAGTTCCGCCTTCACCGTGTAGGTGCCGGTCACCAGCGCCTCGAAGGCATAGTTCCCAGTGCCACTGGTGACGGTGGTGAACGCAACTCCGGTAGCTTCATTCGTGATGGTGACCGTGACACCTGGCAACACCGCGCCGGTGCTGTCCACCACTTGCCCGAGCATCCGCGACGTCGTCCCCTGGGCCGCGGCGAGTGCAGGAACACAAAGGAGAAGGGTGATGATGCGGACGAGACGCATTCCAGACCTCCCGCCGAGAAGACCCCAGCCCATCTCGGCTGTGTTGCGGATGGTAATCCCGCGCCAGCAGGAATTCAACGGCAGAAACACAAGGCGTACGGCGTACGACGTACGGCGTACGGTCCGTCGGACGGCCGCCAGCCTTACGCCGCCAAGCACCCGCTACCGAGCACCGATGACCGTCGTGTCCTCTGACTCCACGTTCTGGAAGAACAGCCCCTGGAACTGCCCGGGTGCGAGTGACGGGAGGTCGAGTTCGACGGTGTGTGCCACGTCCGGGCTCAACAGCGACACGTCCGCGTAGAACCCCACAAACGACCTCCGGTACGGCCAGAGCGCCGTGTAGGCCTTTCGCAGCGCAACCGCCCGCCCGTCAATCCGCAGCCGCACCGGCCACTGATCGTCGGGCTCCGCGACCTGCACGTGGAGCAGCAGCCGGTGCGGCGCGAGCCACGGAACCTCGAAGTCGCCAGGCGTCCAGGCGATCGGCCACGCCCGTTGCCGCGCGTCGAGCTGATCGAAGACGCGCCGGGGCACGGTGAACGTCGCCGTGAACGGGCCCCCGGCAAACGACGGATCGTACGTGCCCACCTGCTGCGCCCGGTGGAACGCGACGCCGTCGAAGGTGACCTTCACGGACACGAGACCCGGCGCGGGTTGCGTGAACGGCCGCTCGTGCCCGTTGACCCGAACCGCTGACACGGACCGCCCGGTCGGCACCTCCACGAGCAGGTCCGTACTGGTGCCCGTTTCGCCTCGCACGTCCACCAGCGTCAGGACGCTGCCCGCCATCGATGCGGACCCCGGCGCATTGAAGAGTACCGGCCGGCTCCCGATCTCGAAGGGCTCGACCCGGAGCACCAGCGCCGACTGGCCATCCATGTCGATCGAGACCGCGTCACCCGCCGACCACGCGCCGGTCCTCGGCTTGCCAATCAGCCGACCCTCGCGGGGAAACAGTTCGCGCAGCGCGAAGGGCCCGGCGCCCTGGAGCCCGAGAGAGGCATCGAGCAGGAACTCCGCCCGCAGCCGGCGCGCGTTGGGATTGAACAGGAACACGAAGCCGCGATCCCCGACGATGGCCGACGTGCCGTCCACGCGCCCGAGGGCCGGTTGGCCGAGGATCGGCCGGGTGCGTCGCAGGAACTCCTTGTGCTCGAGGGTCCAGTCCAGCCATTTCCTGAACCACGCCTGGTCGGCCGGCGCGAAGTGCCTGTCCTCTTCGAGATCCCGACCGGGGATCATGTTGAGGACGTTGTTCAAGCCGCCGGTCGCAATCGACGACAGCAGCGAGTAGCGCCACCCAAGGTAGTCCCAGTCCCGCGCGCGGAAGCGGTCGAGCCGCACGCCCTTGTCGGTCTTCGTCTGCGGCATCTCGCCCGTGTGGTCGTTGCGCGGGGTCTGGTGGGTGATGAACCCCGGGACGATCTCGTTCGGAGCGAACTCGTGGACGCGATACCGCCAGGCCGTGAAGCGCTGGCGCGCCGCCGACACGCGATCGAAGCTCAGGTCCGGAAACGGCACGAAGCTCTCGGGCTGCTCGTCGTTGAAGGTGGGATGCGGGTAGCTGCCGGCCAGCCAGCCCCATGGGCCGTAGAGGTGATACGCCTGGCGACCGTCGATGACGAGGTCGGGGATGCGCTGGCGGAGGGTCTCCATGACGCGACGCCACCCCCACCACTGCGCGTACGGGCTCGGGCCGTCGAAGACGAGGAACGTGTGGTCGAACGCGTAGCCGCTGACCCCCGTGCGCGCGTGGAACGCCACGAGCGTGTCGATGAGCCAGTCCTGGAACCGGCGGTGGCCGAGGCTCGCGTACTGCTTGCCGTCCCTCGTGTTCTTCCGCGTGACCAGCCACGAGGGGTCCTGCGCGAACGCGAGCACCGGATAGACGTACGCGACGAGCTTCAGCTCCCGTGCCGCGGCGGCGTCGAGCATGTCGCGGACGCTCGCCGGGATCTCGCCGGTACGGGGGTCCCACTCGTTGCGCCGCAGCCGCTGTCCGAGGCCGAGCCAGAGCAGGTTCTCCCATTTCCAGTCGTCCACGCTGTCTTCGCGGCGGCCGAGGTCGGAGTTGGTCGGTGCGAAGAGCACGTGGTCGGCCCCGAGCGCGCGCGCCCGGTCGAAGAGCCGGACGTATTCGGCGCGCCCGTCAGCCGTCGCGACGTCGATCTGATAGTCGTTGACGCACCACGCCACGAAGATGTCGAGCGGCCGCTGGGGCCTGTACAGCAGGAACGCGCGGACGACGTCGGTGAACGCGGCGACCTCGGCCTCGTCTGCGCCGGGGGTGCCGTCTGGCGACGCCATGACCCACTCCGGCGCCATTGCGGCAGGGAAGCGCCGACCGCTGGTCCGGTACGGCGCGAGGAGGCCGCGATCGCTCGGGAACGCTCCCTCGGCGGGCGACCACGCCATCGCCGGCTCGTAGCGCAGCACGATCGAGCGCTCGTCCTGCGTGATGCCCAGGAACGGGTTCTGCGCCGTCGCCAACATCCCGCGGCCGTCGTCGAATCGCAGGAACGCCCCGTACGTGCCGAGTCCCAGGTTCTGGCGCGCCGGTCCGGGTGAGTGCGCGCTGCGGATGGGCTCCGCGAAACGCACGTCGAACAGCGTGACGGCATCGACGCGGAACTCGGGCCCGCCTGCGCTGGCCGATTCGACGGAGACGAACAGCTGCTTGCTCACGAAACGCCAGGCCGCGTTCAGTTCGTAGACGACCTGCACGCGGTAGGCGCCCGCACGCCAGGCGTAGGTCACGCGGTCCGCCCCCGCGCCACGCGTCGGCGCGGGCAGCGAGCGGCTCTCGAAGCGCGCACCATCGATGGTGAGCGCGAAGTCGTCCCGCTCGAGGCGCCACGTCGATTGCCCGGCCTTGTCGGTGATCGACAGCAGGCCACGTGGGCCGAACTCCGCACGGACGAGATCGTTGGCGAGCGCTCCGCTCACCGCTCGCTGGCCGCCCGCGGCGCCCTGGACGGCCGCGAGCCCCAGGCACAGGGCAACCATGGCTGCACGAATCACGAGGGCCTCCGATACTCCGCGCCTGTCGGCGCCTGTGGTGCCGTTTGTCGACTGACGCTCGCGCGGCGTGCTCAGAGCTCGGCCCAGCCGCAGCCCCGAC
>CAYLZN010000448.1:0-3500 GCA_964387935.1 uncultured Vicinamibacteraceae bacterium | reverse complement strand
TCACCGACGACGCCGAAACCCGCGCCCTCTGGGTCGTCCGCGACAGCCTCACCACCCCGGCGTCCATCAGTGCCGTCGTCGCGCACGCCGTGGCCAACGGGTTCAACACGCTGCTGGTCCAGGTGCGAGGCCGGGGCGACGCCTACTACCGCGCAGCGTCGGAGCCGCGCGCCCACGTGCTCGCGACACAGCCCGCGACCTTCGACCCGCTCGCCATGGTCCTCACCGAGGCGCACGCAGCGGGTCTCGAGGTGCATGCGTGGGTCAACGTGAACCTCGTCGCCTCGGCGAACATGCTGCCCACCGCGCCCGCGCATGTGGTGAACAGGCACCCGGAGTGGCTCATGGTGCCGCGCGCGCTGGCCGCCGACCTCGCCGTGCAGTCGGCGCGAGGGCCCGGGTACCTCGGCAAGCTGGCGCGGTGGACCCGGCAGCAGGCGGAGGACGTGGAGGGCTTGTTCCTGTCGCCGGTCGTGCCGGCCGCCGTGGACCACACGGTGGCCGTGATCGCCGACCTGGTGACGCGCTATCCGGTGGACGGTCTTCACCTCGACTACGTGCGTTACCCGAACGCGGAGTTCGATCATTCGCGACTGGCGCTCCGCGAGTTCGCCCTGTCCCAGGGCTCGGCCCTGCCCTCACCGCGGCGCGCGGAGCTCACGGCGCGCGCGGCTGACGACGTGCTCGCGTGGGTGGATGCGTACCCCGACGCGTGGGCGGCGTTTCGACGATCGCGCCTGACCACGCTCATCATGCGCGTGCGGTCCGCCGCCAGGGCCGCCAGGCCGGCGCTCGTCGTCAGCGCGGCCGTGTTTCCCGACGCCCGCACGGCCGTGGCGAGCCGACTGCAGGACTGGGAGCTCTGGGCCGAGACCGGGCTGCTCGACGTGCTGTGCCCGATGGCGTACACCACCGAACTCGAGACATTCCGCACGCAGATCCGTGACGCGGTGCGTGTGAGTCCGCCCGCCGTCATCTGGGCCGGGATCGGCGCATACCGCCTGCCGGCTCAACAGACCGTGGCGCACATCGCCGCGGCTCGTGCCGTCGGCGCCCGGGGGATCGCCCTGTTCTCGTACGACACCCTCGCGGCCGGCGGCGCCGGCGCCTACCTCGACACCATTCGCCGCTCGGCATTCGAGGGCGCAGCGGTGGGCGCTGCCGACGCGCGCTGACTCGCCCGCCCGGCATGCACGCCATCGATCTCGTCATCGTCGCACTCTACCTGCTGGCCTCGATCGCCCTCGGGGCGTGGTTCTCGAGTTCGCATCGCACGGTCAAGGACTACTTCGTCTCCGGCCATCGTGTCCCGTGGTGGGCGGTGATGGGCTCGATCGTCGCCACGGAGACGAGCACCGTGACGTTCATCAGCGTGCCGGGATACGCGTACTCGAAGGACTTCACGTTCCTGCAGCTGGTCTTCGGATACCTCATCGGCCGCGTGGTGGTGACCGTGCTGTTCGTGCCGGCGTACTTCAAGGGCGAACTGCTCACCGTCTATCAACTGCTCGGCCAGCGCTTCGGGTCGAGCGTGAAACGGCTCGCGGCCGGACTGTTCCTGACCACCCGGACCCTGGCGGACGGCTTCCGCCTGTTCGCGACGGCCCTCGTGCTCGCGGCGCTCCTCACCTCGCAGGCGGGCCTCACGGCGGCCGTGGGACGACTGCTGCCCTGGCTCGATCCCGTCACCGCCGTGCTGGTGGTCGCGATCCTGATCATGGGAGCAGCCACGATCGTCTACACGTATCTGGGCGGCATGGCCGCCGTCATCTGGACGGACCTGCTGCAGCTCGTCATCTACCTCCTCGGCGCGGTGCTGGCCGCCTGGGTCCTCCTGGAGCGCATCCCGGGCGGCTGGACGGAGGTCACCCGCGTCGCCGCGGAAACGTCGAAGTTCCGCGTGTTCGATTTCCAGTGGGACGTGACCCGCAGCTATACCTTCTGGTCCGGTGTGGTCGGCGGCGCGTTCCTCACCACCGCCACGCACGGGACGGACCAGCTGATGGTGCAGCGCTACCTGTGCAGCGGCTCGGCGCGTGACGCCCGCGCGGCCCTGCTCACGAGCGGCGCGTTCATCCTCGCGCAGTTCGCGCTGTTCCTCCTGATCGGCGTGATGCTCTTCGTCTTCTACGCGGGAGCGGGCAGCAGCGAGGCCGCCGCGTTCCTGGTCAACGGACAACCGCAGACCGATCGCATCTTCCCCACGTTCATCGTCGGTCACCTGCCATCGGGCGCCGTCGGCTTCGTGATCGCCGCCATCTTCGCGGCGGCGATGTCCACGCTGTCGTCCTCGCTGAACTCGTCGGCGGCGACGGCCCTCGCGGACTTCTACCTGCCCGCCACGGGCGGCACCCGTTCCGACGCGCATTACCTGCAGGTCTCGCGACTGTTGACGGCGGCCTGGGGCGTGCTGCAGGTCGTGGTGGCTGTCGTGGCCATCCGCCTCTCCAGCCGGGTGGTCGACGAGGTGCTCGGCATCGCGTCGTTCACCAACGGCGTCATCCTTGGCGTCTTCCTGCTCGGCACCTTCGCCCCGCGCGTCCGCGAGCGGGGCGCGATTGCCGGAATCGTCTTCGGCGCGTCGGTCATGCTCGCCGTGAAGCTGTTCACCGGCGTGACGTGGCAGTGGTACGTGCTGATCGGATCCCTGACGACGCTGCTCTGCGGCATCCTGGCGGCAAGGGTGCTGGACCGCGACCTCGACGCGCGCACGGCCGGCTGACCGCTCCGCGCACACATGTCCGCTCAGGATTTCTCGGCGGCCTCGCGTGTGCTCGCAGACGGGGTGGCCGCGCGGGCCTTCCCGTGCGCCGTCGCCGAGGTCGGTCGCCAGACCGGCGTCATCTGGCGACACGCGGTGGGACGGCTGCACGAGGGTGAAGGTGCCCCGGTCGCGAGCCCCGAGACGGTCTTCGACCTGGCGTCGCTCACCAAGCCCATGGCGACGACCACCGCGGTCATGCAGCTCGTCGAGCGCGACCGGCTGCGACTCGACGATCGCATCGATCGCTGGCTGCCCGCGTGGCGGGGCGCAGACCGTGCGGCAGCCTCGGTCCGAGACCTGCTCGAGCACACGGCCGGACTGACCGCCCACCTGCCCTTCTACAACGACTGCGCGGGACGAGCGGAGTTCGAGCCGGCCATCTGCGCCACGCCGCTCGAGTACGAACCGCGCACGCAGTCGGTGTACAGCGACCTCGGGTTCATCCTCCTCGGGTTCCTCGTCGCCGATGCCGCCGGCAGCGGACTCGACGAGCAGTTCGAGGCCATGGGCGCCGACCTGGGCATCCCGGAGGTCGCGTTCAGGCCTCCACCCGCCTGGCGCCATCGCGTCGCTCCGACCGGCTTCGACAAGTGGCGGGGTCGCGTGCTGACCGGCGAGGTGCACGATCGCAACGCGTGGGCCCTCGGCGGCGTCGCGGGCCACGCGGGCCTGTTCGGGACGGCCCCAGCCGTCGGGGCGTTCGCGCGAGCGATCCTCCGCGCCTGGCGCGACGACG
>CAYLZN010000447.1:0-3534 GCA_964387935.1 uncultured Vicinamibacteraceae bacterium | reverse complement strand
CATCACCGGCTGCAACATCGAGAACGCCACCTACGGCCTCACGCTCTGCGCCGACGCGTCGCAGTGTTCAAGGCCGTGTCGGAAGGCCATCGCGAGTTCCGCCGCGTCGCCGTCGTCGCCGACACCGTCGAGCCGACGCCGCCGTGCGGGCCCTGCCGTCAGATCCTCTGGGAGTTCGGCGGCGACCTGGAGGTGGTCCTCGCGAACCTGGCGGACATCACGGCTCGCCACCGCCTGTCGGATCTGCTCCCGCACCCCTTCGACGGGCGCTTCCTCGGGTAGGATCGGCGCAGCATGCTTCCGACCATTGCGTGGCAGGACGGCGAGATCGTCATGGTGGACCAGCGCAAGCTGCCCACCCAGGAAGTGTACGTTCGCTGCCGCTCCGGCGCCGACGTGGCTCGAGCGATCAAGACGATGGTGATCCGGGGCGCGCCGGCGATCGGCGTCGCGGCCGCGATGGGTCTGGCGCTCGCCATGCGCCGGAGCACCGCCAAGGGCACACGGCAGTTCGCTGCCGAGTTCCAGAAGACGTGCAACACGCTCGCGGCCACACGGCCCACCGCCGTCAACCTGTTCTGGGCGATCGAGCGCATGAGGCACGCGTTTGCCGCAGCGGCACAAGCCGGCGCCTCTGCGCAGGAGATCGCCGCCGCCCTGGAGCGGGAAGCCGACCGCATTCACGATGACGATGTGGCGAGTTGCCGCGCGATTGGCGCGCACGGGGCTGAAGCGGTGCCGGAGGGCGCGCGCATCCTGACCCACTGCAACGCCGGCGCGCTGGCGACAGCCGGCTACGGGACGGCGCTGGGCGTCATCCGGGCAGCGGCTGAACGAGGGAAGCTGCGGGAAGTGTACGCGGACGAAACGCGGCCGTTCCTGCAGGGCGCGCGGCTCACCGCCTGGGAGCTCGTGCGCGACGGCATCCCGACGACCGTGATCACCGACAACATGGCGGGCGCGCTCATGCGCGAGGGCGCCATCGATTTCGTCGTGGTCGGCGCGGACCGCATCGCCGCCAACGGCGACGTGGCCAACAAGATCGGCACCTACACCGTGGCCGTGCTGGCCAGGGAGCACGGCCTCCCGTTCTACGTCGCCGCACCCCGCTCGACGATCGATCTCGCGACGCCGGACGGGACGGGGATCCCGATCGAGGAACGACCGGCCCGGGAGGTGACCCACGTCGGGACCGCGCAACTCGCTCCCGCGGGCGCGGGCGTCCGTAACCCGGCGTTCGACGTGACGCCGCACCGGTTCGTCACGGGCATCATCACCGAACGCGGCATCCTCCGCCCGCCCTTCGACGAGAGCCTGCGCCGCGTCATGAACTGAGCCGACTGCCAACTGGCAACTGGCAACTGGGAACTGGGAACTGGGAACTGATGATGCTCGTCCTCGGCATCGAAACCTCGTGCGACGAGACTGCGGCTGCCGTGGTCGAGGAGGTGGACGGCGGAGACCGGCCCTGGCAGATCCGATCCAGCGTGATTGCGTCGCAGGTCGAGATCCATCGCGAGTGGGGCGGGGTCGTCCCCGAGCTCGCCTCACGTCAGCACCTCCGCGACATCTGCGGCGTCGTCGAGCGCGCTCTTGCGGATGCCTGCATCACGTGGGCCGACCTTGGGGCTGTCGCGGTCACCCAGGGACCGGGGCTGATCGGGTCGCTGCTGGTCGGCGTCGCGTTCGCCAAGTCCGTGGCCGCGGTGCATCACCTGCCGCTCGTACCAGTCCACCACCTCGCCGGACACATCGAGTCCCTGGTCCTTCACAACGGTCCCTTGCCCTTGCCACTGATCGTGCTCGTCGTGTCCGGGGGACACACCAGTCTTTACCAGGTGGAAACCGAGGGGTCGTACAGACTCATCGGCCGGACGCGCGACGATGCGGCCGGCGAGGCGTACGACAAGGTGGCCAAGTTGCTCGGCCTCGGCTACCCAGGCGGTCCCATTGTCGACCGTCGGGCGCGCGTCGGCAACGACCGGGCGGTCGCGCTGCCCATGACACGGCTCACGCACCCGGACCGTGTCCAGGGACCCGTGACCGGTCTGCAGGGGCCGTTCGCGAAGGCGCTGCAGTTCCGCACGGACTTCAGCTTCAGCGGTCTGAAGACGGCGGTGCTGCGGCACGTCACGAAGCGTCGTGAGGCCCTGGGCCAGGCACCCTTGCCGGACGGGGAAATCGACGACGTGTGTGCCAGCTTCCAGCGGGTCGTTGTCGAGACGCTGCTCGACCGCCTGTTCGACGCCGCGGAGTGGTTCGGGGCGCGAAGCGTGGGCATTGCCGGAGGCGTGTCGGCCAACAGCCGGCTGAGGGCCGAAGCCCTGACGCGCGGGGAGACGCGGGGCCTGCCGGTGTTCCTCCCGAGCCTCGCGCTCTCGACCGACAACGCGGCGATGATCGCAGCCGCTGGCCTGCGGCAGTACCACCTCGGCGTCCGCGCGTCCCTGGACCTCAACGCCCAGGCGAGCCTGGTGTTGTGAAGCGGCGTACGGCGCACGCCGAACTTCGGATCAGGGGTAATAATAGTGGGCCCGTCGCTTCAGCCTTTCCGAGCCTTGAGCCCCGAGCCCGCTCCTATGCACTCCCACACCAAGTACCTCTGGTTCAACACGAAGACACGCCAGGAATTCGTACGCATCACCGATGAGGTGCGCGCCGCCGTCAAGACGAGTGGCGTCCGGGAAGGGCTCGTCCTCGTCTCTGCCATGCACATCACCGCCGGCGTGTACGTCAACGACTGGGAAGGCGGGCTCATCGAGGACTTTCAGGTCTGGCTCGAGAAGCTGGCGCCGAGTGGGCTGGCGTATCGCCATCACCAGACGGGCGAGGACAACGCCGACGCCCACCTGAAGCGGACGATCATGGGCCAGCAGGTCATCCTGCCCATCACGAACGGTGATCTCGACCTCGGCCCCTGGGAGCAGGTGTTCTACGCCGAGTTCGACGGGCAGCGGCGCAAGCGGGTCATCGTCAAGGTGCTGGGCGAATGACGCGAGCCTATCCCGAGCGCCCCGTGGCGGCCGTCGGTGCGGTGGTCGTGGCCGAGGCGGGCGTCGTGCTGGTCCGGCGGAAGAACGAGCCGCTCGCGGGGCGGTGGAGCCTGCCTGGCGGCGGGGTTGAAGTCGGCGAGACGCTGGCCGCGTGCGTGGCGCGCGAGGTCCGCGAGGAGACGGGTCTCGACGTCGAGGTGGGATCGGTCATCGAAGTGCTCGACCGGATCCACGAGGACGAGCAGGGCCGCGTCGTCTACCACTACGTGCTGATCGACTACGTGTGCCGACCTGTAGGGGGAACCCTCGCGCCCGGCTCCGACGCGTCGGAGGTCGTCGTGGCGGCGCCGGAGGATCTCGAGCGCTACGGCATCGCGCACAAGACTCGGGACGTCATCCTCAAGGGCCTGGCACTCGCCTTGAGCCCTGAGCCCCGAGCCTTGAGCCTTGAGCCCTGAGCTTTGAGCCCTGAGCCCTGAGCTTTGAGCCCCGGCGGCGGGGTGGCGGTCCGCGGCCTCCGGGAGCCGACACTCGAACACGC
>CAYLZN010000446.1:1542-3545 GCA_964387935.1 uncultured Vicinamibacteraceae bacterium | reverse complement strand
GTCAGGTGGCCGCCCAGACGTCGTCGGCCCATAGTAGATGCCGTTGAACAGGAACTTGAACGTGCCGTGCGGCTGCCCGCGGAACGTGATCTCGGGCCCGAACAGCAGCACCCGGCCTCGGCCCAGCGGGGCCTCTGCCGCCGCAACCGCTCCATTCAGGTAGTGCTGCCCCCACGCCCACCCGCTGCGCAGCGTCGAGGCCCCGGGATACCAGGCCACGGCCCGGGCGCCCGTGAACGGGGCCCGCGGCGACAGGGTGAACGCCGGACTCTCGTCGAAGAACACGTCAGCCTCCGGCCCCATGCCCCAGGCGAGCGGATGGGTGTGCTGGACGGCGACGCGCATCACCGAGCCCGGGATGAAGAACTTGTCCCGGGGCAGGTCGCGCTCGCCGGCGGCGGTGCGCTCCACGAGCGCGTTGTCGAACGGCAGGCCGAAGTGGCGAATCACGCTGGTGGAGCTGCCGATGGCAATGAGCGTGCCTCCCGCCTCGACGAACGCCTTGAGCTGCGGCACGGTCTTCGCCACCGACGTCGGGCCCATCCGCGCCCGCCACTCCTCGGGCACCGACGCCGCCGAGGGGGACTGGTCGAGGAAGAAGCCCCGGCGCTCGCCGTCGCGCTGGGGAATCGCCTCGGTGGGGAAGATCAGCACGTCGAAGCGGCTCGCCAGGTTGCCGGCGTCGAGCGCCGGAGGAAACACCACCTCGAACGGGAACTCGAACTGCTCGAGCAGCCAGCGAATCCAGCCGGAGGGCATCGAGCCGCCGTAGCGGTCCCAGAGCCCGACGCGCACGGGACGGAGCCTGACGAGGTCGCCCGTCGGCCGGGCCGGCGCCGAGTGGAACTCGAGGCCCAGCGTTCGCGCGAGCTCCTTCACCAGCGTCGTCGAGGAGGCGCTGGCGGGAACGAAGAACGCTCCGGCCCCAAGCGAGGCGGCACCGACCTTGGTGTCCGCAGGTACTCGATAGACCTCGGCGTTGCTCTTGAGCAGGCGGTTGACCGCGACGAACGCGTCGTTCACGTGCGGGCTCAACAGGTAGCCGGCGGTGCCGGGCGCTTCCTCCACGCGCCCCGGCGCTGCCGTGACCAGATCCGGCACGGGCTCGAACGGCCCATCGAAAGCGTCCAGCACGCGGTCGAAGGCCACGCCCATCTGGTAGGCGAGCGTGTAGCCTGCGTTGTCGTAGGGAGGGATGGGCGGGCCGCCCGGGTACTGGAAGTCGTTTGGATGGTCCTGGGGTTCGAACATGTCGAGGACGTGTGGCCGGAACGCCTGCGCCGTTTTGACCACGAACGAACCGGCGGGATAGGCACGGCCGTTGGCCTGGAACGGCTGGGTGGCCCGATGGACGGTCACGCCGGACTTGAGCAGCGCGTTGACGAACTTCGTGGCCGTCAGGAAGTCGTCCTGGTTCGCCGGGATGATGTAGCCCCGCGGGTCGCGCCGCGCGGGGTCGCGCAGCATGTCGAAGTACTTCGCTGGAGCCGCCGAGGAGAAGCCGCCGGGCACCGCCGACGGGTTGAACCCGGGCCCTTCGTCACGGGGTTGATCCTTGGCGATCGCGGTCCTCACCGCGTCCAGGCGCGACGGCGACGCCGTCCAGGTGTCCGTGCTGCCGCGGTCGATGGAGTTCCGCCCCATGCGGTAGATGTTGAACAGCAGGGTCTCGCGATAGCGCGACGCGACGTCGAGCACGGCGCGATTGGCCGTGAGGGAGTACTCGATCGACTGCCGGAAATGCCACGGCTGCGGGGTGATCGGGAAGGGCAGGTCTCCGGACGGCAACTGGCGCTGCGGCACGAACGGGATGGCCATGGGCGTGGGATTGCCGATGGTCTCGGTGAGCAGGCCGATCATGTTGTGGAAGTACACCGTCGTCCGCAGGCCGCCGTTCCACCAGGTCGAGTAGGACGCCCCCGACCGCATCGTGCTGCCGGGCTTCCCTTCCCCCACGAAGCGGCTGTGCATCGCCGTGCCCACGGCCTCCACGCCGAGCGGAA
>CAYLZN010000446.1:0-1532 GCA_964387935.1 uncultured Vicinamibacteraceae bacterium | reverse complement strand
CGCCTCATCGTCGCGCCCGGCTTGTTCTCGGCGATGAAGCGGTTGTGCATGGCCGCGCCGACCAGGTCGACGCCGGCCGGCACGAGCGGGTCGTACACGTAGTTGAACGGGTCGCGGAACGGCGGCGCGAACAGCACCGTGCCGGTCGGCCCGGTCTGATGGTGGTTGTAGATGATCTGCGGGAACCACTCGCGGTACTGGACGCGACTCATATTGATGGTTTCCGCCTGGCTGTTCAGGTAGAAGTCGCGGTTGTTGTCGTGGCCGATGTACTTCTGGTAGAGGCGCGGGATGCCGCCCGTCGACCGCTTCGTCGGTTCCTTCTCCCGCATGTACCAGTTGGCCACCAGCTCGTGGCCGTCCGGGTTGGCGTGCACCGCGAGGATGATGACATCTCTCAGGAAGCGGAGGGTCTCCGGATCCGAGCGGCTCACCATCTGATACACGAGCTCCATGAGCTGCTGCGCCCCGAGGACCTCGGTGGCGTGAAGGCCCCCGTCGATCCAGACGACCGCCTTGCCTTCGGCCGCGAGCTGGCGGGCCTGGTCGTCGGTGAGCCCCTCGGCCAGCGTGAGGCGCCGCGCGATCTCCTTGTAGCGATCGAGTTTCTTGAAGTTCTCGGGCGCGGTAAGGATGGCCATGTACTGCGACCGTCCCTCGGCCGTCCTGCCGATGTCGACGAGCTGCATGCGGTCGGACTCGCGGTCCAGCTTCTGCCAGTACTCCACGAGCTGCGTGTAGTTCGGGAGCACGTAGTCGGCACCGATCTCGTGGCCGAACTGCTGCTGTGGCGACGTCGCCCTGGGCGGGGCCTGGCTCTGGACGGTCCCGGCGGCAAGGGTGAGGACGACGAGAACGAGCGCGAGGGATCGGGCGGCACGGCGCATCAGCGTGAACCTCCTCGTGGCCAACCAGCACGGTCCGCGGGCTGGGGGCTCGGGGATGATACCGCGGGACGCACGGGCGCGTGTCACGGAGTGTCACGCCAAGGCGGGCGCAGTGCCCACCCTCACCTCATCTTCGTCGCGAGCGCGTTGGTGCCGGCGGCCCAGGTGACGCCGCCAGCGTTGGAGTACATCGCGCGCTCCACGACGATCTGCGCCGGAATCGCACCGACGCTTTCGACGACCGCGCCGAAGCGGCGGCCGGCCGCGTCCAGGAACTCGGCGCCGACAGCGACGTTCGTGCGGCTGTTGGGCAGCAGCGGGAACTCTCGTTGAGTCGTCGTCCCGTCCTCGAACAGGAGCGTCACGCGCGCTGTTCCGTCAAACGGGGACGTGTTGGCGACGAGAATGTAGGTCTCGGTCTGGCGCGACAGGCCCTGTTCGCCCTCGGCCATCACCCAGGCCGTGCCGGTGCTCGTGCTGCCGGCGGAGTTGTGGGCCTCGGCCCACGTGAGCGCGGTCGGCCCGGGCCACCACATCGCCCGTTCGCCGATGAGTGGCACGCCGTTGGTCGATGCGATCGTGGTCGACACGGCCGTGTCGATCAGGATCGGGTCCTCCTGGTCGACCCAGATGTTGAAGCGGCTG
>CAYLZN010000445.1:0-3549 GCA_964387935.1 uncultured Vicinamibacteraceae bacterium | reverse complement strand
CCCGGCACGCGACGAGGACCGGTTCCCACTGCGTCAGATCCATGGCGAGGGCGTCACCGTCGGCGACGAAGACCTTGCTGATCGCGTCGCCGCACGCCGCCCTGGCCTCGTCGATGTCCGCCAGCACGTCCGCCGTGTCGCGCACGCGGTATCGCTTCGAGCGGTACATGTCGCAGTACGTGCAGGCATTCCAGGAGCAGCCAATCGTCGCCTGCAGGATGAAGGCGTCGGCTTCGCTCGGCGGTCGGAACAGGGGGCCTTCGTAGTGCATCGCTTGAACGTGCGTCGATCTTACCCTGCCTTGCCCGGGGCCGAAGGCGGGAGTACACTCAGCGGTCCGACCGTCACATGGAACAGTCGCTGCCCGCGCTCATCGAGGCCGCGGAACGGGGGGAGCCCGCCGCAGCGGAGTCCCTGTTCACGGCCCTCTACACCGAGTTGCACCGCATCGCCCGCCGCGAGCTGGCCCGGCACGGCTGGGGCGTCAGCCTCGGCGCGACGAGCCTCCTGCACGAGGCCTACCTCGACCTGTCGAAGCACTCCCCGGACCGGTTCCCGGACGAACAGCGCTTCATGGCGTACGCCGCCCGCGTCATGCGCGGGCTGATCATCGACTACGCGCGCAGCCGTCAGGCGCAGAAACGCGGCGGCCAGTTCGAGCTCACCTCCATCCGGACGGAGGTCGTCGAATCGCTGGCCGACGGCACGGAGTTGACCACGCTGGCCGCGGCGCTCGACGAACTGGCCGACGTCGAGCCGGTGCTGGCCGACATCGTGGACCTGAAGTTCTTCTGTGGGTTCTCGGTGCCCGAAATCGCTGCGATGAAGGGCGTGTCCGAGCGGACCGTCGAACGCAGCTGGCAGAAGGCCCGCCTGTTCCTCCACCGTTCGGTGCGAAACGACCTGCTCGCCGGCTGACCCGGCCCTGGCGCCCTGAGCCCGGCGCCTCGAGCCTTGCGCCCTGAGCCCTGCGCCCCGAGCCGGCTCTTAGCCCTTCGTGGCGGCTCTCTCCTCCCGTTTTCGATGACACCAGTAGAGGAGATTGCACATGTCACAGACCAGCGTCCAGGAACCCGCCAAGGCCCGCGCCCCCCTCAACGGGGTGGACACCCCCAACCTGTTTGCGACGATCAATGCCGTCGCGGCGAACCCGCCGCTGGCGAAGTTCCAGTTCCGCGCCACCAACCGGTGGGTGTCCGGCACGCACAGCCGGGGCAGCATCGAGACCTTTGCTGGCGCCGGTGGGGAGCAGACGCACCGGCGCGTGTTCACGCTGGAGGCCGACCATCCGGCCGTCCTCGTGGGGACCGATCACGCGCCCCTTCCGGTCGAGTACCTGCTCTACGGACTCGCCGCGTGCATCACGAGCGGCATCGCCAACATCGCCGCCGCCCGCGGCGTGACGCTCACCGAGGTCGAGTCCCGTGTCGAGGGCGACATCGACCTGCGAGGCATCCTCGGCCTGTCGAACGAGGTGCGGAACGGCTACGAGAACATCCGGGCGACCTTCACGATCAGGGGCGACGCACCCGCCGAGAAGCTCAGGCAGATCGTCGAGCAGTCGAAGGCCCGGTCCGCGGTGTTCGACGTGCTGACGCAGGGCGTGCCCGTCCAGATCGACGTCAACGCAGGGTAGGGCCATGCACTACGCGGACTGCGTCGTGATCGGCGCGGGCCAGGCGGGCCTCGCGATGAGCCGCTGCCTGACCGATCGCGGCGTGGATCATGTCGTGCTCGAACGGGGACGCGTGGGGGAGCGGTGGCGGAGCGAGCGCTGGGACTCCCTGCGCTTGCTCACGCCCAACTGGCAGAGCCGGCTGCCAGGGTTTGCCTACGATGGTCCCGACCCCGACGGCTACATGACCATGCCCGAGGTCGTGACCCTCTTCGAGCGCTACGCGGATTCGTTCGCGGCGCCCGTCCAGCGCGGAGTCACCGTGACGTCGGTCGCGCGAGGGGGGCGTGGGTTCCACCTCGAGACCACGCAGGGGGCATGGGAGACGCGCGCCGTCGTGGTCGCCACCGGCTACTGCGACCGGCCGAGCGTCCCGGCGGTGGCGACGCGAGTGCCCGGGGGCATCCTGCAGCTCGCGCCGACGGCCTATCGACGGCCCTCCCAACTGCCAGAGGGCGGCGTGCTCGTCGTCGGGGCCTCCGCGTCCGGGATTCAACTGGCTGACGAGCTCAGCGCGGCAGGTCGCGACGTGACGCTCGCCGTGGGCCACCACACCCGGCTGCCACGTCGGTACCGCGGTTACGACATCCTGTGGTGGCTCGATCGCATGGGCGTGCTCCGCGAGTGGGCGGATCAGGTCTACGACGTGGGGATTTCCCGCGAGCAGCCCTCGCTGCAGCTCATCGGCGATCCCGCGTGCCGGACCCTGGACCTGGCGCATCTCCGCGCCCGAGGGGTGCGCATCGTCGGGCGCCTCATGGACTTCGAGGGTGACGTCGCCAGATTCGCCGATGACCTCGTGGCGACCACCGCGGCCGCGGACGTCAAGCTGGCCAGCCTGCTGCACCGGATCGACGAGTTCGCTGCCCGGCAGGCGATCGACGCAGAGCCGGGCGAGCCGTTCGAACCCATCTGTCTGAGCTTCGCTGGCGCCGAGACCAGCCTGGACCTCCGGCGCGCGGGTGTAGGCACGGTGATCTGGGCCACGGGCTTCCGTCGCGACTATTCCTGGCTTCGCGTGCCCGTCTCCGATGAGCGAGGTGAGATTCGCCATCGGGGTGGGGTGACCTCCGAACCGGGGCTCTACGTCATCGGCCTCCAATTCCTGCGGCGGCGGAACTCGGCCTTCATCGACGGCGTCGGCGCTGACGCTGCCGAGCTGAGCGAGCACCTCTCGACGTTCCTCCGGCGCAACAGGAGCACGATCATGACCTCGCGTGTGGACGTCGCATCACAGTACGACGTAGTCGTCGTGGGGGCACGGCCGGCCGGGGCGGGCACGGCGCTGCTGCTGGCGAGAGGGGGACTCCGGGTCCTGGTGGTGGACCGCGGCCAGTACGGCACCGATACGCTGTCCACCCACGCCCTGATGCGGGCTGGCGTGCTGCAGCTCGCCCGATGGGGCGTACTGCCGCGGCTGCGTGCCGCCGGCACGCCGCCCGTGCGATCGGCCACGTTCGTCTACAGCGGCGAGGCCGTGACGGTGCCGGTGAAACCGCGTGACGGCGTGGACGCGCTCTTTGCTCCCCGCCGCACGGTCCTCGACCGCGCGCTCGTCGACCTTGCCAAGGACGCCGGCGCGGAGTTCCTGTTTGGCACCCGCGTCACGGACCTGCTGCGCGGTGGCGACCGGGTTCGCGGCCTCATCACCAGAGATGACGCAGGCAGGACGCTGCGGATTCCGGCAGGCGTCGTGGTGGGTGCGGACGGTCGGCACTCGACCGTCGCGAGGCTTGCCGGAGCGGAGTTCACCTGTGTTGGCACCTCGTCGAGCGCCAACGTGTTCGGGTACTGGGCAGGTCTCGAGGTCGAGGGATACCACTGGTACTACCGTTCCGGCCTGAGCGCGGGCGCCATTCCGACCAACGATGGCC
>CAYLZN010000444.1:0-3565 GCA_964387935.1 uncultured Vicinamibacteraceae bacterium | reverse complement strand
ACCGGCTCGTCACGCGAGGCGCCGTGCTGCACGCCGACATCGCGATGCGCCTCCAGAGCCGCGGCGGTGTGCGTTCCAGCGTGCTCGTCGCCGACGGCCGGTACCAGGGCGTCCAGACGCGGAGCGAGCACTGGGACATCGGCCGGAGGTTGCTCGACCTCGTCGGGCCGGCGCCCGCGGCGAGCGAGCCGGCGCGCCTCTGGGCGCGTGCCACCGCCGCATACCTGCTCAGCAGGCTGGAGTACGCCGAGTCGGTGCCGCACCTCACGTGGGCACGTGAGCGATTCCCCAGGGACGCCGAGATCGCGTATGCCAGCGGTCGCCTCCAGGAGAGTTTCTCCTCGGCCCGCATCCAGGAGGCCATTCGCTCGATTGCCTTCACGTCAGGCCTGCGACCCGATGTGGCGTCTGCCGAGACGCACCTGAAGTCCGCCGAGCCGCTGTTCCGGCGGGCTGTCGAACTGGAGCCAGCCCTCGCGGCGGCCCGCGTCCGTCTCGGGCGCACCATCGAGATGCTGGGTCGGCACCAGCAAGCCATCGCAGAACTCGAACGGGTGATCGGTGAGTCTGGAGACACGACGACCCTGTACCTGGCGCATATGGTCCTCGGCGACGCCCACCAGGCGCTCGGCCACGAGGATGCGGCCGCGGCAAGCTACAGGAGGGCAGGGACTTTCTTCCCGGACGCGCAGTCTCCCCTCCTGGCGCAGGCCCAACTGGCACGCCGCCACGGCGATCGGCAGGGAGCCCTCCGCGCCATTCGCGGGGTGCTGGACCTGCCTGCGGACCTCGATCGACGCCAGGATCCCTGGTGGACCTACTACGAGCTGCCTCGAGAGACCGCAGATGCGCTGGTTCGTGAGCTCTGCGCCCGCGTGGCGCGCGAGGCCCAGCCATGAGGCCGCGGTGGGGTGCCGCCATCACGCTTGCAGCCGGATGCGCCCTCGGAGCTTCGGCGCAGGCGCCGACATTCTCGTCGAAGGTCGAAGCGGTGCGCGTGGACGTTCTCGTCACGCGGGGAGGCCAGCCCGTGCGCGGGCTGCTTCCCGGCGACTTCGAGGTCCTGGACAACGGCGTGCCCCAGGAGGTCACCATCGCGACCTTCGAACAGATCCCGCTCAACGTGGTCCTGGCGCTCGACATGAGCGAGAGCGTCACCGGTGACCGGCTGGAGCACCTCCGTCAGGCGGGCGGCCGCCTGCTCGACGCGCTCGCTCCAGACGATCAGGTGGCGCTGCTGATGTTCAGTCACGCCGTCGTCCAGAGCGCGCCGTTGACGCGCGACATCGAGCGCGTGCGCGACGCGCTGGGGCAGACCGTGCCGTCGGGACTCACCGCGCTGGTGGACGCGACGTTCACGGGCATGATGGTCGGGGAGTCGGACGTGGGCCGTGGCCTGTTGATCGTGTTCAGCGACGGGGTCGACACGTCGAGCTGGCTGTCGTCCGACGCGGTCGTGCAGACCGCGAAACGGAGTGACGTGGTCGTCTACACGGTCTCGGCCGGCGCACCCCGGGGCACCGAGTTCCTGGAAGACATCGCGGAAAAGAGCGGCGGGAGATGGCTTCGCGTCGAGTCCGCGAAAGACCTGGGCTCGGTCTTCGTGTCCGTCCTCCAGGAGTTCCGGCAGCGCTACCTCGTCAGCTACTCCCCCCGAGCGGTCTCCAGCGACGGCTGGCACCGCCTCGAGGTGCGGGTGAAAGGGCGGGGGCTCACGGTCAAGGCAAGGCCGGGGTATCTGGCCGGCCAGCGCTGACGAGAGCGGGCTCAAGGCACAGGGCTCAAGGCACAGGGCTCAAGGCACAGGGCGCAAGGCACAGGGCTCAAGGCACAGGGCGCAGGGCGGGCCGTGCGCGCGTTGAGCCGATCCGGACGCGCTTCGCACATTCCCGGGCGAGGTTCATCCGATGACGTACCGATTCCGCGCCCTTGTGTCCGCCGCCGCCGCGCTGGTCTTCCTGCCGCTCCTGCTCTCGCCGGCCACCGCCCAGGTCCGTCAGGCGGAGCAGCCGGCGCCGTCCGCCAGCGTGCTGCAGCTCGATCTCATCGTCGGCTACGCCGGCTTCATCGATGAAGAGATGATCGACCACGCCGTGCTCGGCGGCGCCGTGAGCGCGCTGATCACGCCAAGGCTGGGGGTCGGCGTGGAAGTGCTCCACCTGCGCGGACCGGGCGAGGATCGCGACTGGTGCGTCATGCCCATCCTGTCCTGGGACCTGGCGTCTGGCGGCCGCTTCATCCCGTACCTCGTCGGCGGGGCCGGCTGGCTTCACACGACCACCGCGGTGGGAACCGGACTGTACTCGTTCTCCTCCTGGACGGGCGGGGCAGGCGGGGGTCTCCGCGTCGCGCTCGCCCCAACCGTCTCGCTGGCCTTCGAAGGCCGGATCGGCTCGGAACCCGTGACCCGCGTGACCGCGGCGCTGGGCTGGCGATTCGGCAGCCGATAGCCAGACGCGGGACGTCAGCGCTGGTGCCGCTGCAAGAACACCGGTGTCCTCCGTTCCAAGCTCAGACGGAGGTTCCCGATGGTCATCCCTCGCCTGTTCAGCCTCGTGCCCGCGCTTCTCATCCTCACCGCCGGCGTGCCGGATGCCGTATCCGCACAGCCGGCACCGGGCGGAGCGGTCCGCCACCCGGACCTGTTCACCGTGGAGGTCATCGTCGATGGCCGCGCGCTGCCGGTTCACTCGTGGAGAGGGACCCGATACGTCGAGGCGCTGAAGGGACGCGAGTACGCCCTTCGACTCCGCAATCCCCTCGATCGGCGGGTCGCGGTGGCGCTCTCCGTGGATGGTCTCAATTCCATCGATGCGCGCCGGACGTCGGCGGCCCAGGCCAGGAAGTGGGTCCTGGGCCCGTACGAAACGGTGACCATCAGCGGCTGGCAGACCAGCCGCCAGCACGCGCGCCGGTTCTTCTTCACGTCCGAAGAGGACTCCTACGGGGAGGCGCTCGGCCAGACGCGCAACCTCGGCGTGATCAGTGCCGTGTTCTTCAGAGAGCGATCTCAGGCCGTGGCCCCCATCACCGCCTCTCCGACGGGCACCGCCGACGCCAAGGGCGGGCGGGCCCGCGAACAGGAAGACCGTCAGGGGCGGCCGGCCTCATCGCCGGCGCCAGCGGCCGCGAGCGCGGCGGCGCGTTCGGAAGCCGACGAGTACGCCGCAACCGGGATCGGCAGGCAGACGGACCACCTTGTCGAGCAGGTGTTCCTCGATCTCGAATCCTCCCCGGCGGCGACGATCCAGCTTCGCTATGAGTACCGGCCGCAACTGGTCCGGCTCGGCGTGCTCCGGCCATCCGACGAGCCCCTGGCGCGGCGGGAACGGGCCCAGGGGTTCGAGCCTGGGTTCTGCCCGGAACCCCCGAAGCGGCGGCCACGTTGATCTCGGTCCCCGACGTGCGGCCCGCGACTTGCGGCGCGCGGCGCGCGGCCAGCCTCACAGGCCCCGCGCCCATTCCTGGCGAAGGGGAACTGTGCCGCCGAGCGCGCCGTCGAGCACGTCTAGCAGGCGGACGCGGTCGCGCGGGAGACGCCCGGAGAGCGGCAGGTAGTTCGACG
>CAYLZN010000443.1:0-3576 GCA_964387935.1 uncultured Vicinamibacteraceae bacterium | reverse complement strand
GCCTTCATCTCCGATCGCACCGGCGAGGAGGAACTCTACGTCGCCAGCGCGGACGGCTCGGGCACGCCGCAGGCGCTCACCAGCGGCGGAAAGGGCATGCGCTATCAGCCCGAGTGGGCGCCCGACGGCACGCGGATCGCCTTCAGCGACAAGGACGGCCGGATCTTCGTCTACGCGTTCGACACGAAGGCGCTCACGGAAGTCGTGGACGCGCCGCGCGGCCAGGTGCGCGACTACACCTGGTCCCCTCGCGGCCATCACCTCGCCTTCAGCATGCCCGGCGCCAACGGCTTCAGCGCGATCTACATCTGGAGCGCCGGGGACGGGCGCCTGCGCAGGATCACCGACGAGCAGTTCAACGCGGAGAACCCGGCCTGGGATCCCGATGGGAACTTCCTCTTCTACCTCAGCGATCGCAACTACGCCCCGCTCATCTCGACGGCCGAGTTCAACTATGCCACCACCCGGACGACGGGGATCTTTGCGATGGCGCTGCGCAAGGACGTCAAGCACCCGTTCCCGCCGGAGAGCGACGAGGTCACGGTGACGAAGGACGAAAAGGCCGACGCGGCAACGCTGGCCGAGCGAACGACGGAAGCGGCAAAGGGCGCCGAGGTCCTCGCCATCGACTTCGACGGCCTCGGGCAGCGCGTCGCCAGGGTCCCGCTCGACGGCGACAACTACGGAGGCCTCTCAGCCAAGAAGGGCCACCTGATCTACGTCGTCGGCCCGGCGTTCTACTACGGCCGGCAGAGCGATCGGAAACCGTCCCTCCGCATCTACTCGCTCAAGGACCGGAAGGAGACGACGCTGGTCGACGATGCGGGGCAATATGCGCTGTCGGCGGACGGCTCCAAGCTGCTGGTGCGGTCGGGGCCGGCCTTCACGCTCTACGACGCCACCCCCGGAGGCGGCGGCACGAAGAAGGGCGTCTCGACCGCCGGCCTCATGGTGGATCGCGTGCCGGTGGAGGAATGGCGGCAGATCTTCCACGAGGTGTGGCGGCAGTACCGCGACTGGTTCTACGTTCCGAACATGCACGGCTACGACTGGGAGGCGCTGCGGAAGCAGTACGAGCCATGGCTCGCGCACGTCTCGCACCGGTCCGACCTGAACTACGTCATCAGCGAGATGGTGTCGGAGCTGACCGTGCAGCACGCGTACGTCGAGGGTGGCGATTTCGAGATGCCCGCCCGGCCGCGCGTGGCGCTGCCCGGCGCCCGGTTCCAGCTGGATCGGGCCTCGGGCAAGTACCGCCTCGCGAAGATCTTCGGGGGACAGAACGAGGAGCCGAACTACCGGGCTCCGCTGACCGAGATCGGGGTGAACGTCAAGGCGGGTGACTACGTGCTCGCCATCGATGGCGTGTCGCTGCGCCCCGACGAGGATCCGTACCGGCTGCTGCGTCACAAGGCCGATCGGCCCGTCGAGCTGACGGTGAGCAGCACGCCCGCCGCCGAAGGGTCGTGGAAGGTCTCGTTCACGCCCATCACGAGTGAGCAGGACCTCATCTATCTCGACTGGGTGACGCGCAACCGCGCCCGGGTGGACAAGCTGTCCGGCGGGCGCCTGGGATACCTCCACATCCCGGACATGGGCGCGCCAGGGCTCCGGGAGTTCATCAAGGGCTTCTACGGACAATTGCACAAGGAAGGCCTCGTGGTGGACGTGCGCGCCAACGGCGGCGGCAACGTGTCGCGCATGCTCATCGAGCGCCTGCGTCGCACGCTGCTCGGCGTCAACTACAGCCGGACCGACGACCAGGGCAACACGTATCCCGACGGCGTGTTCCTCGGTCCGATGGCCGCCATCCTGGACGAGAACTCGGCGAGCGACGGGGACATCTTCCCGTACATGTTCCGCGAGGCGGGGCTCGGGCCCCTCATCGGACGGCGGTCGTGGGGAGGCGTGGTGGGCATCTCGCCGCGCGGCCCGCTCGTCGATGGCGGGACGATCTTCATCCCGCTCTCCGGCCTCGCGAGTGCCAAGGGCGACTGGGTCATCGAGGGGTATGGCGTCGATCCGGACATCATGGTCGAGAACGATCCGAAGCTGGTGATCCAGGGGCAGGATCCGCAACTGGAGCGCGCCGTGGCGGAGGTGATGCAGCAGTTGCAGGGCCGGTCGGTGAAGGTGCCGGCGAAGCCGGCGGGGCCGGTGAAGAAAGAGAAGTGAGGGCGTACGGCGTACGGCTTACGGCGTACGACGTACGGCGGCGTACGGGCGGGCAGGGCGTACGGACCGGGCAGGGCGTCTGGCGGCGTACGGGGGCAAGTGACGACGCACGGCGGTGGTGCGTCGCCTCACCGTAAGGAGGCCGTACTCTCTCAGCGCAGGTCGCCGGCATTAACCTTGATCCGTCAAAACACGGGGTCCTGTCAGTGCCAGGTGCCCCGTGCCGGGTGCCGCGTGCGCTCGAGAACAACCCCGGGACGGAGACGGACACCGTCGGGTACAGGACTTCGCGCCTGAGGTGTCGCAGGCCACCGTACGCCGTCTGTCCGTACGCCGCTCCGTTCGTACGCCTGCCGTACGCCCTGCCCCGTCCGTACGCCAGCCATACGCCGTACGCCGTACGCCGTACGCCATCCCCTGTCTTCAGTCCCAGATGCCCTCCATGACCCAGCGGTCGTCGGTACGCACGCGCGAGACGCGGCAGACGAGACCGGAGGCCAGGGCGAGGTCCCACTCCTCCCGGTCCCAGGCGCCGGCCGGATGGTGCGCGCGCCACCATCCGCCGGACGTGCGCCAGGGACCCGCGCACGCGACGACCGTGCCACTGCCCACGCCAGCCCCCCCCGCGACGAGGCGCACGGGCTGATCCTCGTGAAGTCGCACCCGGGCGGGCACGGGCTGGCGGAACCGCCGCAACACCGCACGCGGCTGGCCGTGCGCGCGATCCGACCCGAGGTCTTCGTGCGGCTCACGACTGCCCTCGGGCCTGAACGGCGCGATCGCAAACCGGCCGGGGCGATGCGTATCGAGGAGCACGGGGCTTCCGCACCGGCCCTCCCCCATGAGGGCGTTCAGTCTGGCCATCAGCGACGTCACCTGATCCGGCGCCGGCAGCGGTCGCCGGAACAGCGAGAACTGCACGCGCACGCCGGGCGCCGGATCGAGGCGCACGGTGACACGGTCGATGCCGGCTCCGGGCGGATGGCGCTCGAGATCGAGCAGGATCAGCGTGCGCAGGGCCCGTGCGTCGTTGATGGGGGCGGGGATCTGCAGGGCCCGCTCGTGGGCCGTGCGGGTGACCAGGTCCAGCCGCGTGTGGATGACGGCTGCACCGCGCTCCTCGCGCTGCAGCCTCGCGCACAGCGGATCGAGCACGCGCGCGAGGACGAAGGACAGCGGCTCGAGCCCTTCGACGGGCCACTCGAGTTCGAGGGTGGCCTCGCACGGGGCGTCCTCGCGATCGCTGACGAGCGGCTGCGGGTCCTGCCCGCGGGCGCGCGCGTGCCAGCGGCGCCCGGCATCGCCCAGCCGCGCGGCGACCTCGGCCGCCGGCAGGGCGGCGAGGTCGCCGAGCGTCTTGAGGCCCCAGCGGCCCAGCGTGTCGAGCTGCGCGGTGCGCGC
>CAYLZN010000442.1:0-3644 GCA_964387935.1 uncultured Vicinamibacteraceae bacterium | reverse complement strand
CGGTCGGGGGGTCGTGCGGTGTCGGGCTGAGCGACGGCCGTCCCCCACGCGTCAGCTCGTCACGCTCGAGCCCCGTCAGGATCTCACGCGCCCGTTCGACAACCGCGCCAGGCAGGCCGGCCAGCCTGGCGACCTGGATCCCGTAACTGCGGTCTGATCGTCCAGTCACGACCTTGCGCAGGAAGACGATGTCGTCCTTCCACTCGCGCACATCGACGTGCGCGTTCACGACGCCCGGCACGCTGTCGGCCAGGTCGGTCAGTTCGTGATAGTGCGTCGCAAACAGGGTCTTCGGCCGCTCGGCGCCGTCGCGGGCCAGGTACTCCGCGACGGCCCACGCCAGGCTGAGGCCGTCGAAGGTGGCCGTTCCGCGGCCGATCTCGTCGAGGACGACGAGGCTCCTCGAGGTGGCACTGTGAAGGATGCGGGCGGTCTCCTGCATCTCGACCATGAAGGTCGACTGGCCGCGCACGATGTTGTCCGAGGCGCCGACGCGGGCGAAGAGCCGGTCGAGGACGGGCAGCTTGGCCTGCCTCGCCGGCACGAAGGACCCCGTCTGGGCCATGAGCGAGAGCAGCGCCACCTGGCGCAGGTAGGTCGACTTGCCCCCCATGTTGGGGCCGGTGAGGATCACGAGCTGGTTGACCTTGCCGTCGAGCAGCACGTCGTTGGGGACGAACGGCTCCCGGGAGACTTGCTCGACGATGGGGTGGCGGGTTTCAGTGGCGACGAACTCGTCGCCGTCGTGCACCTGGGGCTTGATGTAATTCGCGCGGGTCGCTACCTCGGCGAGGGCGGCCAGCACGTCGAACGTCGCCAGCGCGCGCGCGGTGTCCTGGATGCGCGGGGCCTCGGCGGCGACGCGGCCACGCAGTGCCTCGAAGATTTCCACCTCGCGCTCGAGGAGGCGCTCGTCTGCCCCGAGGACCCGCTCCTCGAACTCCTTGAGGGACGGCGTGATGAACCGCTCGCCTCCGGCGATGGTCTGCTTGCGCTGGTAGTCCGCAGGCACGGCGTGGAGGTTGGCGCGCGACACCTCGATGTAGTACCCGAAGACACGGTTGAACCGCACCTTCAGGGACGAGATCCCCGTGCGCGCCCGCTCCGCTTCTTCCAGCGCAGCGATCCGTTCCCGGCCCGACCGGCTGACGAGACGGAGCTCGTCGAGTTCCGGGTCCACACCGTCGCGGATCGCGCCGCCGTCGCGTGCGAGGGCGGGGGGCTCGTCCACCAGCGTCGCCGCGAGGGTTTCCCGTACCTCGGGGAGCTCGTCCAGTTCGCCGAGCACGCTCCGGACGAGAGGCGCCTGGAACTCGTGAAGCAGGCGGCGGACGCGCGGCACCGCGGCCAGCGACTGGCGCAGGGCCACGAGGTCCCGCGGCCCCGCCGTGCCCAGAGCCGCCTTCGAGACGAGGCGCTCGAGATCGTGCACGGCTTTCAGGGTGTCGCGGAGCTTGCCGCGGTCCGTGGTCCGGAACGCAAGTTCCTCAACCGCGTCGAGGCGATCCTGGAGCGGTTCGAGGCGAGCCAGCGGCCGCAGGAGCCAGGCCCGCAGGAGTCGTCCGCCCATCGACGTCTGCGTGTGATCGAGCTGCTCGAGGAGCGAACCGGCCCGGCCGCCGTCGGCCCCTTCGACGACGGCCAGGTGTTTCAGCGTCATGGCATCGACCACGAGGGCGTCCGAGTACTCGCGGGAGCGAATCGAGCGCACGTGGGCGAGGTCGGCCTTCTGCGTGTCACGCAGGTACTGCACGAGAACGCCGGCGGCGACCACGGCGAGCGGGCGGCGGTCGAGGCCGTAGCCCTCCAGGCTGCTCGCCTGCAGTTGCTCGCAAAGCGCCCGGTGGGCCGCGTCCAGGCCGAAGACCCAGGGGTCGAGCCTGGTGACCGGCGTGTCGGGCGGCAGTCCACCGGGGACGAGGGCGCTGGCTTCGATCCCGGTCGGCAACAGCACCTCGCGAGGCCGAAGCACGGTGAGTTCCTCGGCGAGTGCCTGGCGGGCGGCCTCGTCACGATACTCGGCCGCCGAGAAATCGCCGGTCGAAAGGTCGATCAGCGCTGCGCCGATCGCGACGTGGCGCGCGTCGCGACCGGGCTCCCCGGGCGCCAGGGTGAGGAGGAACGCCGGTTCCCGGGCCTCGAGATAGGAGGCATCAATGAGCGTTCCGGGGGACACGACCCGCACGACGGCCCGCTGCACGAGGCCCTTGGCCTTCTTCGGGTCCTCGACCTGCTCACAGATGGCGACGCGGTAGCCCTTCCGGACCAGTCGGGCGATGTACCCATCGGCCGCATGGAAGGGCACTCCACACATCGGGATCGCCGCCCCGGACACGTCCTTCGACCGGGACGTCAGTGCCAGGTCGAGCGCGCGGGCCGCGACGAGGGCGTCTTCGTAGAACATCTCGTAGAAGTCGCCCATGCGGAAAAAGACGATCGCGTCCCGATACTGCCGCTTGGCTTCGAGGAACTGTCGCATCGCCGGGGTCGCCTGCGACGCCGGCGGTAGGGAAGCGTGGGCCATGCCTGCGGATCGAGGATTCGAAACGACCGCAGTATAGCAGGAGGGTTCTGAGCACTTCGGCTACACTCGGACCGATGATCGTGTTGGCCCTCGATTCGACGACGCCCCAGGGCAGCGTCGCGCTCAGCGCGGAGGACGGACGGGCGGATGTGCGCGCGGGTGACGTCGGCCGGGGGTGGAGTGAACGCCTCCCGGGGGAGTTGCTTGCGGTCCTGGCTGCCCACCGGCTGACGGTGGAAGAGGTCGGACTCTTCGCGGTGGCCTCGGGGCCGGGTTCGCTCACCGGCCTCCGGGTGGGCATCGCGACGGTGCAGGGCCTGGCGTTGGCGACGGCACGGCCGCTGGTCGGCGTGTCGGCGCTCGAGGCGCTGGCGCTCCACGGCGTCCAGCTGGCGCGGGCGCGCCAGCCGTCGTGCGCGAGGCTGCGCGTCGGGGCATGGGCCGATGCCCGACGCGGAGAGGTGTACTCGGCGCTCTACGAGACCGACGTCGACGGCGACGACGGCGGCGAGTCCTGGCGCGTGCTCGAGGGTCCTTCGGTGGGCTCCGCGCCAGCCACGGCGACGCGCTGGCAGACGCTGGAACGAGCGGAGTCGTTCGTCGTGGTCGGCGACGTGGAGGGCGAACAGGGCGACGTGCTGAAGGGCCTGTCTGGGGTGGACCTGGACCTGTGCCCACGTCCACTCCTCGCGGGCTACGTCGCCACCATCGCGCGACGACTCGCGGCACGCGGACTGGCTGGGCCGCCACACGCCGTCCGGCCGCTCTACGTGAGAAAGCCCGACGCGGTCCTCGCGCGGGAACGCGCGATGGCGCTGCGGAGGGCGCCGGCAGGCCCGGAGCGCGCCTGATGGCAGACGAGTCCGCGCCCCTGGTCATCGAGGTGATGAACCTCGAACGGGATCTCGAGGGGATCCTGGCCGTCGATCAGGCTTCCTTCACGAATCCCTGGACGGCGGACATGTTCACGTGGGAGGCGCGCAACTCCGACGTGGCGCGGCTCTATGTCTGCCGGGCGGGTGGAACGGTCGTCGGCTACTGTGCCGTGTGGCAGATCTTCGACGAGTTGCACGTCAACAACCTGGCGGTCCTGCCCGCGCACCGACGCCGAGGGGTCGCC
>CAYLZN010000441.1:0-3658 GCA_964387935.1 uncultured Vicinamibacteraceae bacterium | reverse complement strand
TGTAGTACAGCTTCAGGTTCTCGATCCCGTTGGCAAACACCGCTTCGACGCGATCGAGAATCTCGTCGTTGGTCACCGTCTTGTTGATGACCCGACGCAGGCGGTCGGACCCGGTCTCGGGAGCAATCGTGATCGACCGCTCGCCGCTTCGAGCGAGCAGCGAGACGATCCGGTCGGTCAGATCGTCCATGCGCAGGGAGGCGGGGCTGATGCCATACCCCATCTCGACGAATCGCTCCATGAGCCTCTCGATGTCGGGATGGTCGCAGAGCGCGATGGACACGAGCCCGATCCGGTTCGCGTGGCGTCGCGCCGCTTCGGCGAGAGACAGAATCCTCTCCGCAGGAAAGGCCCGGACAGGCAGGTAGTTGTACCCGGCCCAGCAGAAACGACAGAGGTTGGCGCAGCCCCGCACCACCTCCACGAGGAAACGGGACCCGAACTCGGTGTCCGGCGTGAAAATCGAGGTGTGGGGCGGGTCCAGCCGCTCGGTGGTCCTGACGGCGGCCTTGCGCACGACGGCTGGTGCACGGTCGCTGCGCGGCTCGAGGGTCTCGAGCCGGCCATCGGAGGCGTACGCCGGTTCATACAACGAAGGGACGTAGAAACCACGGCGCTCCGCGAGGTCGCGCAGCCGCGACCCGCGGCTCCCGGCTGCCCCGGCAATCTCCACGAGGTCCGGAATGAGCTGCTCCCCTTCCCCGGCCGCCACGACATCCGCAAACGGCGCGAGCGGTTCCGGGTTGAGGAACGTGACGGCGCCGCCGATGACGACCAGCGGATGCCGTTCGTCTCGCTCCGAGGCGTACACGGGGACGCCCGCGAGACGCAACATGGTCACCACGTTCGTGTAGTCCCACTCGAACGACACCGAGAACGCCAGGACATCGAACTCGCGGACCGGCGACTGCGATTCGAGGGTGATCAGCGGAAGTCGTCGTGCCCGATGATCGGCGAGTGCCTGTCGCGGCGGCAGGAACGTCCGCTCGCAGACGACGTGGTCGAACGCGTTGAACAGGCGGTACACCGTCTGGAAGCCCAGGTTCGACATCCCCACGAAGTAGGTGTTCGGGAACGCAAGGGCCACTCGCAGACGACCCGTCGCGGGTTTCTGCACGAACCCGACTTCGCGAGCCAGCAGGGCCTGGGCCTGAGCAACGAGATCCTTGGATCGCATGGACGATGGCTGAGCTCGGCGCGAGGGCGGGCACGGTGAACACCCTCGCACACACGGTGGAGCCGCTGCAGCGGCTGCAGCTTCGACGCCGAAAGAGCCGCCTGCCGTGGGTCTTTTCAGTCTACCACGCGGTTCCGCGTCTCCCGGCGACTCACCCCTTCCACCCGGTCGACTTCCGCGTGAACCGCGCGGGCAGGGGTGGCCGCTCGGTCGCGGCCGCCCCAGGCGCACCGGATGCCTCGGCGATCTCGCGCTCGAGTTCCTCGTCGTCGGGCAAGCCCGCCAGTTGGTCGACGAACAGCAGCGAGTGTTGCGACGGAATCTCGAACTTCTTGCCGCACGTCCTGCAGGTCACCTCGTCGTCCACACGCAGGAGGTAGTCGCGGAGCTTCTCGAACTTGGCGCGGTCCCGTTCATCGGCCCCGGACGGCAGCCGGTCCTTCCTGCGGCGCCGGACCCAGCGGATCGTGTACTCGCTGGTGCGGCGACACCTCGGGCACTGGTACTGTGCCGGCCGGGTTTCCGGAGTCTCGGTGAAGAACGACCGTTCGTCGAGCGCCATTGGGCTATGGTAGCAACTCACCCCTCGCTTTGCCGGCGCAGGAACGCCGGCACGTCGAACGGCGACGATTCGGGGTCGCCCACGATGTCGCTCCCGGCGGCCAGGGCCATCGGGAGGACGGGCAACTCGATCGCGGGCCGCCGCCCGATGGCGACCTTCGTGCCCGCCTGGCGCTCGAACGCGTCACCGTGCCGCTGGGTGACGAAGCTGTGGAGGTCCACAGGCGTCGAGGCGCTGGTGTGGCCGGAGCGGAGGGCCCGGTCCTCGAACCCCGTCGCGATGACGGTGATCTTGATGCGCCCGTCCATGGCCGGATCCACGACGGCGCCGAAGATGATGTTGGCATCCTCGTGCGCTGCCTGCTGGATGATCGACGAGGCCTCGCTCACCTCGACCAGCGAGAAATCCGTCCCGCCGGTCACGTTGATGATGACCCCGCGCGCGCCGTTGACCGAGGCCTCCTCGAGCAGGGGACTCGAGATCGCCATCGTGGCGGCCTTGATCGCCCGGTCCTCGCCCTCGGCGATCCCGGTGCCCATGATCGCCATCCCCATGCCCGACATGATCGTCTTCACGTCGGCGAAGTCCAGGTTGATCAGCCCCGGCACGAGGATCAGGTCGGAAATCCCCTGGATTGCCTGCCGCAGCACGTCATCTGCCGCCGCGAAGGCCTCGGGCAGCGGCGTGCGGCGATCGATCGTGGCGAGCAGGCGTTCGTTGGGAATCGTGATGACCGTGTCCACGCGCTCGTGCAGGTCCGCCAGCCCCTGCTCGGCCTGCACGGCCCGACGTCGCCCTTCGAACTTGAACGGCCTGGTCACCACGGCGATCGTCAGCGCCTTCAGTTCCGACGCGAGGCTGGCGATCACCGGCGCGGCCCCGGTGCCCGTGCCGCCGCCGAGGCCCGTGGTGACGAACACCATGTCGGCCCCCTCGAGCGCTTCGATGAGCTTGTCGGTGTCTTCGAACGCGGCCTCGCGCCCGATGTGGGGATCGGCCCCCGCGCCGAGGCCCTTCGTCAGTCGCGCCCCGATCTGGATCTTGACCGGCGCCTGGCTCGACTGCAGGGCCTGAACGTCTGTGTTGGCGACGATGAACTCGACGCCCTCGAGGCCGGCGCGGACCATGCGATTGACCGCGTTGCTGCCTCCCCCGCCTACCCCGATCACCTTGATGCGCGCGCCGACGTTCGCGTGTTCCGCGAGCGCCAGGCGAAGCCGGTTCTCGGTGGTCTCGACCCGCTGGTCCCCGCGGTTGCCCAATTCGAAAATCCCGTCGCTCACCAACCCTCCCGGGACTGCCTGCGGGCAGTCGAGGATGGCCCCTGCTCATCAGAGGCCCATGAACTCCCTGAACATGCTCCGCAACCGCCCGGCCACCCGGCCGAGCGTCCCCACGCCGACCGCCCGCTCGAGTTGGGCGCGGTGAGTCCGATGTGCATACATCACGAGGCCCACCGCAGTCCCGAAGGCAGGATTGTTGACGTGATCGGCCAGGCCCCCGAGGCCGCTCGGGCTGCCGCGCCTGATGGGCAGGTCGAAGATCTGCTCTGCGATCTCGGCCATGCCCTCGAGCATGGAGGCGCCCCCGGTCAGCACGATGCCGGAGTGCAGGGACTTCTCGAAGCCCGCGCGCCGGATCTCATCCCACAGCAGGTGGAAGATCTCCTCGGCTCGCGGCTGGAGGATGTCGGCCAGAATCCGCCGCGACATCACGCGCGGCTTCCGGCCGCCCACCGAGGCGACCTCCATGGTGTCGTCTTCGGCGACCATGCCCGACAGCGCGCACCCGTTCCGCCGCTTGACGCGCTCCGCGTCCGGGACCGGCGTCCGGAGCCCGACGGCGATGTCGTTCGTGAAGTGGTCGCCCCCGATCGCGATGACCCCGGTGTGCCAGAGGCTGCCGCGCTCGAAGATGGC
>CAYLZN010000440.1:0-3692 GCA_964387935.1 uncultured Vicinamibacteraceae bacterium | reverse complement strand
CGTCGCGTCGGCTCACGCCGGGTGGAGCCGCCCGTCCTCCAGCCGCAGGACCCGGTCGCACGCTGCTGCGAGACGGGGGTTGTGGGTCGCGATGATCGAGGTCACGCCCCGCTCGAGGTGCACGCCGCGCAGCAGGTCGTGGAGGGCCTCGGCTGTGTGCTCATCGAGGTCCCCGGTCGGTTCGTCGGCCAGGAGCACGTCGGGCTGCATGACCAGCGCCCGCGCCACCGCCACGCGCTGCTGCTCGCCGCCCGACAGCATCCCCGGGCGATGCGTGAGACGCTCGGCGAGGCCGACCCTCGCCAGGATCGCCGCCGCCGCGGCCGTGGCGTCCGCCACCGGCCGTCGCGCGATCCGCAGGGGCATCGCGGCGTTCTCGAGGGCGGTGAACTCCGGCAGCAGGTGGTGAAACTGGAACACGAAGCCGACGTGCGCGTTCCTGAACGTCACGAGCGCCTGGTCGGTGAGCGTGGCGAGGTCCACCTGGCCGATGCTCACGCGGCCGGCATCGGCCTGGTCCAGTCCGCCCAGCAGGTGCAGCAGCGTGCTCTTGCCGACGCCGGACGCCCCGACGATGGCCACCATCTCCCCCCGCTCCACCTGCAGGTCGAGGCCACGCAGCACGTGGATGTCCTCCCGCCCCGCGTGGTAGCACTTCGACAGGCCGGCGACGTCGATGAACGCCATCACTGATACCGGAGCGCCTGCACGGGGTCGAGCCGCGCCGCCTGGCGCGAGGGGTAGATCGTCGCGACGAAGCAGATGAGGACCGCGGCCAGGATCACGAGCAGGAAATCGAAGGGCTCCACGGTGAAGGGCACGTGGGACACCTGGTAGACGTCCATCGGCACCCGTATGAGCTTGTAGCGATCGAGGACCCAGGCCGCGAGATACCCGCCGGTGGCGCCCACCGCGGTGCCGACGATGCCAATGACCAGGCCCTGGAGCATGAAGATGCCCGTGATGCTGCGCGGGGAGGCGCCCATGGTCTTGAGGATCGCGATGTCGCGGCTCTTCTCCATCACGAGCAGCACGAGCGAGGCCACGATGTTGAGGGCCGCCACCATGACGATGAGGCCGATGGTGATCGAAATGGCGACCTTCTCGAGCCACAGCGCCGAAAAGAGCGACCGGTTCATCTGTGCCCAGTCCTGCGTGAGGTAATTGGTGCCGAGGCGCTCGGGAATCGCCGCCGACACCTGCGGCGCCGCGTACATGTCGTCCACCCGCAACTGGATGAAGTCCACCTGCTCTCTCGCGAACAGGCGGCGGGCCACGGGCAGCGAGACGAACCCGTAGGCCGAGTCGAACTCGTACAGCCCCAGGCGGAACACCGCCACGACCTTCATCCGGCGCGTGCGCGGCATCACGCCGAGCGGTGAGAGACTGCCCTGGGGCGTCACCAGCGTGATCGTGTCGCCGACGTACGACCCGAGCTGCGAGGCCAGATCGTGCCCGATGGCGATCCCGGCCAGGCCGTCCGCCTCGCCGCCCACCTCGTCGAGCGTGCCCTGCTCGATGGACCTCGCGATGTCGGTGACCTGCGGCTCGAGCGCCGGGTCGATGCCCTTGACCGTGATGAACGCTTCGCCGCGGTCGGTCGTGACGAGCGCCTTGCCCAGAATCGCGGGCGCCGCCCCGATCACGCGCGGCACGGACTTCAGCCGCTCGGCCTCGGCGGCGTAGTCGGCCACGCCGCCCTCACCCACCTTCCAGACGTACACGTGGGCCGCCGACCCGACGATGCGGTCCCGGACCTCGCCCTGGAGCCCGGTCATGAGGGCGAGCGCGACGACGAGCGCCAGCACGCCCACCGCCACGCCCAGGGTGGAGACGAACGAGATCAGCGAGATGAACGCCTGCTTGCGGCGCGCGAAGAGGTACCGGACGGCGACGAACGCCTCGAACGGCAGGGTCATCGGGGACGCATCAGGGGGAACAGGATCACATCACGAATCGAGGGGCTGTCGCTGAGCAGCATCGCGAGCCGGTCGATCCCGACGCCGACTCCGCCCGTGGGCGGGAGGCCGAACTCGAGCGCGCGAATGTAGTCCTCGTCCATGGCGTGCGCCTCGGCGTCGCCGGCCTGCTTCTGCCGGAGCTGTTCCTCGAAGCGCCGCCGCTGCTCGACGGGGTCGTTCAGCTCGCTGAAGCCGTTGGCCACCTCGAGCCCGCCGATGTAGAGCTCGAACCGCTCCACCGTCTCGGGGTCGTCGTCGCGCTGCTTGGCGAGAGGCGAGACCTCGGTCGGGAAGTCGTAGACGAAGGTGGGCTGGATGAGAGACTCCTCCCACAGGTGCTCGAAGATGCTGGTCGCGATTCTGCCCGGTCCCGTCCCGGGCGGAATGTCGAGGCCGAGGCGCGCCGCCAGGGCGGCCGCGGCCGCCGGAGAGCGCAAGTCGGCATCGGCCACCGGGATCCCCAGGCGCTCGGTCGCGCGCTCGCGCGCCGCGTCCCGCAGCGAGAGTCGCGCGAAGGGGGCCGACACCCGGATCCGATGGTCGCCGAACGGCAACGTGTCGGTCCCGAGGGCCACCTGCGTGACGTGCGCGATGAGCGCCTCGATCATCGCCATGACGTCCTGGTAGTCGGCGTAGGCCTGGTACGACTCGAGCATGGTGAACTCGGGGTTGTGCTGGGTGGAGATCCCCTCGTTCCTGAAGTTGCGGTTGATCTCGAACACGCGCTCCATGCCGCCGACGACGAGCCGCTTGAGATACAGCTCGGGCGCGATGCGCAGGAACAGCGGAAGGTCCAGCGCGTTGTGGTGCGTGACGAACGGCCGCGCGAGGGCGCCGCCCGCGATCGGCTGCATCATCGGCGTCTCGACCTCGAGAAACCCGCGCGCCTGGTAGAACTCGCGGATCGACGCCACCATCCGGCTGCGCAGCTCGAACACCCGACGGGACGCGGGGGTCACGATCAGGTCGAGGTACCGCTGGCGGTAACGCGTCTCGATGTCCTGCAGCCCGTGCCACTTCTCCGGGAGCGGCAGCAGGCATTTGGCCAGGAAGACGAGCTCGCTGGCCCACACCGTGAGCTCGTCGGTCCTGGTGCGAAAGAGCCGTCCCTCGACGCCAATCAGGTCGCCGAAGTCGAGTGCCTTGTACAGCGCGAAGTCCTTCGCGGAGAGCGAGTCCTCCCGCACGTAGACCTGGAGGCGCGCGGCCCCGTCCGAGAGCACGAGGAAGTTCGCCTTGCCGAATCCGCGCATGCCGAGGATGCGCCCGGCGACCCGCGCGCGGGGCGCCGCGGCCTCGAGGGCGTCGCGGGTCTGCCCCCCGTGGGTCTCGACGAGGGAGCGGACGGTGGCGGTCGCGTCGAAGCGGTGCGGGTACGGATCGGCCCCGAGGTCGTCGAGGCTGGCCAGTTTCGCCTTGCGTTGCGCGAGCAGGTCGAGGTCGTTGGACATGGTCGTCTGCGGGTCAGGAAGGGGTGCCGGCTCCGCCGTCCGACAGGCGCCGGGCCACGGCGTCGAGCACGCCGTTGACGAACTTCACGGCCTGCTCGCCACTGAATCGCCGCGCCAGCTCGAGGGCCTCGTCGATCACGACCGCGCGCGGCGTGTCGGTGGCCAGGAGCTCGTACGTCCCCAGGCGAAGGACCAGACGGTCCACGACCGGCATCCGTTCCAGTCGCCAGTGCTGCGCCTCCTCGGCGATGAGCGGGTCGATGCGGTCGAGACGGGTGGC
>CAYLZN010000439.1:0-3705 GCA_964387935.1 uncultured Vicinamibacteraceae bacterium | reverse complement strand
CGTACCGGATCAGCCCGTCGCCCTCCGGCGCCGGCTTGCCCATGTCGACGGTGTGGAAGGGAGTCGTGGCGCCGACCTGGTAGACCTCCAGCAGGTACTGCGAGACGACCGCGCGTCCGTCACTCAGCGTCGCGTTGTGATCCGAAGAGGGGGCGAACTCCACCTTGCGGGGGTCGCCCACCGTCTGGGCCTCGGCCATGGAGGCCAGGGCAAGGACCAACACGACTCTGGCGGCTTTGAACGGAATGCTGGCAGTCATCGGCCTGATGACCGTCGAGCAAGTTCGGGGCCGTAGCGTCCAGGGACCGACGTGCGAATCTGGGCCTGAAACGCCGCGATCTCTCCGGGAACCTCAGCCTGGCGCCCATGGAGCCGGCTCCGCGCTCGTCAGACTGATTACAGTTTTGTCGCAGTAGAATGCGGACCATGGGGTCCGCGCGCCATGCGCCGCCCATGTTCGCGGCCCTCCTGGCCACGGTCTCGGTCGTGGGCGCCGTCTCCTGCGGTGAGTCGCCTGCGCCCGGGCACTCACCCGGCGCCGGCGTCGTCGTGGTGCGTGGATCCGAACGCCTCCTGTGGAACCAGGTCGGGGACGTGTCGGTGCTCCGGTTCCGCGCCTATGTCGATGACCGGGGTGTCTCGCTCGCGGGCGCGGCCTGTGACGGCCCCGGGCCGGAGTTCACCTGCGCGTCTCCCCTGCCGCCGCTCACGGACGGGGTGCACACGATCGCCCTGACAGCAATCGACGCCTTCTCCGGGCTGGAGAGCGCGCGATCGGCATCCGTCACCGTGCAGAAGATCGCCGGTGCGGCGGTCTCTCCGGGTGCGCTGCACCTCTCCTCCGCGAGCCGGGAAACGCTGATTCCGGTGTCGGACGGGCTCGCGCTGGTCGCCGACGTCGTGGCGACCGGCCTCGAGGCGCCGGCACAGGTTGCTGCCGCGCCAGACGGTCGACTGTTCGTGGCGGAGGCGAGTGGACGGGTCCTCGCGGTCGATCCTGACGAACCGGACCGAACCGAGCGTGCGCTCGACACCCGCACCTTCCTCGACTCTTCACTCGCCAGTTCGCTGGGCCTCGCGCTGCACCCGGCGTTCGCCAAGAACCACTTTGTGTACATTGCATTCCACGCCCGCACTCGAGCCGGCGAGCCCGTATTGCGTGTCGTCCGCCTGCGCGAGGCTGGCAGCAGGCTTGGCGAACCGGCGACGCTGTTCGAGGCACGGCTCGAGGCGACCGCACCAGACCGTGGCGGTCCCCGCATGGCCTTTGGACCGGACGGACTCCTGTACCTGGCACTGCCCCCGGGCGTCGAGTTCGACAACGAGCCAGCGGCCAGCGGGCCGGTCGCGGCCATGCTGCGGCTGTCAGGCGAGGGCCGCGTGCCGGATGGGATCCCGCCGCTGACCGGCATGGTGGCACACCCGCTCGGCTTCGGGTGGCACCCTCTCACGTCGGCCCTGTGGGTGATCTTCCCGCGCCAGGCGGGCGAGGCCGTCCTGCGGCCACTCGCGGTCGATCGCAAGTCGGGGGTCGATGAACGGCAGCGCGTGATGTTGCAGATGACCGAAGACGCCGCACGCAGGTCCCGGTCGTTGTTGTTCCAAGCAGCACAGCCTGGTGCCCTCGACCTCGCCCAGGCGTTTGCCGCCGGCCTCGAACGGGACTCCCTTCGACCCGTCAGGTTGAGCGCTCCAGTTCTGGCGGAGGGTGCCTTCGCCGGATGGTTGGGCCGGGTTGGCGACGTCGCGGTGGCCGACGGGGGGACGCTGTTCCTGACGTCGAGCAGTACCGAGGAGACGTTGACCGCGGGCGGCGGCTCAGCAGGCGATACGCTGATCGTGCGACTGGTGAGGCGGCGCCGGTAAGACGCACCTCAGGCGCCGCGGTCCGGCGGCGTGCCGTGTAGAAACTGCGCCCGCATCTGTAATTCTGGTGTCGACTTCAGTGGTCGGACGGCCACGTCGGCGAGCTGGGCCGCTCAGCTCGACGGCGACTGATTCATCGCCCGGGTCGCGGTGAATCCGAGTGATCAGAGAGGAGCTCGCCTCGGCAGGGTCTGTGGGCACAAGGGTTGCTCCATCGGCTGGGCATGCACGACCGCAGACCGTGGCAGCTTCATCGTCTTCGCGTACGCCGACAAGTGATTGCAGTCATCCCGATGTTCCTGGCACCGATAGCAGCGACACTGGCGCAGCCGATCAGCGATCCTCGCAAAGTCGAGTTCGTGGTGTCGGCGGACCACAACGCCACGCTCAGCGACGGGCGTCCGGCGGTCGCCCAGTACGTGCTCGAGATTTACGAGACCGGCGCGACGACTCCCTTTCACACCCTCGATATGGGCAAGCCGGCGCCAGCGGCCAACGGCCTGATTACCTACGACTTCGGCAGCAGCCTCTCAGCGTGGCCCCTGCCGGGTGGCACCTACGAGTCGCGCGTCGCGGCGGTCGGACCGCTGGGCGTGGGCAGGAGCGCCTCGTCGAATCCGTTCACACTGCGAGCGGGTGGCGGGTGCTCGTTCTCGGGGGCGCCGACGACGATCTCCGCGCCGTCGGATCGCACGAAGCACGTCGTGTCGGTGAACGCGCGGGAGGGCTGCTCGTGGACCGCGTCGTCCTCGGTGAGCTGGGTGAAGGTGTCACCCACCAGTGGGAGCGGCACGGGCACCGTGACGCTGACGATCAACGCCAATCGGAGGACGCGATCGCGCGCCGCGACTCTGATGATCGCCGGCCAGACCGTGCCGATCGCGCAGGCCAGCGCCACCGGCGCCACAGTGCCCGCCAGCTACCAGTACTTCCTTGCCGAGGGCGCGACGAGCGAGTGGTTCGACACGACGATCTCGCTCGCGAATCCGTCGGCGGATTCCGTGGATGCCACGCTCCACTTCCTCACATCATCAGGACAGGTCGTCAGCGAATCGCTCGTGGTGCCGGGGCTGCAACAGGTGCGCGTGGACCCCAAGGATCGAACCGCGCTCTCGCACGCCGAGTTCTCGGTCGCGGTAGACGCCAACGGCCCGCTCGCCGTCGACCGCACGATGGCGTGGGGCGGCGCGGGTCGGCGCCGAGGCCGTCACGCCGAGACGGCGGGGCCGCAGAGTGCCGCCACCTGGTACTTCGCCGAAGGGGCGACCCACTCCGGGTTCGAACTGTTCTACCTGCTCGAGAACCCGCACGCGGTCACCGCGCGGGTGGCGGTGAGCTTCCTGCGGCCGGCGCCCGCTCCCGCCATCGTCCGCACATACGACATCGCGCCCCAGTCCCGCCTGACTGTCTGGGCGAATGAAGCGGACCCCGAGCTGGCGTCCGCCGAGCTGTCCGCCATCATCGAGACCTCGCCAACCACGCCCATCGTCGCCGAGCGGGCCATGTACCGGGCGGGACCGCAGGGACAACTCGAGGCTGGCCACGCCAGCCTCGGGGCCATGGCCCCGTCGACGCGCTGGTTCCTGGCGGAGGGGGCCACCGGTGACTTCTTCGATTTCTTCATGCTGATCGCGAATCCAGGCGCGCGCGATGCCGACCTGCAGGTCGACTACCTCCTGCCCGACAGCAGCCTCGTCTCGAAGCGGTACGTCGTGTCGCCGAGCAGCCGCTTCACCGTCTGGGTGGACCACGAGGACCGGCGGCTTGCGTCGACCGCCGTGTCGGTCAGGGTGGAATCGGCCAACGACGTACCCGTCGTGGTCGAGCGCGCGATGTGGT
>CAYLZN010000438.1:2996-3714 GCA_964387935.1 uncultured Vicinamibacteraceae bacterium | reverse complement strand
CGGTTCGCGGTGTTCAACGTGAGCGCGGTGCCCGCCCGTGTCCTGGTCCGCTTCCTGACGACCGATGGCCGCGCGATGCCGCAGACGCTGCTCCTTGCGCCGGGCAGTCGGGCCGACGTCGATCCGGAGACGATGCCAGGCCTCGAGTCCAATGCCTTCTCGGCCATCATCGAGGCCGATACCACGCTGGTCGTCGATCGGTCGATGGCCTGGGATCGCACGCACTACGGCAGCCACGCCGAACGCGGCGTCGTCGCGCCGGCGACGACGTGGTACTTCGCCGAGGGCGCGACGCACTCGGGGTTCCAGCTCTTCTACCTGTTCCAGAATCCTGGCGCCGCGCCGGTGGACGTGGACGTCACGTACCTGCGACCAAACCGGACGCCCTTCACGAAGCGGTACTCGGTCGGGCCGCACAGCCGGATGAACGTCTGGGTCAACAAGGAAGACTCGCGCCTGGGCTGGACCGACGTCTCCGCGGCCATCCTGGCCAGCGGCCCCGTCGTCGCCGAGCGCGCGATGTACCTGAACTCGGGCGGCAAGACCTTCGGCGCGGGCCACGCGAGCGCCGGCATCGCGGAGACCGCGACGCGCTGGTTCCTGGCCGAGGGCGCCACCGGCACGTTCTTCGATCTCTTCGTGCTCATCGCCAACCCCACCGCCACGCCGGCCGACGTGGCGGTCACCTACCTGCTCTCGGGCGGCGGGACCATCGAGC
>CAYLZN010000438.1:0-2986 GCA_964387935.1 uncultured Vicinamibacteraceae bacterium | reverse complement strand
ACGTACCGCGTCGCGGGCCAGACGCGTTTCACGATCTGGGTGGACCAGGAGGATCCGCGGCTCGCCGATGCGTCGGTGTCCACGCTCGTGCGCTCCACCAACAACGTGCCGCTGGCGGTCGAACGGGCGATGTGGTGGCCGGGACCGACGGCGAGCACGTGGCACGAGGCGCACAACACGGCCGGGGCGACACGCGCCGCGAAGCGATGGGCGGTGGCCGACGGCGAGAACGGTGGCGACTTCGGCACCGAAACCTACATCCTGCTCGCCAACACCGAGTCGCGTGACGGGCAGGCCCGGGTGACGTTCTTCTTCGCGGACGGAGGCGCCGTCGCCCGCACGTTCACGCTGCCCGCCTCGAGTCGCATGACCGTGGCGGCCGGCTTCGACATGCCCGAATCCAAGGGCCGCAGGTTCGCCACGCTCGTGGAAAGCGTGGGGACCTCCCCGGTGGATCTCGTCATCGAGCGCTCGATGTACTCGAACGCAGGCGGCGTCGGATGGGCCGCCGGCACCAACATCGTCGGCGAGGCCCTCGAGGATTCGCTCGAGTTGCCCGTCGTGACCGCGACGGCCGATCTTCCGCACATCAGCCTCGCCGTGGCGCCAGACCGCCTGGCCGAGGGTGTGGCCGGCACGGCGACGATCACGTTCACACGCACCTCGACGAATGGCGCCCTGACCGTGGCCTTCGCGCTGGGCGGCAGCGCCACGGCGGCCGATGTCACCCCCGTGTCTGGCCTGGTGACGTTCGCGGCCGGCCAGGCGGCGACGTCGGTGACCCTGTCGGCCGTCGATGACGCACTGGTGGAGCCGCCAGAGACGCTGGACGTCCGCCTGTTGCCATCGGTCGCCTACGCGCCGGGAAACACGCCGTCGGCTTCCCTGATCCTCATCGACAACGAGCCGCCTGTGGCGCCGCCCACGCTCAACGATGCCGCGCGCCTGCTCACGCAGGCCACCTTCGGGCCCACCATGGCCGAGATCGCCCGGCTGCAGCAGATGGGCGTCGAGGCGTGGTTCGGAGAACAGGTCGAGGCGCCGCGGTCGTCGTTCGTGGGCTACCTGCGGAGCATCACCAACGAGTACGTGGACGAGCCGCACGTCCAGGAGGCGTGGGTCCAGCACGCGGCCATCGGCGCCGACCAGTTGCGCCAGCGCGTGGCCAACGCGCTGCTCGAGATCCTGGTCGTCGCCAACAAGAACGGCCTGCAGGGCGCGTCGTGGGCGCACGCGACCTACATGGACGTGCTCATGGCCGATGCGTTCGGCAACTACCGCACGCTCCTGAAGGACGTGACGCTGAACCCGGCGATGGGTCGCTTCCTGGACATGCTCAAGAACAACCGGGAGAACCCGTTCACCGGGCAACGGCCCAACGAGAACTACGCGCGAGAGGTGCTGCAGCTCTTCAGCGTTGGCGAGTACCTGCTCAACATCGACGGCACCCTGATGCTCGACGGCAACGGCCAGCCGATTCCAACCTACGGGCAGGAGGAGGTCGCGGGCTTCGCCAAGGTGTTCACCGGATGGACCTACTATCAGACGAAGCAGCCTTACGAGTTCTGGGAGGCGCCCAAGGACTGGCTGAACCCCATGGTGGCCGTGCCGCAGCACCACTCGCCAGGTGAGAAGCTGCTGCTCAGGGGCGTTGTCCTGCCCGCCGGCCAGACGGCCGAGAAGGACCTCGAGGATGCGCTCGACAACATCTTCTGGCACCCGAACGTCGGTCCGTTCATCGCCCGGCAATTGATCCAGCGGCTCGTGACGAGCAATCCGAGCCGCGAGTACGTCACGCGCGTGGCGCGCGTCTTCAACGACAACGGGGCGGGCGTCCGCGGCGACCTGAAGGCCGTCGTCAAGGTCATCCTGCTCGACCCGGAGGCCCGTGACGGCAGCTGGTCCCGCTGGTCCTGGTTCGGCCACCTGCGGGAGCCGATGATCCGCTTCGTCAGCGTGGTCCGTGCGTTCAACGCGCGGTCGGCGAGCGGCAAGTACTACATCTGGGACCTCGATCGCGACATGGGTCAGGGCCCGTTCCGCGCGCCGAGCGTGTTCAACTTCTTCTCGCCCGACTTCCAGCCGGAGGGCATGGTCAAGGACCTCGGCCTCGTCGCGCCGGAGTTCCAGATCACCAACGAGGCCCAGGTGATCCAGGCCAGCAACACGATGCGGAACCTCGTGAAGGACCGCCTCGGCTACGGCGACATGGGCAGGCTGCAGCTCGACCTCACGCAGGAGATCGCCCTCGCGGCCGCGCCGGCCGCGCTGGTGGACCGGATGAACCTGCTGCTGTTCGCCGGCGGCCTGTCCCCCGAGCTGTCGCAGGTCGCCCAGGACATGGTGTCGCAGATCCCGGCGAGCGACCCCGCGCGCCGCGTGCGCTCGCTGATCACCTTGCTCGTCAACTCGCCCGAATTCGTGGTGCAGAAGTGAAGGAGCCGACGATGCGTGAGTCGGGACGGAACCGTCGGGAGTTCCTGCGGCAGGCCGCGTGCTCCGCGGTGGGCTACGGCGCCATGCTGTCGGCCGTGGGAGACCTGCTCAAGGTCAACGCGGCGGCGCAGGGCGCAGCGGACTACAAGGCGCTCGTGTGCGTCTTCCTGTACGGCGGCAACGACGCCAACAACCTGCTCGTACCGCGCGATGCGGCGAGCTACGCCGCCTACGCGGGGCCGCGCGGATCGCTCGCGCTGCCACGGGAGCAGCTGCTCAGCATCGGGACACCTGCCGGAGACGGACGTGAATTCGGGCTGCACCCGTCCATGAGCGGGATCCAGCAGTTGTACGGGCAAGGACGGGCGGCCGTGCTCGCCAACGTCGGGCCGCTCATTGGGCCCATGACGCGCACGGACTGGACGCGGCGCACCGTCGCCGTGCCGCCGAACCTCTTCTCGCACGACGACCAGCAGGTGCTGTGGCAGACCTCTGTCAGCGAGGGCAACGACTCCACCGGGTGGGGCGGCCGCGTCGCCGACCTGCTGCA
>CAYLZN010000437.1:0-3753 GCA_964387935.1 uncultured Vicinamibacteraceae bacterium | reverse complement strand
CCGCTAGCCGCTGGCCGCTGGCCGCAAGCCGGTGTCACTTCCCAATCAGTTCCAGCCACCGCTCGGCCACTGCCACCTCGGTCCCGCCGGTCGCCTTGTAGCTGCGCAGATACCCCTCGAAGCGGCGCCGGTCCGCGGCTGCGCTCGCGAGGGGACGTCGGTCCGCTGCCGCGTCGTACAGGACCTTCATCCCAAGAAGGAGAAGATCCGGTTCGCCCTGATGCGCCGTGAGTCGTCGGTCGATGACCGCGAGCGAATCGGCGCGACGCCCGGCCAGCGCGAGGGATCGCGCGAGGCGCAGTTGGACGGCACCGTCGTCCGGCCATGCGGCTGCGGCCTCCTGAGCGAGATCGACCGCTGCGGGCCAGTCCTTCAGCCTCGTGTAGGCATCCGTGGCCAGCGCGTAGACGAACGGCGCACCGTCCTCCGCCGCCAGCGCCGCTTGCCACGCCCCCACCGCCTGCCTGTCGCGGCCGCCGGCGGCGAAACATGCCCCGAGGTAGAAGGTGGCACCCGAGAAGTCGGCGTTCGCACGAAGGGCTTCCCTGAACGCGCCGGCGGCACGCTCGAGATCGCCCTTGGCGTAGAGCCCGAGACCGCGAAGGAACGCAGACGTCGCGTCGTCAGGCGCCGCGGGCACGGCGGCTAGATCGTCGAACCGACCAGCCCGTGCCGACGCGATCGCGGCGGTGGTGGTTGCCGACGCGGACAGCGCGGCTCCAGGCTGCTCACCCGACGCCTCAGTCGCCTGTTCGAGGCGGTCGAGGAAGTACGTCACGACCGACGGCTCCAGCACCTGCGAGCGCTGGAACGTCAGGCCGGCGCTCCGCGTGTCGCCAACGAGCCCGAGCCGTCGAACCTCGGCACGCGGCACGTAGGTGAAGGACCGGAGCACCCGCGAGATCGGTCGTCCCCCCACTGACACGACCGCCCGGGCCACGTAGTCGCCGGGAGGCAGCGCAGTGAGGGGCACCTGCCCCTGGGCAATGCGGCGATCCTCGGTGCGCGTGGACGCGAGATCGAGAGGGACCGCCGCCAGGGCCGGCGCGTTGGCGTCTCGTGCGAGCTCGAGGGCCACCGACGCGGCCCCGAGTCGCACGGGGTCGTCGGATCGGACTTCGAGGTAACCAGCCATCGACTCCCCGGTGAGCACCGGCTCGATGGCCGGCGTCAGCGAGAGCCCCTCCCCGTCCCCGGGCTCGCCGATCATCAGGTCGCCCACGCGGAAGGCCCCGGCGGTCGCCAGGGCCGCGTGCACCAGCCGCTCGACGCTCCCGCGCCGCCCGTCGGCATCGACGCCAGCCACCTTGAGCCGGTACGTCCCGGGCGGGACGACGAAAGTCGTGTAATAGCGCTGCTCGTCGCCCTCGCGTGGCGGCAACTGGTCGACCCGGCTCGACACCTGCTTGCTGCCGTCTTCGGTGGTCACCACGTAGGCCACCGTGCGCACGCTGGCGAGATCCTCAGTGCGCCCGAGGCCCGCCGACACGAGGACACGGACGTTTCCACTGTCCGGATCCAGCAGGCTGTAGGTCGATAGCCGCATCCGGATGTCGGTCGCCAGGCGCGGATCGCGCAGGGCGTCTCCGAGCAGCTCCTCGTCGGCGCGCCTTGCCGTCGCCACGGGCGCCGCAGTGAACTGACGGCGTGTACGGACCTCTACGCCCTTACGCTTCACCTCCAGACTGATGCCGTGTGGCCTGCCATCGCGCTCCGAGTCGTCTGGCTCGAACGTGATCAGGTAAAAGGCCGACAGCTCGCGGCCGAGACGCGCGTAGATCTCCTGCGTACCGGCCATCGCCGAGAACACGGCGCCTCGGGCGAGGCCGGCGACCAGGGTGAGTCCTTCGAGCTGCAGGGCCCGGTCGGCGCCGGGCTGCACGTTGCCCCGCATCACCGTGGCGTCGACGTGCGGATCGTCCAGGTGGATGGCGTACATCGTCACCTGGGCCTCGGACGCGAGACTGCCGACCCACGTGACGTCCACGAGATCGCGTCCGAGGATGAGGCCCTCGGACATGAGGATGAGCGTCTTCGGCCCGCTCGTCGATCGCAGCTGGACCAGCAACTGCCGGATGGCCGTCAGCGAAGAGTTCGTCTGCTGCCACACCGTCTGAACCCGCTGCTGCGCTTCGTCGAGGATGGTGGTGAGGCAGGCCTGAGCCTGGTCCGCGTTCAAGCCGAATCCGCACTCGCGTTCCTGGATGTCGCGCAGCCCAGTGCGGTCGCCGCGCTGGAGCGCGAACGCTTCGGTCATGCTCAGCATTACCGGGCCCGACCACTGCTCGGCGTTGCCGGTCACACGGGACAGGACTTCCCGGACCATGGCGAAGTGGTTGGTGAACGGCACGTAGCGACCGCCCGGGATGACCGCCAGTGCAACGCGGTCCCCTGACGTCAGCATGTCGAGCAACTGACTCGCGGCGCGCACGGACGCGTTGCCCCGGCCTTGACGGATGTTGCCCTGATCGATCACGAGCATGATCAGGCGTCCGCCAGCGGCCCCTTCGTTGGTGCTGAACTGCTCCTCCGAGACCGTGCGCGCCGGTGCCTGACTCACGTACTGCACGGACGCGATCCGCCTGGGCTGGCCGTCGACCTTGAGAGAGAAATCTTCCGGCGTCAGGCCTCGAACGGGCTGGCCATCCCTGGTCACCACGGCTGCGTCAACGGCGACGAGGTCGACCGCCGTGCGAAAGACGGGGACGGGCTGCTCTTCCCCGGCGGGCTTCCGCGCAGCGTCGGCCGGTGCCGGACGGGGCTGCGCCGGCAGCGGTGGTGGCACCTGCGTTGGCGACTGGTGGGCGACGAGCGGCCGCGCCCAGGGCACCGTCAGAGCAAGGCCGGCGACGATCGCAGCGGCCAGTCGAATGCGAATCCGAAACGTCCCCATGACCATCCTCCCCGCGCAAGAGCCCGAGGGTGGCTCGCTCCCGCCGCGCGCGGGCGGCGACAGCGCCCCGGAACCTGGCGCGGCCAGCTTGACCGAGTCTCTCCATGCTACAACGTCCGGCCGTGGTCGGGATCGCGTGCGCCGGTGGGTGTAGACTGACCTTTCGAGGTGCGTGCGCCTTGCGGCAACTGGTTGCAACTTCCGGTTCCTTGGGTCTGGCCTTCGTCGGCCTCGCTGCGATCATCACTGGCGCGCAGCAGCTTCCGACGCCCAGCTATCAGACGGGGGTCTCGCTCGTCCTCGTCGATGTGACCGTGCTGTCGCGCTCGGGCGAGCCTGTCACCGATCTCACCATCGACGACTTCACGCTGCTGGTCGACGGGAAGCCGCGGCGCATCGTGTCGCACCGCCTGGTGTCTGCGGGACCGACCACAGCGCTGGCCGCGCCACCTGCGTCTGGCTCGCCCGCGTCTGCGCCCACCCCCCTGCCCCGCCGGTTCGTCCTGGTCGTCGACCGGGATCACATCCCTGCCGGCGAGGGCCAGCAGATGCTCGACGCCGGGGCGCAGTTCATCGACGGCCTGCCCGCCGGCGACGGCATCGCGCTCTGGAGCCTCAGTGAGCCGGCGACCACGCTGCGATTCGATGGCGATCGGGACGAGATCAGGCGGCGGCTGCGCCTGTTGGTCGGCACCTACAGACCATCCGGCCGACACGTCATCTCCCGCGACGAGGCGATTGCCATTGACGATGGCGACCGGGAGATGTTGAGTTTCGTGCAGGCGCGCGCGTGCCGCGACATGCCTCCGGGCTGCCCGAGCGAGGTCCACGCCGAGGCGCTGGAAATGGCACGGAACGCG
>CAYLZN010000436.1:0-3774 GCA_964387935.1 uncultured Vicinamibacteraceae bacterium | reverse complement strand
GGCCCTTCGGAGCCCCGGGCCCTTCGGAGCCCCGGGCCCTTCGGAGCCCCGGGCCTTTCAGGCCCGGGGGCTCTACAACACCCGCCGTTCTCGCGCGGCCGCGCGCAGGTCGGCGCGGAAATCCGGGTGCGCGATGCCGATGAGCGCTTCGGCCCGTTCGCGCAAGGATTTTCCGAACAGATCCGCAATGCCGTACTCGGTGACGACGTAGTGCACGTCGGCGCGCGTGGTGACGACGCCCGATCCCGGCAGCAGCGTGTCGGCGATCCGCGAGACCGTGCCGTCCTTGGCCGTCGAGGGCAGGGCGATGATGGGCTTGCCGCCCTTCGACCGCGCCGCGCCCCGGATGAAGTCCAGCTGCCCGCCGAATCCGGAGTAGATGGACGTCCCGATGGAGTCGGCACTCACCTGCCCGGTGATGTCCACCGCCAGCGCCGAGTTGATGGCGACCATGCGCTCGTTCTGGGCGACGATGAAGGGGTCGTTGACGTAGTCCGACGGATGGAACTCCACAAACGGGTTGTTGTCGAGGAAGTCGAAGCTCTTGCGCGTGCCGAGCACGAACGAGGCCACGATCTTGCCGCGGTGGAGTGTCTTCGCCTCGCCCGTCACGACGCCCTTCTCGAACAGCTCCACGAGGCCGTCGGAGAACATCTCCGTGTGGATGCCGAGGTGGCGCCGCTGGCCCAGGAAGAGCAGCACGGCATCGGGGATCTCGCCGATGCCCATCTGGAGCGTCGAGCCGTCTTCGATCAGGCTGGCGACGTGCGCGCCGATGGCCCGTGACACCTCGCTGATCTCGGTGAACATCGACAGCTCGACCGGTACGCGATCGATCTCGACGACATGCGAGAGCTTGGTCACATGGATGAACGAATCGCCAAGCGATCGTGGCATCTGGCGGTTGACCAGGGCGATGACGGTCCGCGCGCGCTCGGCTGCAGCCTTGGTGCATTCGACGCCGACGCCGTACGAGCAGAAGCCGTGCTCGTCGGGCGGAGAGACGTGAATGAGCGCGACATCGACGCGCTGGATGCCGGAGTAGATGAGCCGCGGGATCTCCGACAGGTGGACCGGGACGAAATCGGCGCGGCCCTCGTTGACCGCCCGCCGGACGTTGCTGCCGGTGAAGAGCGCGCGGTGCCGGAAGGAGGCTTCGTACTCGGGCGCACTGTAGTCAGCCGCGCCGAAGGTCAGCAGGTGCGCGACCTCCACGCCCTCGAGTTCGCTGGCGCGCCGGGTCATCGCGCGGATCAGTTCCTCGGGGTTGTTGCAGCCGGCATGGACCCAGACGTGGTCACCGGACTTGATCACCTTGACCGCCTCCTCGGCGCTGGTGACCTTGCGGCGGAAACTCTCGCTCCAGTGCATCTCAGGCCTCCGCCCCCCCAGGGGCCGGCAGCGACTCGCACGGGATCTGGAGCATCCGTGCCAACGACTCGCGGACGCATCGCCCGCGATGGAGATAGGTGCCTCGCCGCAGCGCAGGCGCGGCGACGATCGCCGCCTCGAAGCCGTCGCGCGCCACTTCCTCCAGGAAGGGCAGTTGCGCGTTGGTCAGGGCGAGCGTGGCCGAGCGCGCGGCGGTCGAGGGCAGGTTGGGCACGCAGAAGTGGATGATCCCGTCCACGACGTACGTCGGATCCGGGAAGGCGGTGGGCCTCGAGGTTTCGAAGCAGCCGCCCATGTCGATGGACAGATCCATGATGACGCTGCGCGGCTTCATGAGCGCCAGGCTCTTCCGCCGCAGGACGATCGGCGCACGCTGGCCGTGGACGGCCGCGGCTCCCACCACGATATCGGCAAAGCCGAGGGCCTTCTCGATGTTCGGCAACGTCGACAGCATGGTCGTCGTGCCGGAGGGCAGATGGGTCATGGCCTCGCGCAGGTGCTCCACGGAGACGTCGAGCAGCGTCACCTGCGCGCCCATGCCGAGGGCCGCGCGCGCGGCGGCGCGGCCCAGGACTCCAGCCCCGATGACCACGAAGTTCGCAGGCGGCACGCCGGGGGCCCCCCCAAGGAGGATGCCCTTGCCCCCGAACTCGTTCAGCAGGAACCCGGCACCGAAGATCGCGGCGAGACTGCCGGCGATCTCCGACATGGAGGTGAGTACCGGCGCGCGGCCGCGATCGTCCTCGATGGCCTCGAGGCCCACCGCGGTGATCTCTCGCTCCATGATCGCCCGTACGTCGGCGGGCGGTGTCGTCGGCAGCGCCCAGAACGCGACGACGATCTGGCCGGGCTGGAGGAGGTCGTACTCGGCGGGCGCCGGGCTGTGCACGCAGGCCACGAGGTCCGTGCGGAGGAACGGCTCCGAGCGCCCGAAGGCGATCGTGGCCCCGGCCGACTGGTAGTCGGAATCGGGGAATCCGGCGGCGGCGCCGGCGCCGGTTTCGATCCAGACGCGGTGTCCCTGATGGACGAGCGCCCGCACCCCCGAAGGGGTCAGCGCGACGCGGCGTTCGTGGGCCTGCGCTTCCCGCGGAATGCCGATCTGCACGGTGGTGACCTTTCTGGCCGGAGATCGGTCCCGGCCGCGTGCCCATCGTAGCGCAGGCGGCGGGTGGCTGGACGCGCCGCCGGCGCGCGGCCGGCACCTGCCTACGGCACGACCACCGCGCCGACGTTGCGCTCCCGCACGAGGCGGTTGAAAGCAGCCAGGTCCTGGTCGAGCGCCGCGCGCAGCGTGGCCTGGTGCGTCTGCCACTGCGCCGACAGGTCCGCGAATCGCGCACGCTGCCCGTCGGTCGGCCCGACGGTGCTCTCGTCGATGGCGCTCCGCAGGTAGAGGTAGAACTGATTGAGCCGCATCGGGAAGTTGATGACCGTCTGGCCATCGACCACACGCTTCTGCACCAGCGCGCCCTCGAGCGTCGTCAACTTGTCCACGAGGGGCTTGCCGGCGTGCTCGATCTCGGTCCCGTTCGGCGTGCTCCTGGTGCGCTTCATCACGTCCTCGACCTGCGTCCGCGCCTGCTGCAGCCTGATCACCGAGGCGTGGAGCGCGTTCAGCTCCGCGTCCACCTTTGCGCCCAGTTCTTCCTGCGCCTGCAGGTCCGCGGCGGTCATCGTGACGCGCGGGTCCATCTTCACGGTCAGCGGGGCGGTCTGCGACACCCCGCCGGCCGTGAGCCGTACCTGGTAGGTTCCGGGCTGCACGCGGCGCCCCTGGAGCGAACCAAAGGTGAAGAGCCCAGGCACCGGCACGACTGGCTCGCGTCGCAGATTCCACACGAGCCGGTTGAGGCCGGCCCTGACGGTCAGCGGGCTCACCGGGGGCCGGAGCGACGGCGGCATGTCGGCCTCCGGCCGCTTCGTGCTGAAGGTGCGGACCACCTGCCCGGCCTGGTCGAGCATTTCCACCTTCACCTCGCCCTCCGGCATCCTGGCGAGCCAGAAGTCGATCGTCGCGCCGTCGGGCGGGTTCTTGCCGACGCCCGGCAGCGGCCCGCCGAACCCGCCGCCAAGGCCCACGGCACGGGTGGTGTCGCGCGGCTGGAACAACTGCACGTCCGCCTTCGCCGTGGCGTCCCTCCACTGCCGCAGCGGCGACAGGTCGTCCAGGATCCAGAAGGCGCGTCCCGCCGTCGAGGCGAGGAGATCGCCCTGGTGCACCTTGAGGTCCGTGATCGGCGTGACCGGCAGGTTCAACTGGAAGCGCGTCCACTGGCGGCCGCCGTCGAAGGACAGATAGAAGCCCGTTTCCGTGCCCAGATACAGGAGATCCCTGCGCACCGGGTCCTCGCGGACGACGCGCGCCCACGCCTCGGCGTC
>CAYLZN010000435.1:0-3791 GCA_964387935.1 uncultured Vicinamibacteraceae bacterium | reverse complement strand
CGCGTCCAGCGTGATGGGCACGGCCTTGAGGGCGCGCGAGATCGGGCAGCCTTCCTTGGCGGCGTTGGCGGCCTTCTCGAACGCCTCCTTCGTGGCGCCCGGCACACGGGCGACGAGGTCGAGGTGAATGCCGGTGACGGTGAAGCCGGCTTCGACCTTCTCGAAGGTGACGGTCGCCTGCGCCTGCACGCGCTCGGGCGTCAGGCCCGCGTTGCCAAGCTGCGCCGAGAACGCCATCGCGAAGCAGCCAGCGTGCGCGGCGCCGACCAGTTCCTCCGGGTTGGTCCCGATCCCGTTCTCGAAGCGGGTGCTGAACGAGTACTGCGTATCCTTGAGTACGCCGCTGTCGGTCGAGACCGTGCCCTTGCCTTCTTTCAGATTGCCCGTCCACACTGCGCTGGCCTTGCGCTTCATTGGTAAGCTCCTCGTGAGATGAACCGGAATGCCGAAGTCCGCCCCGATTATCCCTGCGATCGGGGCCCGTCAACAACCACGGCCGCGCCTTCCGCCGGCGACGGCCTGCCGGTGGTATCGTAACGCGCCTGGATGCTGCCCGGAGGACCCATGCTGCGCCGACGCCTGCTCGCGGTCATCGCCCTCACCTGCCTGCTGCCGGCCGCGGCCTTCGCCCAGGCGGCCGCGGGACCGCCGGCCGACCTCGACGCGTGGGTCGAACGCACGAGATCCACGTTCGACGTGCCGGGCATCGCCGTCGCCATCATCAAGGACGACCGCCTCGTCCATGCGCGGGGCTACGGGGTGCGTCGCCTCGGCGAGCCAGCGCCAGTGGACGAGCGGACGCTGTTCGGCATCGCCTCCAACTCGAAAGCCTTTACGGCCACGGCGATCGGCATGCTCGTGGACGACAGGAAGGTGGCCTGGGACGATCCGGTCAGCCGGCACCTGCCGGCCTTCCAGATGTCGGACCCGTGGGTCTCGCGCGAGCTCACCGTGCGCGACACCTTGAGTCACCGCAGCGGCCTCGGGCTCGGCGCCGGGGACCTGCTCTTCTGGCCGGACACTGACGTGAGCCGCGACGAGGTCGTGGCCGCCGCGCGCTACATCCGTCCGGCGTCCAGCCTTCGCAGTCGCTACGCCTACAACAACCTCATGTTCGTTGTCGCCGGGCAGGTCGTGGCGGCCGCGAGCGGCCAGTCGTGGGACGACTTCATCCGCAGCCGCATCTTCGAACCGCTCGGCATGACGTCCAGCCGGATCAGCAGCGTGGGTCTTGGCCCCGGGGACAACGTCGCTTCGCCGCACTCGCGCGGGTGGCGCCTGCGCGGCACACTTGCGCCCATTCCTCCGACGCGCGACGACACGTGGGCGGCGGCGGCCGGCATCAAGTCGAACCTCGAGGACCTGTCGAAGTGGGTGAGGGTCCAGCTCAATCGCGGGAAGATCGACGGGTCGAGACGCCTTTTCTCGGAAGGCGTGTCCCGCGAGCTGTGGCAGGTCCAGACGCCGAACCGCGTGAACGACCCGCCCGCCCCGCTGGCCCGCACGAAGCCGATGTTCGCCGGCTACGGCCTCGGCTGGACCCTGCGGGACTACATGGGCCGGCAGATTGTCTCGCACACGGGCGGCCTCACGGGCATGGTGACGATGGTGCTGCTCGTGCCGTCGGAGAAGCTCGGGATCGTGATCCTCACCAACCAGGAGGAGGGCGGCGCATTCAACGCGATTGCGTATCATGTTCTCGACGCGTACTTCGGCGCTCCGCACACGGACTGGGTGGCCGCCTACGGTGCGGTGCGCGACGACCAGTTCAAGCGGGCGGATGCCGAGGAACAGAAGCAGGCGGCCGCGCGGCAGCGCGACTCCAAGCCGTCACTACCGCTCGCATCGTACGAGGGCGAGTACGCCGACGCGTGGTATGGGCGCGTGACTCTCGAGCGGGAGGGCCAGCGCCTCGTCCTGCGCTTCGCGCGGACCCCGGCAGCCGTCGCAGACCTGGAGCACTGGCACTTCGACACCTTCCGGGCCGTGTTCCGCGATCACACGATTCCGGACGCGTTCGTGACCTTCGCCCTCGACCACGAGGGGAAGATCGACACGATGAAGATGGTGGCGACGTCGATGCTGGCGGACTTCAGCTTCGACTACCAGGACCTGCTGTTCAAGCCGGTGCGACGGGCTGCGCCGAGATAGGCACGACCGCGATCACACCTTGGTGCCCGCATCGTCGAGGGGCAAGACGCGGGGAGGGCCGTGGCCGGCTTCGAGCACGGCCTCGAAGCCGTCCCTGCGAAGGTCGGCCGCCGAGCGGTCGGCGCCATCCCAGGTGTCCTCAGGGCTGGCGACGCGCAGGACGCAGGGCCGGCCGTCGCTGAACACCGCGACGCGGCGACTGTTGACGAGGCGACGGAAGCCGGAAGGGAGTTGCCTGGCCATGACCGTCCAGGTTGGAGCGAGGGGGCGCCTCGCGGGCTCGGGGATTGCGCCCCAGAGCCGTTTCGCTTTGAAGATCCCGTGCGCGGCGGCCGCTGGGCTCAGCCCGAGGGACAGTTCCTTCGCGCCGACGGTCCGGGCCCACTCGATTGCGGCCCGCTTGAGCGCGCCCTGCAGCGCCCCGTAGTACGGTTCGTCCGCGAGCGCCTCGTTCAGGCCTTCCTCGACCAGCATCGCGCGAGGGCCCATGAGGGCGACGAGGCCGCCGGCGGCCAGCGTGCCGGCGACCTCGATGAGCAGCAGCTGCCCTCCGCCCCGCATCCAGTCGTTCCACTGTCGCTCCCTTGACGAGATCAGCGCGTGCTCCCGGTGACGCCGCCGCACGTGCGGTGCGTACAAGGCATCGTGGAAGTGGTCGAACTCCCGCCGGGAAGTGCTCGTTCTCGTCACCGGGTGCCGCGCGTCGAGGTGGCGCAGCGCGTGGCGCAGTCCCTGGTGGTCGCGGCCCCGGAGGTCGCTCACGCGCTCCAGCGGCACGACGTGACGGACGAAGGCCTCCAGGGAGAACCGTGCGTCTTCGGACGGCAGCAGCAGCATCCCGAGGTGTCGAGGCAGGCCGGCGATGCACACGTCGCCCCTGGCGAGTGCCTCGGCGACCATGGACCTGACCTGCCAGAGCCCGACGCGTGCGTGTTCGGGCGGGACCACCGCCAGTGACGTGGCGAGGACGTCATCACATCGTGTGAAATCGAGGTAATCGCCGATCACGGTGACGGGACCGTAGGCGGAGTCCACGCGCCACACCGGCTGCCTGGGCGTCAGGCGCAGCCAGGCCGCGGTTTCGCCGAGGGCGACCAGCGAGGGCCGCGCGACCCTGGTCACCGTCCGTGGCCAGGCGTGCGAGGCGATCGAGGCGGTCTCGACCGCTTCGCCGAGGCGGTCGCAGGCCGCCGACCATGTCCGGCGCGTCGCCCGATACAGCGCCCAGAGGCTCAAGTGCCGGCCCGCGACTCAGTGCTTCCGATCCTGTGTGAGGGCCCCCGCGGCCCAGTTGACCGCCATGACCACGAAGCTGCCCAGGAGGCCGGCCCAGAATCCCGACACGTCGTACCCGGGCATCATCTTGGAGAACCCCCACAGCAGCAGGCCGTTCAGGATGAAGTAGAACAGGCCGAGGGTGAGGAGGAGCACCGGGATCGACAGGATGACCGCGACGGGCCGCACGAAGAGGTTCAGCAGGCCGAAGATCGCGCCGGCCAGCAACAGCTGGAGGATGCTTCCGGAAAACGTGATTCCCGGCACGACGACGGTGGTGGCGTAGAGGGCGGCCGCGTTGAGGAGGATGGCGAGCAGGAGTTTCATGGTTGCTACTGTAAATGGGGTCGGGAGTTCTTTTGGCG
>CAYLZN010000434.1:0-3804 GCA_964387935.1 uncultured Vicinamibacteraceae bacterium | reverse complement strand
GCTTCACCTGCTGTTCGTCGCAGCCGACGCCACGTTCACCCACCCCACGGCGCATGCGAAGCTCGCCGTCTGGGAGATGGTGCACGGGCGCTTCAGATCGCATTTCTGGGCAGGCGTCCTGCTGGCGGCGCCCGCGGTCTTCGCCCCGTGGCTGGGCCTCGGCGTCGTGCCGCTGGCGCTCGTGGCGCTCCTTGCGTACGAACACGCGTACGTCCAGGCGGGACAGGCGGTGCCGTTGGCGTAGGAAACAGGCGTACGGCGTACGACGTACGGCGGCGCAGGGCAAAGACATGGCGTACGGCCGGGGGGCGTGCGAGGCAGGGACGGGTGCAGGGGCTACACGAGCACCGCGCGGGCGCCCAGCAGCCTCATCACCAAGCGGTCGTCGCCAGAGGAGCTCGCCCGACTGCGCGCACCCTCCGGCGTCAGCGCGTTGAACCACAGCCGCCACACGTCGTCGGAAGACATCTCGACCTCGGCATCCGGTGTCCCAGGGCGCCCACGGAACACGCCCCATCCTCCGGCATGTCGCACCACCGACCAGCTTCCGGGACAGGCATCGGTGATCGTGAGGCTGGCGGTCGTACCCGGCGGAGCGTCGAGCGAGGCGAACGCCGGTGGCAGGGCGCGCACGGACATCTCGACCACCGGCTCGAACCACCGGCGCGCGAGCAACGGTGGCGCGCCGACCGCTTCGCGGATCTGCATCTGGTGATGCCACCGCTCCGTGTACTCGCGGCCCGTATCCATCCAGTTCTGCGAGGCCTCCTCGCCAGCCCAGCTCACGGCAAACAGCGACGGGCCCTCCGGCGGCAGCGACGCCATCAGCTCTGCCACCCAGGCGCCGGTCAGTTCGAGCAGATCGACGATGAGGCGCGGGCTGAGGCGCTCGGCGTAGCGCGCACCGACGGCGTTGAGCTCGTTGACGAACTCGACGACCGCGCGGTTGGAGTCGAGTGGCGCGGTCAGCGGCAACGCGTGGCCGTCACGGTAGACCGCGAGCTTGCGGAGATCGCCGTCGAGCAGGTGCGCGGCCACGTCGCGCACGCGCCAGCGCGGCGCCAGCGTCGGCAGGAGCCAGTCGGCCGGTCCCAGGGCGCGCAGGACGCCGAGCAACTCCTCCAGGAGCGGCTGGAACAGGTGGGCCGTGTCGATGGGCGCAAGGGGATGCATACAGGTCAGGCTCAGGGCTCAAGGCTCAAGGCTCAGGGCTCAGTTCAGGGCACAAGGCACAAGGCTGTTCGCCCAGCATAGCGCGATTGCCCCCTTGCGACGAGCCAGCACCGTGTGAACAATGGGCTTCACCATGACGACGCAGGATCTGGACGCGCGGGTGCGCGCGGCGCGGGAGGCTGCGGAGCGGCGCGGCGAGACCTTCTATCCGGGCCCGAGCCGCATTCACCTTGCGGCGTTCCCGCCGAAGGAACGCTGGGACGACTGGGTGGAACTCGACTCGAAGGCCTGGCCCGCCCGCGTCGAGCGTCGATATGCGCTGGTGCCGACGACCTGTTTCAACTGCGAGTCGGCCTGCGGGCTGCTTGCGTACGTCGACCAGGCGAGCGGGCAGGTGCGCAAGTTCGAGGGCAACCCTGAGCACCCCGGCTCGCGCGGGCGCAACTGCGCCAAGGGTCCGGCCACGCTGAACCAGGTGACGGATCCGGACCGGATCCTCCTGCCGCTGAAGCGGGCCGGCGGGCGCGGTGAGGGCCGCTGGGTCCAGGTGGCGTGGGACGAGGCGCTCGACGACATCGCCGCGCGCATCCGTCGCGCGATCGTCGAGCACCGGCAGAACGAGGTCATGTACCACGTGGGCCGTCCCGGCGAGGACGGCTTCACCGAGCGCATCCTGGCCGCGTGGGGCGTGGACGGGCACAACTCCCACACCAATGTCTGCTCGTCCAGCGGCCGCGCGGGCTACCACTACTGGTTCGGGTTCGATCGCCCGAGTCCGGATCACGCCAATGCGGACGTCGTCCTCCTCGTGTCCTCGCATCTCGAGGCCGGGCACTATTTCAACCCGCACGCGCAGCGCGTGATCGAGGGCAAGGGCCGCGGGGCGAAGCTGATCGTGTTCGACACGCGGCTGTCGAACACCGCCACGCACGCCGATCACTGGCTCGCCACCTACCCGGGATCCGAGCCGGCCGTGCTGCTGGCCATCGCGAACCACCTGATTCAGTCACGGCGCTACAACCGGGAGTTCGTGCGGCGCTGGTGGAACTGGAAGGAGTACCTCGCCGCCGCGCACCCGGAAGCGCCGCGCACGTTCGAGCACTTCGAGCAGGCGCTCGCGGCGCTCTACGAGGAGTACACGTTCGACTTCGCCGCGCGCGAGTCCGGTGTCGATGCCGCCGTGATCGCGCAGGTCGCCGAGATCGTGGCTGGCGCCGGCACGCGGCTGTCCAGCCACACGTGGCGCAGCGCGGCTGCCGGCAACCTGGGCGGCTGGCAGGTGTCGCGTACGCTGTTCTTCCTGAACGCGCTGCTCGGCGCCGTCGCCACGGAGGGCGGCACGTTCCCGAACGGCTGGAACAAGTTCGTGCCGCGTCCGATCTACGTCCCCGATCACCCGCATGCGTGGAACGAGCTGACCTGGCCAATCGAGTACCCGCTGGCCATGAACGAGCTCTCGTTCCTCCTCCCGCACCTGCTGAAGGAGGGGCGCGGACGCCTGGAGGTTTACTTCACGCGCGTCTACAACCCGGTGTGGACGAACCCGGACGGCTTCTCGTGGATCGAGGCGCTCACCGACGAGTCGAAGATCGGCCTGCACGTGGCCCTGACGCCAACGTGGAGCGAAACCGCATACTTCGCCGACTACGTGCTGCCGATGGGGCACTCGTCCGAGCGCCACGACATCCATTCGTACGAGACCCACGATGGGCAATGGATCGGCTTCCGGCAGCCCGTGCTGAGGGCGTGGCGTCAGCGGCAAGGCCAGCCCGTGCACGACACGCGCGAGGTGAACCCGGGCCAGGTCTGGGAGGAGAACGAGTTCTGGCTCGAGCTGACCTGGCGGATCGACCGTGACGGGTCGCTGGGGATCCGCAAGTTCGCCGAGTCGCGGGCCCGGCCCGGGGAACGCCTGTCGCTCGACGAGTACTACGGGTTCATCTTCGAGCACTCGGTCCCGGGGTTGCCGGAGCGCGCGGCCGCCGAGGGCCTCACCCCACTCCAGTTCATGCGGCGTTACGGCGCGTTCGAAGTGACGTCGCGCGTCGGGCCCCTGCATGAAGACGAGGTCCCGCAGGACGACCTCGAGGACATCCGACAGGATGCCCTCGGGCGCGTCTACACCCGCGTCCCGCGCGCGCCGCAGCCCAACATCGTCCCCCAGCCGACGCCGGAGCCGGACGCGGAAGGCCGTCGGCCCGTGGGCGTAAACGTCGATGGCCGGATCCTGCGCGGATTCCCGACGCCGAGCGGGCGACTCGAGTTCTATTCGTCCACGCTCGCGCGATGGGGCTGGCCGGAGCTCGCCCTGCCGACCTACGTTCGCAGCCACGTGCACCCCGACCACCTCGAGCCCGGACAGATGCCGCTGATCTCGACCTTCCGGCTGCCCGTGCAGGTCCACACCCGCAGCGCCAACGCGAAGTGGCTCGACGAGATCGCGCACACCAATCCGCTGTGGATGCACACGTCCGACGCGCAGCGCCTCGGCCTCCGCACCGGCGACCTGGTGCGCGTCGAGACCGCCATCGGCTACTTCGTCGTGAAAGCCTGGGTGACGGAGGGGATCCGGCCCGGCGTCGTGGCGTGCAGCCACCACATGGGTCGCTGGAAGCTGCCCGACGCCGCCAC
>CAYLZN010000433.1:0-3847 GCA_964387935.1 uncultured Vicinamibacteraceae bacterium | reverse complement strand
TACGTCACGGCGGGCTGCGTCGCGCGCGCAAAGATGGGCCGCAGCCAGCGCGTGATCAGCGCCAGCACCCCGGCGGCCGCCAGGGTCATCACCGTCACGAGCAAGAAGAACTGCGCGTGCGGCATCGTGCCCCATCGGGTGCCCAGCGAGCCCGAGAAGTACCCGCCGAGCGAGGTGGCCACGAACCACCCTCCCATGAGCAGGCCACGGCGCCTCGGGGGCGCGACGCGGGACACGAGCGAGAGCCCCATCGGGCTCAGGCAGATTTCCCCAATCGCGATCAGCAGGTAGCTGCTCACGAGCCAGGAGGGCGACACCTTGCCGGCGGCCCCGGCGATCATGGCGGCCAGCACCATCACGCCGAACGAGGCCGACGTGAACAGGATGCCGATCATGATCTTTCCCGGCGTCGACGGCTCGGCGCCGCGGTCGCGCAGCCAGCCCCACACGAGCACGAGGAGCGGCGAGAAGAGAATCACGCCCAGCGGGTTCACCGACTGGAAGGTCTCGGGCGAGATTTCCCGCCCGCCCACGACACGATCCGTGAAGTCGCGCGCCCAGAACGTGAGCGTGAAGCCGTTCTGGTAGAAGGCGACCCAGAACGCCACCGCGATCGCGAACACGGCGAGCAGGGCCAGCGTGCGCTGCCGCGCCTCGGCCGGCGGCGGATCGACTTCGGGCCGCGCGCTGTCCTCGACGCGCTGAGCTGCCGCCGCGACGTGGCGGTTGAAGGCCACGAAGGTGATCAGCGCGAGCACCATGCCGAAGGCCGAGGACGCGAACGCCGCGTGCCAGCCGTAGTTCGCGCGGAGCCAGGCCACACCCAGCGGTGCCAGGAACGCGCCGGTGTTGATGCCCATGTAGAAGATATTGAACGCGGAGTCGCGCAGGTGCGGCCGGTCGCGGTACAGGTTGCCGACAATCGTGGAGATGTTGGGCTTGAGGAAGCCGTTCCCGGTGGCGACGAGCGCCAGTCCGCCGAAGAAGAGGACCAGAGAGCCCGCCGCCACGGCGAGGTATCCGAGGCCCATGAGCACGGCGCCGATCATCACCGAGCGGTTGTAGCCGAGGACACGATCCGCCAGGAAGCCGCCGATGAGCGGCATGAAGTAGACGCCCGCGAGGTAGCCGCCGTACACCTGGCCCGAGAGCTGTTGCGAGAACCTCAGGTGCTCGTCCATGTAGAGCGTCAGGATCGCAGCCAGCGAGTAGAAGCCGTACCGCTCCCAGAATTCGGTGGCAAACAACACATACAGGCCGGACGGGTGCCCGCGGAAGCCGCTCATGGGCGGCGAGTCTACCACAGCGATCCCGAGGCGCCCGGTGTGTCCGCCCAGCGGTGCGAGCGTCCTCCCGGCGGCCGCGACACGGCGCGGCATCGCTGTGCCAGAATGCACGTCGTGCGCGTGCTGCTCCTCGGGACGTATGACCTCGGTCGTCAGTCGTTCGGCCTGGCATCGCCGGCCGCGTGGCTGCGCGCGCGCGGGTTCGAGGTGCACGCGGTCGATCTCTCGCGCCAGCAACTGCCCGTGGACCTCGTCACTGGTGCCGGCCTGGTCGCAGTCTTCCTGCCCATGCACACCGCGACGCGTCTGGCAGGCCCGGTCATCCAGCGTGTGCGCCGGATCAACCCGACCGCGCCGGTGTGTGCCTACGGCGTCTACGCGCCGGTCAACGCCGCGTGGCTTCGCTCGCTGGGCGTGACGACGGTGCTCGGCGGCGAGTTCGAAGAGGCGCTCGTGTCGCTCGCGGAGCGCCTGACGTCCGGGATGGCGCAACGCCCGGCGGCGAGGATCCACGCCCGCGATGCGGCGATCCCGGGCAACGGCGATCGCCTGCCGCGCCTGGCGTTTCGCGTGCCCGACCGGTTCGGCCTGCCGCCGCTGTCGTCCTACGCGACGCTGCGACAGCACGGGCACCCGCCCCGCACCGTTGCGTACACCGAGGCCAGCCGCGGCTGCCGGCACACCTGCCGGCACTGCCCCATCGTGCCCGTCTACGACGGACGCTTCCGTGTCGTACCCGTCGACGTCGTGATGGCGGATATCCGTCAGCAGGTGGAGGCCGGAGCCCGGCACGTGACGTTTGGCGACCCGGACTTCTTCAACGGGCCCGTCCACGCGCTGCGCGTGGTCGAGGCGCTGGCCCGCGAGTGCCCGGGCGTCTCCTACGACGTCACCGTCAAGGTGGAACATTTGCTTCGGTACGAGCGGCACCTGCCCGCCCTTCGCCGGACGGGCTGCGTGCTGGTGACCACCGCCGTCGAGTCCCTCGACGACGCCGTGCTGGAGCGCCTCGCCAAGGGCCACACGCGCGCAGACGTCGAGCGCGTCGTCCGAACGTGCTGGCGCGAAGGCCTGGCGCTGTCGCCGACCTTCATTCCGTTTACGCCGTGGACCTCTGCGGCCGGATACCTGAGCCTGCTGGAAGCCCTCGAGGCGCTCGGTCTCGTGGTCCACGTGGCGCCGATTCAGCTCGCTCTGCGGCTCCTGATCCCTGAGGGCTCGCTGCTGCTGTCGCTGGCGGAGGTGCGCGCCCTCGTCGGGGCGTTCGATCCGCAATCGCTCGTCTACCCGTGGTGCCATCCCGATCCGGAGATGGACGTGCTGCAGCGCGAGGTCGCACAGCTGGTGGCCCACAGTCGGCATGCCCCCCGCGAGGAGGTCTTTGCCGCCGTCAAGGCCCACGCCGCGCGGCGAACGCGCGACACCGAGACATGCCCGAACACCCTGCCGCCCCGCGAAGCCGCCACGGTGCCCGCGCGCGTCGAGGTGCCGTACCTCGATGAGCCCTGGTACTGTTGAGCGGAACCCACCGGGGAGCAGGTGGCTCTCCTCTGAACGACCGCAGGCGTCCCGTGAAACGCATCCTACTGTGCACGGAAACCACCGGCTACCAGACGCGCGCGTTCGAGGACGCGGCCCGGTTGTCTGGCGCCGAGCTCGTCCACGCCACCAATCACTGCCACCGCCTCGACGATCCCTGGCGCGATGACGCGATCCCGGTGAAGTTCCACCGGCCCGGCGGGTCTGCGGCCGACGTGGTTCGAGCGCTGACGGGCCGACCCGTGGACGGGGTGCTCGCGGTCGGGGATCGCCCGGCCGTCCTGGCCGCGCACGTGGCGCGCCTGTTACGACTGCCGTGGCACGCGCCCGAGGGGGCTGAAGCCGCCCTCAACAAACTGCACGCGCACGGCCGGTTCCTCGCCGCCGGCCTGCCCATGCCGTGGTTCGTGTCGCTGCCCCTCGGCGCGCCGGTCTCCTCGGTTGTGGAGCGCCTCCGCTTTCCGTGCGTCATCAAGCCGGCCGCGCTCTCCGCGAGCCGCGGCGTCATGCGGGCAGATTCGCTGGACGATCTCGAGCAGGCCCGGGACCGACTCGTGCACCTGTTGAGCGATCCCTCGATCGTCCAGCTCGAGGACCCGACGCTCGACGATGTCCTGATCGAAGGGTACGTGCCTGGCCGGGAGTACGCCCTCGAAGGCGTGATGGATCACGGGACACTGCACGTGCTCGCCATCTTCGACAAGCCGGATCCGCTGGAGGGGCCCTTCTTCGAGGAAACCATCTATGTGACACCGCCGATGATGCCCGAGGCGACGCAGCGGCTGGTCGCCGCGACGATCGCACATGCTGCCCTCGCGCTCGGGCTCGGGCACGGTCCCATTCATGCGGAATGCCGGGTGAACGACGGGGGCGTCTTCGTGCTGGAGGTGGCCGCGCGGCCCATCGGGGGGCTCTGCGGGCGGAGCCTGCGTTTCGTGTCGGCGTCTGGGAGCGGGCTCGGCCTCGAGACGCTGCTGCTCAGGCACGCGGCCGGCGAACCGCTGGCAGGACTTGCGCGGGAA
>CAYLZN010000432.1:0-3864 GCA_964387935.1 uncultured Vicinamibacteraceae bacterium | reverse complement strand
CGGCGCCGGCGATGAGGACCTGCTTGAGGCCGATGCCGGCACGCCAGCGCCGCTCGAGCGCCTGCCGCACGACCTCGCGCGATCCGTACGTCAGGACCAGGTTGATCACGAGGAAGAGGCCCCAGACGATCTGGGAGACCTCGAACGCCCCGCGGTCCTTCATGGCGTCTGGGACGTAGTAGGCCTGGATGTAGAGCGTGCCGACGATGCCCAGCACGACCGCGAGCGTGCTGCCCACGAGCACGGAGAAGAAGTCGTCGAGTCGCGTGCGGCCGCGGCGCAGCCGGTAGATCCCCTGGATGTGGTAGGCGATGGGGACGATGGTGGCGACGATCGGCAGCACGACCAGATACTGCGCGAGCGGCGGGACGCCCTTGGTGACGGGGAAGAGGTTCGTGTCGAACCGGATCGCGTAGGCCAGCAGGAACGCGAGCGCCGCCAGCAGCGCGTCGCTCAGCACGTAGGAGGCGATGAGGAGGCGATTCCAGCGTCTTACCATCGGGCGGCCTCGTCGGGCGCGTTCACCAGCGACGCCAGTTCGCGCTCGAACCGGTCCAGGAACACCGGTCGCGAGAACTGCTCGGCGTGCGCGCGAATCGCGGCTTCGTCCAGGGGCAGCGTCGGAAGGCGGTCCAGGGCCTCGGCGAACGCTGCAGGCGCAGGCGAGGAGACCAGCAGGCCGGTCACGCCGTCCACGACGGTCTCAGTCGCGCCACCCTCGGCCAGCGCGACCACCGGGCAGCCGCAGGCCTGGGCCTCCACGGGCACGAGGCCGAAATCCTCCACGCCCGGGAGCATGACCACTCCGGCCCGTCCGTACAGGTCACGCACCTGCTCATCCGGCAGGGGGCCGGTGAATTGCGCCGATGGGCCCGCCATGGCTTCCAGGCGCATGCGCTCGGGTCCTTGCCCGACGACGACGAGCGGGACGTCCGCGAGCCGGCAGGCGTTGATGGCGACGTCCACCCGTTTGTAGGGGACGAGGGCCGAGACGACCAGCGCGAACGATTCGCGCGTGGCGCCAGTGGGGCGATAGAACTCCGTGTCAACGGGCGGATGCACGATGGCCGACCGTCGATTATAGTATCGCCCGATCCTGCCCGCAACATACTGGGAAATCGAGAGATAGCGGTGAGGTTTGCTGCTGGTCGCGGCATCCCATCGCGCCAATCGTCCCAGGGCCGCGCGCATGACCCGGGCGGCGGGGCCAAGCCGCTCGCGTCCGAAATAGGCGTCGAACTGGTCCCACGCGTACCGCATGGGGGTGAAGCAGTAGCAGAGGTGACGCGCCCGGCCCGGCACCACCGCCGACTTCACCGCACAGTGGCTCGTTGAAATGACCACGTCGTACCGGTCGAGGTCGAACGTCTCGACCGCGGTCGGAAACAGGGGCAGGCAGTAGCGGTAATACCGCCGGATGCCGGGCAGTCGGCTCACCACCGATCGGCCAATGGGGTGGCGCTCGATGGCAGCAGAGACGCTGCCCGGGACGTGCACCAGCGTGAACAGGTCGGCGTGCGGGTAGCGGAGCGCGAGCGCTTCGAGCACCCGCTCTCCGCCCCGCATCCCCGTGAGCCAGTCGTGGACGATGGCGAGCCGGCAGTCGTCTGGGCGGCGTGTCGCGCTCATTGGCCGGCGGCCACCTCGGCGTACACGTCGCGAACCCGTCGGACGGATCGCTCCCAGGAGTACTCGCGGACGCGCGCCAGCCCCCGGGCGACGAGGTCGGCCCGCAGCGCGGGGTCCGTGAGGACGCGGCGCATGCCATCGGCGATCGCCGCAGGGTCATAGGGATCGATGAGCACGGCGGCGCCGCCCGTGACCTCGGGCAGCGAACTCACGTTGGACGTGACCACCGGCGTTCCGCTCGCCATGGCCTCCAGAGGCGGAAGCCCGAAGCCCTCGTAGAGGGACGGGAACACGAACACGCTGGCGAGCCGATAGAGCACGGCGAGCGTCTCGTCCGGCACGAAGCCGAGGAACCGGACGTGCTTGTGCAGCTTGTACCGGTGCACCGCTCGGCGCAGCGTGGGGTACTTCGAGATCTCGTCACCGATGATCAGCAGCGCCAGGTCCTCGAATCCCTCCTGCCGCAACCGGTGAAAGGCTTCGATCAGGCGTTCGAGGTTCTTGTGGGGCTTGATGTTGCCCGCGTACAACGCGAACACCCGGTCGAGCCTGAATCGCTCGCGGACCCGACGCACCTCGTCCTCGGAGGGGGGCTGGCCGAAGCGCTCGTCGATGGCGTTGTAGATGACCTCGATTTTCTGTGCGGGGACGGGGTAGAAACGGAGGATGTCCCGCTTCGACGTCTCGGAGACCGTCAGGACGCGGGCTGAACGATGCACCGCGGTCCACAGGAACGTCCGCGCGTAGAGATACGCGAACCGGTTCGGCAGGTACTGGGGGAACATCAGGTGGATGCAGTCGTGAATCGTCACCACCGACGGGACGTCCACGAGCGGGGGCAGCACGTAGTGCGGCGTGTGGAACACGTCGATGGCGTGCCCATGGAGGGCGTGCGGGACGGCGAACTGCTCCTTGATCGAGTACGGGGCGGCCGTCGAGGGCACGGCGCGGAAGTTGTCGCCGAGCTGGCGCTCGATCCCGACGTCCGCCGGACGGCACAGCAGCAGGTACTCGCTCTCGGCGTCCAGCCGGGCCAGCTGCCGGAGCAGGTTGCGCACGTAGGTTCCGATGCCGAAATCCCGGAGCTTGCGGGCGTCGATGGCGATGCGCACGGCGGTGTGGGGACGTCAGGAAGCCTCGGCGGGACCGGTTGGCACGGCCGCGAGGAGCACCCCGCGAACGGCGGGCTCAGGATAGCACACGCCCTCACGCCGATGGCGGTGGCCAGGCGCCCTTGACACGGAGGTACCAGACGAGCAGGCGGTGCCAGCCCGGGTGATGCTTGGCGTAGAAAGCAAGCTGGCTGCGCCGGTACTGGGCCTCCGTGGCGGCTTCATGGCCGCGCCGCGAGCGTCCGCGGAGGTGCACGATCCGGGCCTCGGGCGCGAAGAGGATCTCCCGCCCACGCGCTCGAAGCGCGGCGCAGAAGTCCACGTCCTCGGCGTACATGAAGTAGCGCTCGTCGAGGAGGCCCACGGCCAGCGCGTCGGCGCGCCACACCAGGAGGCAGGCCCCACTCACCCAGTCTACGAGGCGCGTGCGGCTCGTCAGGCGTTCGACGACGTCCCGCAGCGGGCCCGGGCCGTGCTCGGACAGCCGCTGCAGGGTCTTCTGACGCAGCTCGTTCCACGGGGAGATCATCCGGCCGAAGGACAGTTCGGCCCGCCCCTGACCGTCCACCAGTCGGGGCCCGGCTGCCGCGGCGGTCGGCCGGGCGCGAAGGGCACCAGCGAGACGATCCAGCGCACCGGCAGGCACGACCGTATCACTGTTCAGCAGCAGCACCAGATTCCCGCGCCCGGCACGGATGCCGACGTTGTTGGCCCGTGCGAAACCGACGTTCTCGGGCAGCGCAATCAGGTGGGCTTCGGGGAACTCCCGGGCCACGACCTGCGGGCTGCCATCGGCCGATGCGTTGTCCACCACGATCACGTGCCCGCCGAGAACGGGCGCCGCCCCGCGCAACGACGTCAGGCAGCGCGCCAGGTCCTCCCGCGCGTTGAAGCTGACCACGACGATGTCGAGCGCGGGCGTCGTCACGACACCCTTCCGGCGGTGTCGTGGATCACCTGCCATGTGCGCCGCGCCGTCTGGTCCCACGAGTAGCGGCCGAGCACGCCCGCCGCAGCGGCAAGCACGTGCTCGCGCGACGGACCGTCATGGAGGGCGAGATGCAGGGCGGCTGCAATGGCCGACGGATCCGTTGGAGCAACGAAGAAAGCGGCGGCGCCGTAC
>CAYLZN010000431.1:0-3867 GCA_964387935.1 uncultured Vicinamibacteraceae bacterium | reverse complement strand
AACCGTTCGACGCGATCCGGCAGGTCCGCCCGCGCCGCGTCCCGTTCGATGACGGCGACGAGCGCGCTGCCCACGACCGCGGCATCCGCAAATCGACCCACCTCGGCCACGTGCCCCGGATTCGACAGGCCGAAGCCGAGCGCGACAGGCAACGTCGAGACCGTCCGGATCCGGCGCACCAGGTCTTCGGCGCCACTCGCCACGGCCTCGCGCGCGCCCGTGACGCCGAGCCTGGAGATTGCGTAGAGGAACCCGCGACCGAGCCGCGCCGCCTCCGCAATTCGCGCCGTGGTCGTCGTCGGGCTCAACAGGAAGATGGGATCGACTGCCACGCGATCCAGGGCCGCTCGCAGTGGCCCCGCTTCTTCGAGGGGCAGGTCCAGCACCAGACAGCCATCGACGCCCGCCGCCGCGGCCTCGCGGGCAAACGGCTCGAAGCCGACTCGGGCCACGGGGTTCGCGTAGGTGAAGAGCACCATCGGGGTATCCACGTCGCGACGCACCTCCCGGACGAGGTCGAGGGTCCGCGACAGGGTGGTGCCGGCCCTGAGCGCGCGTTCCGAGGCGCGCTGAATCGTGGGCCCGTCCGCGAGCGGATCCGAGAACGGCACGCCGACCTCGATGACGTCGGCGCCTCCGCGCGCCAGGGCCCGCAGCACGTCGGCCGACCGCCCGGGATCCGGATCACCGGCCGTCACGTAGGTCACCAGCCCAGTCCGGCCGGACGCCTTCATCCCGGCGAACGCCGCGGCGATCCGCGACGTCATGCGCCGCCTCCGGGGACCCGGTCCACCGGGCGCTCCGTCGAGTCCCCCGCCTGCGCCGCGAGCGCACGCGCCACGGTCTCCACGTCCTTGTCGCCGCGGCCCGACAGGTTCACGAGGAGCATCGCATCCTCTGGCAGCTCCGAGACCACGGCCGGCAGCGCCGCACACGCGTGTGCTGATTCGAGCGCGGGCAACACGCCCTCCAGGCGCGCCAGCTCCTGGAACGCGGCAAGCGCCTGCTGGTCGGACACATACCTGTAGCTCGCGCGACCCGTCGCTTCGAGCCAGGCGTGCTCCGGCCCGACCGCCGCGTAGTCGAGCCCGGCCGAGATCGAGTGCGTCAGCGTGACGTTGCCGTCCGCGTCCTGCAGCAGGTACGTCCGCGTGCCCTGCAGGATTCCCGGTGAGCCGCCCGCGAACCGCGCGGCATGGCGGCCCGACAGAATCGCCTCCCCGCCGGCCTCGATGCCGACGAGCCGCACGCTCGCGTCATCCACGAACGCATCGAAGATCCCCAGGGCGTTGCTGCCCCCGCCGACGCACGCCACCACGACGTCCGGCAGGCGCCCCGTGGCGTGCAGGCACTGTGCCCTGGCCTCGTCGCCGATCACGGACTGGAACTCGCGGACCATCGTGGGATAGGGATGCGGCCCCAGCGCGGACCCGAGCAGGTAGTGGGTATCGTCAACGTTGGCCACCCAGTCGCGCATCGCTTCGTTGATGGCGTCCTTCAGGGTGCGGCTCCCCGCATCCACCCCGACGACGGTGGCGCCGAGCAGGCGCATGCGGAACACGTTCAGCGCCTGGCGGTGCATGTCGTCCGTGCCCATGTACACCACGCCGCGGAGGCCCAGCAACGCACACACCGTGGCCGTGGCCACGCCGTGCTGTCCGGCACCCGTTTCGGCGACGATGCGCGACTTGCCCATGCGACGAGCGAGCAGGGCCTGGCCGAGCGCGTTGTTGATCTTGTGCGCCCCGGTGTGCGCCAGGTCTTCGCGCTTCAGGAACACGCGGCACCGGCGCGGCAGCGTGTCCGCAAGGCGGCGGGCCTCGGTCAGCGGGGTCGGCCGACCCACGTAGTCGCGCAGCAGACGGCGAAACGTCTCGCCGAACTCGGCGTCTCGACGCGCCGTCTCGTACGCGGCCTGGAGGGCCACGAGCGGAGCCACCAGCGTCTCCGGGACGAAGCGGCCGCCGAACGGGCCGAAATAGCCTCGGGCGTCCGGGTCGCGCCGGCCGAAGGCCGGTTGCCCGACGTCGCTGGTCCCCTGATCCCTCAAGCTACGTGACCTCCCTCACCTGCTCGGGCGCCTCGCCCATCCGCCTCGTGAACGGCCGCGAAGAACGCCCGCAGCAGCGACGCGTCCTTGATTCCCGGTGCCGCCTCCACGCCGGACGCGACATCCAGCCCCCACGGCCGCACCGTCCGCACGGCCAGGCCCACGTTCACCGGCGTCAGGCCCCCGGCCAGGATGATCGGGCGGCTGGCGGACACCTGGGCGGCAGCCTTCCAGTCCGTCGTCTGCCCGGTCCCACCCCGCCGGGCCGGGTCGTGTGCGTCCAGCAGTACCGAGACCGTATGCGGCAAACGGGCCAACCTCGCGCGGGCCGCGGCGGTCTCGAGCGACACGGCCCGGATGACCCGCCACGGAAACGCCAGGACCGCTTCGTCGGCCTCATCGCCGTGAAACTGTACCGCCGTGAGGGGCACGGTGGCCGCGGCGGCGAGCACCTCGTCGAACGGCTGATCGACGAAGACGCCGACGGTGGCGACAAAAGGCGCCACCTGGCGCGCAATCGATCTTGCCACCTCGAGTCTGACGGCACGAGGACTTTTTGGCCAGAAGACGAACCCCACAGCGCTCGCCCCAAGCTCAACCGCCAGAATGGCGTCCTCGAGGCGGGTGATCCCGCACACCTTCACGCGCGGCGGCACGGCCGTCGTGGTCATTGGAGGAGCTCGGCCAGCGCCCGTCCGGCCTCGGCGCTCGTGACCAGTTGCTCGCCCACGAGGAACGCCCGATACCCCAGCCCACGGAGTCGGACGAGATCGGCCTGAGTCCGCAGCCCGCTCTCTGCCACGGCGACGACCTCCGGGGGCATCCTCGCGATCAGGCGTTCGCTCGTCTCGACGTCGACGGCGAGCGTCCGGAGGTTGCGGTTGTTGACCCCGACGATCGCCGCGCCCGCCTGGAGCGCCGTCTCCAGCTCCGCTTCGTCGTGCACCTCCACGAGGGTCGCCAGGTCGAGGTGCCGGGCGTCGGCCATCAACGCCGCGAGCTGGCGCGCGTCCAGGGCCGCGACAATCAGCAGGACTGCGTCGGCCCCGCGCGCGCGCGCCTCGAGCACCTGATAGCGATCGACGATGAAGTCCTTGCGGAGCAGCGGGAGGGACACGGCTTCGCGGACGGCGGCGAGGTGGTCCAACGCGCCGTCGAAGAACGCCGGCTCGGTGAGCACGGAGATCGCGGCAGCGCCGGCGGCGGCGTACTCCTGTGCCAGCGCCACCGGGTCGTACGCGGCGCGCAGCACGCCGCGCGACGGCGACCGTCGCTTGCACTCGGCGATCACATTGAACCCGTCGGTCCGGGCCAGGGCGCGCGCGAACGCCGTGCCGTCCGGCACCCGCGCCGCGGCGCTGCGCTCGAGGTCCGACTCGGACTGCTGCTCGCGCCGCCACTCGAGCGACCGGCGTGTGGCCGCGACAATGGCCGCCAGCAGGTCTCCACGCGCCTCCACGGTGGCCATCCTCACACTCCGTGGTCCTCGCGCGAGGTGGCCACGAGCGCGTCGAGCGCCTGACGCGCCGCGCCGCTGTCGATGGCGGCCCCGCCGAGCGCGATGCCTTCGCGCACACTGGACGCCCTGCCGGCGACCAGCAGCGCGGCACCGGCGTTGAGCAGCACGATGTCGCGGGCGCCCCCGGGCTCGCCGCCGAGGATGGCCCGGATCTTCGCGGCATTGGCCTCACGGTCGCCGCCGGCCAGCGCGCCCGCGTCGCCCCGGGGGAGGTCGAAGTCCGACGGGTGCACGTAGAACGTGCGCAGGTACCCGTCCCGACACTCCGACACCTTCGTGTATCCCAGGGTGGAGATCT
>CAYLZN010000430.1:0-3882 GCA_964387935.1 uncultured Vicinamibacteraceae bacterium | reverse complement strand
GAGGGCCAGCTCCGCCGCGATCATCCAGTCCGCCCGGGCGGTCCCGGGCGGCGTCCCGGTCCAGCGCGTCGCAACCTGTGCCACCGAGGGGGCCGCGCGAGACGCCGCGGTCGCGACCGTCATCGAACGGGCGGCGCGGACCGGCCGCCACGTGCGCGAGGCGCACGTGCGATTCTGCGGGGCCGACGGTAGCCACGCGGACCGGGTGGAACGACTCGCGGCAACGTCCCGATCGTCGCTCGGCGAGGTCGCGCGCGCGCTCACGTCAGTCGTGAGCCGCGACGCCGTCGGTGGACCCGTGGTGGTCACGCTGACCTTGAGCGCGGCGGTCGATTCCGGCGACGCGTGGCGGGCGCGGCTGTCGCATCGCCGGACAGCGTAGGTCCGCATGCGTACCAAGGCATCTGCCCGACGGGCGCCGTCTGCCTCTCGCAGGCGGGTCTCGCGCGCGAAGCCACGCCCGTCGAAGGCCTCGGCCGCTCCTGCCATCGTCGAACGGCTGTCGCAGGCCTACCCGGGCGCAACCACGGAACTCCACTATCGGACTCCCTTCGAACTGCTCGTGGCCACGGTGCTCTCGGCGCAGTCGACCGACGTGCGGGTGAACCAGGTCACGCCGGCCCTGTTCGAGCGCTTCCCGGACGTACGCGCGCTCGCGACAGCCGGGCTGGCCGAGGTCGAGCACCTCATCCAACCGACGGGCTTCTTCCGCACGAAGGCCCGGGCGATCGTCAGGCTTGCGCAGCAGTTGGTCGAGCGACACGACGGAACCGTCCCCCCATCGATGGACGACCTCGTGAAGCTGAGCGGCGTGGGCCGCAAGACCGCCAACGTGGTGTTGGGCCATGCCCTCGGCATCCCCGGCTTGCCGGTGGACCGCCATGTCCTTCGCGTCGCAGGCCGTCTCGGCCTCGCGAAGGGCAAGACGCCGGAGCGTGTCGAGGAAGAACTCTGCGTGCAGCTCCCGCCCGCTGCCTGGACTCTGGCCTCGGACTGCCTGATCCTCCACGGCCGGCGCGTCTGCCGGCCACGCCCGCTCTGCCACGCGTGCATGGTCAGCGTGCACTGCGCCTTCTTCCGCAAGGGGACTGCCCGCCCATGACCCGCGCCGAGTTCGAACAACTCGTCGAGCAGGCCGTGACGCGGATCCCGGCCAGGTTCCGGCGCGCGATGCAGAACATCGCCGTCGTCGTCGAGGACGAACCGTCCGACGAGCTGCTGGACGACATGGAGGTGCCGCCGGACGAAACGCTGTTCGGTCTGTATCAGGGCACACCGCTCACCGAGCGCGGGTGGACCCAGGCCACCTCGATGCCCGATCGCATCACGATCTACCAGTGGCCCATCGAAGATGCCTGCGAGACCCGCGAGGAAATCGTCGCGACAATCGCCGAGACCGTGATCCACGAGTTCGGGCACTACTTCGGCCTGAGTGAGGACGAGATCCAGGAAATCGAGGCGCGCTACTGGCGGGGGGAGACCGACGAGTGATGAGACCCCGGCGCCGCTTCGCCCAGCATTTCCTCGAGCCCGCCTGGGTCGCGAAGCTCGTGGACCAGTTCGCCCCGGCCCCCACCGACGTCGTCCTCGAGATCGGCCCGGGGCGCGGGGCGGTCACCTTCGCCCTAGCTCCCCGCGTGAAGCAGTTGACGGTGGTCGAGGTCGACAGGGACCTGGCCGCAGGATTGCGAGCCCGGGTGCCAGGGAACGTCACCGTGGTGGAGGGCGATGTGCTCCGCCTGGACCTCGTGCCCATCCTGCGGGAGGCGGAAGCCGCGGCGCGACCCGACGGGCGGCTCCGGATCGTCGGCAACCTGCCCTACAACATCTCGTCACCAATCCTGTTCCGGCTGGTAGACCTCGTCAGGACGGGCGTTGCGGCGCACGACGCGACCATCATGCTGCAGCGCGAGGTCGCAGACCGCGTGGCCGCGCGACCGGGCTCGGGGGACTGGGGTCCGCTCGGCATTGCGATCCAGGTGCGGGCCGACGTCACGCGGGTCCTCGACCTCCCGCCGGGTGCCTTCCGGCCACCGCCGCGGGTCCAGTCTGCCGTTGTTCACCTCCGATTCGTCGAACCGCGGGTGCCACTGCCGAGCGAGCGTGTCTTCGACAGTCTGGTGAGGGCGCTCTTCACCCAGCGACGCAAGACCATCCAGAATGCGCTGCGGCCGTTCGCGACGGCGCGTGGGCTCGAACCTGCGGCGCTGCTGGCGTCAGCCGGGCTCGAGGCGCGCCGCCGCCCGGAGACTTTTGCGCTGGAAGAGCTCGCGCGACTGGCCGCCCTCGTGTCCTGAGCCCCGGCGGACCTCGCGTTCAAGGGCGGCCGCCTGTGCTATAGTCCCGGGGGAATTGGACTTGCCTCCACCAGGCGGCTCCCAGACGCCTGTTGCGGCCGGGGTGCGGTGCAACGCCACGCCCGGGGTCGTGCGTGACTCGAAGGCCGCCAGGCCAGCGGCACGCGACGCGACGGACCACTCACCATCACGGGGCAGCCTGCTCGCAGGACGGGCCATCCTGCGCTTCGCCCGCCGGGGCGGCGGGACGAAGTACCACGCCGGTGACGGCGTCGATCTGGGATTCGGATCGGACTGAAGGACGTGACTACGGACGCTGCTGCTACGCCTGCCGGCCTCGCCCTGGAGGTGATTCCCCTGGGCGGTCTCCGCGAGTTCGGCATGAACATGATGCTCATCCGGTACGGCGACTCCATGGTCGTCGTCGATGCAGGTGTCATGTTCCCGGAGCCTGAACTCCCGGGCGTAGACCTCATCATTCCCGACCTCACCTGCCTCCAGGACCTGCGGGTCCCGCACAACGCCCTCGTGCTCACCCACGGCCACGAGGACCACATCGGCGCCGTTCCCTACGTGGCCGACCTCCTGGACGGTCCCATCTGCGGCACACCGCTCACGCTGGCGCTGGTCGAGCCGAAACTGGAGGAACACGGGCTCGATCTGAAGGACCGGCTCCACGTCATGCGACCGCGCGAGCGGCTGCGCGTGGGCGTCCTCGACGTCGAGTTCATCCGGGTCACGCACAGCATGCCGGATTGCGTGGCGCTCGCCATTCACTCCCCGTGCGGCACCATCGTCCACACGGGCGATTTCAAGGTGGACCAGACGCCGCTCGATGGGGAGCAGACCGACCTGCACCGGCTCGCGGAGCTGGGCCGCAACGGCGTGCTGGCCCTGCTGGCCGACAGCACCAACGTCGAGCGCCGCGGCTTCACCGGCTCGGAGATCGATGTCGCGGACGCGTTCGAGGAGGTGTTCACGACCACGCACGGCAAGCTGGTGGTGGCCCTGTTCGCCTCGAGCCTGTACCGGATGCAGGTGCTGATCAACCTGGCCGAGCAGTTCGGGCGCAAGGTGGCGTTTGTCGGGCGAGGCGTCGTGGAGAACTCGCTGATCGCGCAGCGGCTCGGTCGCCTGTCGATCCCGCCCGGCCTGCAGATTCGCGACAGCGATGTGCGCAACTTCCCCGGCCAGGACGTGCTGTGCCTCGTCACGGGCTCGCAGGGCGAACCGATGTCGGCCCTGTCGCGGATCGCCATCGACGACCACCGACTCGTCAAGCTGGGCAGCGCCGACACGGTGGTGTTCTCGGCGCGGCCGATCCCGGGCAACGAGAAGGCCATCGGGCGCGTGATGAACCACGTCGCGGCCCGCGGGGCCGAGGTGGTCCACGAAGGGATCAAGCACGTGCACGTGTCCGGCCACGCCAGCCAGGAAGAGCTGAAGTTGATGATTGCCCTGGTGAGGCCGCGGTTCTTCGTGCCGATACACGGGGAGTACCGGCAGCTCGCGCGCCACGCCGGGGTGGCCGCCCGCGTCGCGGGGGGCGCGACCGAGGTGGGGGTCCTCGACAACGGCGACGTGC
>CAYLZN010000429.1:0-3905 GCA_964387935.1 uncultured Vicinamibacteraceae bacterium | reverse complement strand
TCGATGGGTAGCGGTGCCAGCTGGAGCAGGTCGATGATCGCCGAGGCCGTGAGCAAGCGTGGGTCCCTCAATAGGCGGTGTTCGTGAGCACGCCTCCATCGACGAGCAGGTCCGCCCCGGTGATCCAACGCGACGCGTCCGACGCGAGGAACAGGCACGCATCGGCCACGTCGTCCGCACGGCCGAGACGTCCCAGCGGGGCGGCCCGCCGGTAGCGGGTGACGCCGTCCGGCCACGCATCGTCGAGGCCCTCGCGCCAGATCAGTCCCGGGGACACGGAGTTGACGCGAATGCCGAGCGGGCCGAGCTCGCGCGCGGCGGCACGCGTGTACATCACGACCGCAGCCTTCGCGGCGGCGTAGTGGCTGTGAGCGGGCGCCACGTTGTGCGCCTCGATGGACGCGACGTTGACGATGGCCCCGCCCCGGCCAGCGGCCCGCAGCCGCCGGGCGGCTTCCTGGGTGACCAGGTGCACGCTCGTGACGTTGGCGGCGAGCACGGCGTCCCACTCCGCTGCGGCCATGTCCAGCAGGCTCGAGAGCGGATACACGCCGGCATTGTTGACGACGACGTCTGGCGGCCCGAGGTCGCGGGCGACGCGATCGAACAGCGCCTTCACCTGCGTCTCGACGGTGAGGTCGGCCGCAACGGTCGTGGCCCGCGCGCCCGCGCGAATCAGCCGCGCCCCCAGCTCCTGCGCGGCCTCGGCGCTCGCGCGGTATTGCAAGGCAACCGCTGCCCCGGCCTCGGCACACCGCGTGGCGATCTCCGCCCCGATGGCTCCGCCTCCGGCCCCGGTGACGAGCGCGATCCGCCCGGAGAGATCGAGAAGGGCGCTCACTGGAGGAATGGCAACTGGACGCGTCGTGTCATCCGGCAAATCTGCGCCCCCTTTCGCACTGGTCAGGGCAGCCGCGTGGCCAGGGCGTTGGCGCCCGCCGCCCAGAACGTCGACCCGGCATTCGAGTAGAGGGACTGCTCCACCACGAGCGCGGCGGGGTTGGCCCCGAGGCTCTCGATGACGGCGCCGAACCGGCGTCCGGCCGAGAGCCCGCCAAACCCGCCATCCGGCTGCTGCGCACAGACGGGCACGTTCGTCCTGCTCGTGGGCGGCAGGTCGTAGAGTCGTTCCGCCGGCGCGGCGGTCTCGAACAGCAGGCGGACCCTCGCCTGTCCCCACGTCGCGGAGGTGTTCGCCACGAGGATGAACGTTTCCGACTTGTTGTCGCCGCCGCACTGCCCCCCGGCCGTTCCCCATCGCGTGCCCGTGGTCACGGCCCCGGCGGACGCGTGCGCCTCCTCCCACGTCGCGGCCGTGGGTCCCGGCCACCACATGGCGCGCTCGACCACGAGCGGCACCCCGTTCAGGGACCGCACGACCGTCGAGACCGCGGCGCTGGCGAGCCGCTCGTCCACGGTGTCCACCCAGATATTGAACCGGCTCTGCCCGGCGATGACGTAGTGCCTGCTGACGCTGCTCCCGTCCGGGAGCAGGAAGTCCACCTGCGCAGACGCGGCTTCGGGGCCTGGATTGGCGATGAGCACGAACAGATCGAAGAAGTCTCCCGTCGCGCCCTCGGCGAGGAACCACTCGGTGGCAGGCTCGGGAATCGCCATGCTGGCGTGGCCGGCGCGGAAGAGCCGCCCGCCGCTCGTGGCGTACATCGAACGCTCGACGACGACTGGCGCGTCATTGGTGACACGGATGACCGCGGAGACGTCGGTACTGCCCAGGCCCGCTTCTGCATCGACCCAGATCGTGCGGCGACTGTTCGCGGGGACGACGTAGGTGCGGACGACAGGCGGAGCGGGCGGCGGCAGCAGATAGGTGATCTCGACGACCGAGGACGCGTCGTTCGAGTTGTGGAGCAGGTAGAACAGGTCGAACCAGGCGTGCGTGGCGCCCTCGGCGAGGTACCACGAGAGGCGGGGCGTCGTGGTGGCGGTCTCCAGGTGGCTGCCGTAGCCGGAGCGATCCCAGGTCATCAACCGGTTGACCACGACTGGCACGTCGCTCTCGACCGCCGTGGAGAACTCCGCGGCGTCCAGCCCCGGACTCTTTTGTGTTTCAACGATCAGGCTGGCCTGCGGAGGGACCTGTCGGGCGTCGATGACGGCCTTGCCGTCCGTGCGCAGGAACCGCATGAGCACGTGCGCGGGGGTCCCCCCGGAGTTCGAGAGATTGATCCGTTCCGAGAAGGGCGCGATGGTCGCGCCTTCCGCGAGGAACCGGCTCGCGGCGGGGTCCCCGAGCGGGTGCGTGCCCCGCCGCCATTCCTCGCGATTCTCGACGCCATCGCCATCGGGATCGCCGAAGGCCCCGTCGTGCCCGTGCGGAGACGCGGCGTTCAGCCCCATCAGGCGTTCCCAGCCATCGTCCAGCGTGTCGCCGTCGGCGTCGGTGGCGGGGATCTCCCTGGACTCGAGCGCGGCCCAGGCGCGCAACTGCTGGACGGCCAGACCCAGTACCCCCGCGGCGCCGCGGAACTCGCCGGAGCCGCGCGGCTGGTTGGCCCGCGTCCACCACTCGGAGAACGCCCCGTAGGCCAGGACGCGGTGCACCATCGGCAGCAGTTCGCGGTAGGCCTCGCCCACGAGTCCGTGCGTGATCAACTGCTGCACCATCCGTCCGCCGAACCAGCACCAGTCGCCGCCGTTCTGATACGAGTACGGCCCCATGACCGGGTTGAGGAAGCTGCCCGCCGGATACGGCGGATAGAGCGTCAGGCCGATCGAGTAGGCGCCGGCGCTGTCCACGTTGCGGCGCATCTGCCGCAGGGCGTCGACGATCTCGTCCCGCGAGAGGAGGCCGGCTTCGATGGCGACGGCCGTGCCCCCGTTGACGTACACCTCGGCCTCGTTGAACGAGGCGGGAAACGGCGAGCCGTTCAGGTAGAGATGCGGAATGAACTTCCGCCGTGAGGCGTCCCACAGGTGCTGGCGCACGTTGGCCCGCACACTGTCCCCGAGCGTGCGCCAGCGGGGAGCGACCGGCTCGAACCCGGGCAGGCTCAGCAGGTCCTCGAGCGCGATCAGCAGCATCGCGTTGTCGTACACGTCGATGGCGCGGTGCGACGAGGCGTTGAGCACGACGCCCCAGCTGTCTTCGGGCTGCACATCGCCCCAGTCTGCGGTGGTGGCCCCCCAGATGAGGCCGTGGGCGCTGCTGAACCGCTGGTTCATCAGGTAGTCGAGCGCCCAGTCGAGGCGCTCGCGCACGGTGCGCCCGCCCACCGGTTGGTCGAGAATCGCGCGGTCGCCCGTGGTCGTCACGTACTTCCGGATCGCCTGGATCAGCGACGTCTCCTGGTCGGTCGCCACGGTGTTCTTGAGGGCGGCGTACTCCGGAGCCAGTGACGAGAGCCGGTAGCTGTAGCCACCGGTGGCCTGTGACTTCGGCACGTAGGCGTCGACGATGTCGCCGTCCGGGCCCTGAAAGGCCAGGAATCGCAGGAGCGCCTCGCGGATGAGGCCCGGATCGTTCACCTGCAGGGACAGCTCGATGAACGTGTTCAGGTCGCGGATCCACACCTCGCGATAGCTCGTGCCGGCATTGACGCCGCTTTGCAGCAGTGCGCGGGCCAGGTCGAGCGTGGCGGTCAGCGTGGCGTCCTGGAGGATCGCGCGGGCCAGGGCGTCGTTGGGCGACGAGGCCGCCTCCGGCGCGGCGACCCGTGGAGTGGGGGTGCCGGGTGCGGAGCACGCAAGGACGAGACCGAGTGCCAGGACGACGCGGGTCATGAGCGGGCGGCCAGTTGCCAGACCGGTGAGCAGCACCGTCGGACCGGCGTCCCCACATTCTGGCAGACTCAGGGTCTGCGCGAGTGCCGGCGCTGGTGGCACGCGGCGACGCTTGCCGCCCCCCAGTTTTCGAAACGCGCGAGGAAGACAGGCTCGCTGCGGAT
>CAYLZN010000428.1:0-3910 GCA_964387935.1 uncultured Vicinamibacteraceae bacterium | reverse complement strand
CCGCCCGGTCGTCTTCTCCTGCCGCGAGCCTCGCGAAGACGCCGCCGGCGCGCGCGGCCACGCGCTCGAGGTCGCGAGGCTCCCTCGTGGCGAGGTCACCGAAGGTCAGCACGCCTTCCTTCGCAAACTGTGCCACGGTCGGGGAGTCCAGGCCCGGCAACCACTTCAGACTGAGCGGCGCGAGCATCCTGCGCTGCGAGCGGGGAACCACGTGGAGCAGGCCGGCCGGCGCCATGAGACGCGCGGCGATGTCGGCGCCGATCCACGTGGGCGCCAGGCCGCAGGCCATCGAGACCCCCAGCCTCGCCGCGACATCGTCCCGGAACGCGTCGAGGATCCTGTGCAGCCGGGACACGGCGCCCGACTCGACGGCGGCAACCGCCCGTCCCAGCGTCACCCACGCGACGGGGCCAAGGGAGTCCTCCAGGCGCGAGTGCACGACGGCGGCGACGTCGAGCGCCCGGTCCACCCGGCCCGGCAGGACCACGGCCTCACGACACAGGCGCACGGCATCGGCCATTCGCTGGCCGACACGAACACCGCAGGTACGAGCGGCCGGAGAGGCTGCGGCCACCGTGCCGCCGCGATCCGGACGCCCGCCCAGGATCACGGCCTGCTCCCGCATGCCGACGCGGCCGACGCACTCCGCCTGCCACAGCAGTTCCGGGAGCCAGATCGCCACGACCATGGCGGCGCGCTCAGTGGATGGGTCCCTTGGCCCAGCCGACGTTCGCGTACGACTCCGAATACACCCGCAGGTGTTCCTGGAGCGCCGCGATCAGGTTCGGCACGAACTGGACGGGCACGACCAGCCGGGCACGGACGGGCGCCTTGATGACATGGTCCGGCCCGGCGTCGCGCACCTGCTGTTCCGACACCGGCAGCACCTCGCAGAACGTCAGCGTGAAGTCGAACGGCGTGTGGGCGATCGCGCAGAAGTTCGCGTACGTCCGCGGCGTCGTCGAGTCGTCGTCGGCGACGATGGTGAGGTTCACCTGCTTGCGTTCGGACATGGATCGCTCGTCCTTTCAGTACTTCCGCATGACGCCGATCACGACACCCTGGACCTGCACCTGCTGTGCGGGCACGACGAGTGGCTTCATGGTCGGATTGGCCGGCTGCAGCCGGACGTGGCCGTTCTCGCGGTAGAACTTCTTGAGCGTCACGTCACTGCCCTGCAGCAGCGCCACCACGGTTTCGCCGTTCTCTGCGGTCTTGCGGTCCTCCACGATGACATAGTCCCCATCGCGGATCTGCTCGTCGATCATCGAGTCCCCGCGGACCCGCAGCACGTAGGTGTCCCGCTTGCCGACGAAGTCCTCCGGCACCGAGATCGTCTCCGCCGAAGCGACCGCCTCGATGGGCATGCCCGCAGCGACGTAGCCGAGCAGGGGCAGCTCGAGACTGCGGCCCCCGGTTCGCGTGGGCACGACCTCGACCGAGCGACTGCGGTTCCACGCCCGCTTGATGAACCCCTTGCCCTGGAGGTTGGTGAGGTGCTTGTGCACCGTGGCGAGCGACGACAACCCGAAGCGACGGCCGATTTCCTCGAGGCTGGGCGCATAGCCGTGCTGCGTGATGAAGTCGTTCAGGTAGTCGAGGATCTCCCGTTGCCGTTTGGTCAGCGGTTGTGTCACACGGCCTCCTCCGGGCCGGACTATATGCAAAGGAAAGGCGAAAGTCAATTCACCTAAACTTCCGCCGGGCATGCCCGGTCTAAAGGATCGGCGGCCCGGCGGTCCGGGTCGCCTCGTCTGGACCATGCACGAACTCGACTGGTATTGGTTGGAGGCCCGGGAACCGGTGGTGTCGGCCGTCCCGGGTGAAGGGCGGCGCCGAGGCCGCGGACCCGAGTCCTCTGTCGAGATGACGATATCCCGCGATCCTGAGGTCTGGCGCCGCGCCGAGGACCCGGTCCTCGTCGAGGCGACGCTCTCCGGGCAGCCCGAGGCCTTCGACGAACTGGTGACGCGGCATCGCCGCCGCGTCTACCAGGTCTGCTACCGGTTCGGCCAGGGGCATGAGGATGCCAGCGACCTCACGCAGGAGGTCTTCCTGAAGGCGTACCGCTCGCTCGGGTCCTTCAAGGGGGAAGCGACCTTCAAGACCTGGATTTACCGGATTGCCGTCAACGTGGGCCTGACCCGCGTGTCCAGGAAGGTTCCCGACTCCACGCCGATCCAGGCGTTCCACGCGGCGACGGACCCGACGCCGGACTACGAGGAGGCGCTCGATCGCCCGCGTGTGACCGCGCGTGTCCGCGAGGCGGTCGAGCGGTTGCCGCCGAAGCAGCGGGCGGCCGTCGTGCTGCGGATGCTCGAAGGGCTGACGCACGACGAAGCAGCGCAGGTACTCAACTGCTCGGTGGGCACGGTGAAGGCGAACGTGTTCCACGGCCTGCGCCGACTGCGCACCCTGCTCGGAGGGGCGTGAGGTGAGGATCGCCATGCGACGTCACCTGTCTCCGGAGGAGTTGCTGGCACTGGCTGAGGGCCACGCGGCGGCTGGCGTCGGTCACGTGGCGCAGTGCGAGGTGTGCCGCCACGAGGTCGAGAGCCTGCGCTCGGTGATGCTCCGCGTCCGCCGCGCCGACGTGCCGGAGCCCTCGCCGTTGTTCTGGGATCACCTCTCGCGCCGCATTCACGAGGCGGTTGCGCAGGAGCGCCCCGAGCCGCGTCCGTCGGAGGCGTGGAGGCGCTGGTTGGCGACGGCCCTGCCGCTGACGGCGGCCGTGGCGCTCGCGCTGTCGGTGATGGTCTCTGCGCCGGACCCGACCCGTTCAGCGGCGCCCGTGACCTGGGAGGAGGAGCAGGGGGTGGACCTCGCGGACGGCATGGAGCCCGAGTGGCAGTTCCTCGTGGGCCTGGTGGAGTCCGCGTCTGCCCTCGCGGAAGAAGACCTGCCATCGGTGGACGCCGGCGATGCCGAACTGGTCGTGGGTGAACTCGACGCGGGCGAGCGGGCGGCCCTGGTCGCGCTGCTCGAAGACGAGGTGGGGGAGACGCCATGACTCGCCGATCGGCCCGGTCGCCCTGGATCCGCCAGTTCGCGGCGCTCGGCGTGTCGCTGCTGCCGCTGCTCGGATCCGGAGTTCGCGCGCAGGTCACGCCGCCGCCCGAGCCGCGCGGCATGGCCGGTCTGGCGCCAGCGGAGGTGCTGCGGTTACTGGATGCGTACGCGGTGATGCAGGCGCAGGAGGCGTTGCACCTCGACGAGAAGCAGTATCCGCCGTTCGTGCTGCGCTTCAAGCAGCTGCAGGACGTGCGCCGCCAGCACCTGCAGACGCGAGCCCGACTCGTTCAGGACCTGAACCAGCTGACGAGGCCCGCCGTCGCCGCAATCGATGAAAGCGCCATCCGCCAGAAGATCGCGGAGCTCGCCGCGCTCGAGGCGGCTGCTGCGACAGAAGTGTCTCGCGCCCGGGCGGCCGTCGATGAGGTGCTCAGCGTCGTGCAGCAGGGACGCTTCCGCGTGTTCGAAGAGCAGATGGAGCGACGCAAGCTCGAACTCCTGAGCCGGGCTCGCCAGAACGCGCGGCAGGAGCGGCGACGCGTGCCGACACGCTAGCGCCGGTCCCGGACGACCGCGCGTGCTACACTGCGAAGGTCGCCTGCCTCGCCCCGAGACCACGTGCTCATGGGATTCCGATTGTCGACGTGTGTTCAGCGACGCCCGCTGACGCTGTTGGCGTGGTGCCTGGTCGGCGCCTCGCTCGCCGCGCAGCCGGTTTCGGCGCTCTCGCGTGCGCTGGCCGACAGCTTTGCGCGCAAGGTGCTGTCGATCCGGCAGTACGGCGAGGTGCCGGCACCGGGCAACGGACAGCGGGTGACACCGGTCTCCGAGCCCGAGGTCAACTCGTACCTGCAGTTCACGATCGCTCCTGACCTGCCCACCGGCGTGGTCGATCCGA
>CAYLZN010000427.1:0-3922 GCA_964387935.1 uncultured Vicinamibacteraceae bacterium | reverse complement strand
CCTGCGCCACGCGGCTGATCGCGATCACGTACGCCGCGTCGCGCATGTAGAGCTTCTGCTTGCGCGCCAGCTCGGAGGTCGCGAGGTACGCCGTCGTCATCGCCTGGTCGAGCTTGCCCAGGACCTCGTCCTTGGCCCAGTAGTAGTTCATGTTGCTCTGCACCTGCTCGAAGTAGCTGCAGGTCACGCCGCCGGCGTTGCAGAGGAAGTCGGGAATGACGTAGGTCCCGCGCCTGGCCAGCACCTCGTCGGCGTCGGGGGTCGTCGGCCCGTTGGCGCCCTCCGCGATGAACTTCACGCGCGCGGGGATGCGGCCCACGTTCGCCCCGGTAATCTGGTTCTCGATGGCGCCGGGAATCAGGACGTCCACGTCCTGCTCGAGCCAGGCGTCGCCGGGCAGCACCTCGTACCCGAGGCCCCTGGCCTTCTCCTTGTCGATGCCGCCGAACCGGTCGGTGATCTTCAGCAGCGCGTCGATGTCGATCCCGTCCCTCTTGCGGAACGAGTAGGCGGCCTTGTCGGCGTCGTTCCAGGAGGCCACGCAGATGACCTTGCCGCCGAGTTCCTGGTAAAGGCGGATGGCGTACTGCGCCACGTTGCCGAAGCCCTGCACGCTGGCGAGCGTCCCGGGCAGGGTCGCGCCGGCGGCCTTCATCGCTTCGCGCAGCGTGTAGACCACGCCGTAGCCGGTGGCCTCGGTCCGGCCGAGCGACCCGCCCATGCCGACGGGCTTGCCGGTGATGAACCCGGGATTGTGCCCGCCATGAATGACCTCGAACTCATCGAGCATCCACACCATGTGCTGCGGCGAGGTCATCACGTCCGGCGCGGGCACGTCGGCGATCGGGCCGACGTTCTTCGCGAGTTGCCGCACCCAGCCACGGCAGATCAGCTCCTGCTCGCGCTGGCTCAGGTGATGCGGGTCGCAGATGACGCCTCCCTTGCCCCCGCCCAGCGGGATGTCGACGACCGCGCACTTCCACGTCATCCACATCGCGAGCGCGCGTACGGTGTCGAACGTCTCGTGGGGATGGAACCGGATGCCGCCCTTGCTCGGTCCGCGGGCATCGTTGTGCTGCACGCGGAAACCGCGAAACACCTTCACCGTGCCGTCGTCCATGCGCACGGGGATCAGGAACTGGTACTCGCGCAACGGAAAGCGGAGCAGGTCGCGCGTCCCGGTATCGAGATTGAGCCGATCCGCGACGCGATCGAACTGCGCCTGGGCCATCTCGAACGGGTTGAAGGCCTTGCCGGTGGTCATAAGACTCCTTTCCGGGCCCGTCAGGCAGGCAGGGGCCGCCAGGAAGGTGAGGGGAGCGGGGGCGGGATCTGACGGAGACGACGATGTCTCCGCCCGTGATTCTATCTCAGCTCACGACACGGAAGCCAAGCAGCTGCTTGGCCTCGCCGCTGCCCCCCGTGGCCTTGATCTCGACGAGGTACTCCCCCGAGGCCAGGCCCGACAGGGGGAGGTCCACCTGGTAGCGGCCCTCGGCGTTCGGGACCGGCTGCACCGGCAACGCCGTCATCGACTGCCCCGTGCGATTGAGCAGGCGCGCCTCGCTCTTCGGCGCGGTCATCCCGGGGGCGCTGGCCTGGAACCGGACGATGAGGCGCTCGGTGCGCCGGAACTCGCGCGTGGCCACCGGCACGGGCGCGGCGTCGGCGTTGAGCGCCTGCAGGTCGCGCGCCGTGCGGATGCGGTGGACCTCCAGCGTGCTCAGCGAAACCTCCGGCGCGGTGAAGTCCGGGACCTGGAGGTCCAGGATGTCGCTGTCGAGCACGACGCCTGCGGCGTCCTCGACGTTGAGCTTCACCTGCAGGCCGCCCGGGGTGGCGTCGAACGACACGCGCCCGCCGCGCGGGGCTCCGACCGCGGACGCCTCCGCCGGGGCGCTGTCGTCGGGCACCCGGCCGCGGAAGTAGGCCGGCCCATCGCCCCCGGCCGCCATCACCGCCAGGCGGGCCGGCGCGGACCGGCGCTCGCTGCCGGGTACCGGCGGCACGGGCTCCCAGACGAAGGTCACGCGCGTCTTGCCTTCCGGCCCTGCGGACATCCCGACCCAGGTGCGCACCACCTGCGCGCGGCTCGGCGACGCCACGGTGGCAAGCGCCTTCGTCACAGCCGGGTCGGGACCCGGCTTGGGAGGGGCGAGCACGCGTGCCGTCTCCTCGGCCGTGAGCGCCCAGTAGCCCTTGCGCGCCCGGACCTGCACACCGGGACGCTTCACCTTGACCTTGATCTCGTGGAACTTGCCGTCGGAGGGCGCCCGCGACGAGCTGTAGGCGACCAGGTAGTACGCGCTCGTGTCCCGCACGATCTGCCGCAGGCCGCCCTCGAGATCGTTGCGATTCACGATCGCGCGCCCGTCGGTCTCGTCCGCCAGCGTCCGCAGCGCGTCCATCGTCGAGTTGAGCACGTTGCGGTCGATGCGCTGGCCGACGCCTTCGTTGATGTCGTACTCGAACGGGGCGAGGCCGCGCGGGTCGAGCGCGTAGATGGCCGTGTTCGCCTGGTTCGCGGCGTTGTACACCTCCCGCAGCTCGGACTGCAGGTCGATGTTCGCCATGAACTGGTAGCGCTCTTCCGCCGTGCTGTTGTCACCCGCCATGGGGCGCCGCGCGTTCGGGTTGCCCATGCCTGGCATCTCGGCGACGGGATCGCGCATCTGCGGCGGCACGTAGTTGGAGTAGCCCTCGCTGACCAGAATGATGGCCTTCCGCCCCTCGCGCAGGCCGCCCAGGCGCACCGCGAGCCCCTCGAGCGCGGAGAGCGACACCTGGTTGCGGATCCGCTCGACGATCTCGGTCGGGTACATCGAGTACTTCTCCTCCAGCTCGTTGCGCGGGCGGTAGTCGAACTTCCGGCCGTCGAACTTCTCGATCGTGCGGATGATGGACTCGTGGTTGCGCGTGAGCCGGATGGCCGTGACGGGCGTCAGTGGGTACATCACGCCGAGCAGGTCGAGCGGGCCGAGCTGCGTCCGGATGAAGTTGATCAGCGGCTCGCGCACGACCATCGAGGAGCTGCGGCGGACGTGGTAGTCGTCGAGCAGGATCACGAAGATGCGCACGTCCTCGCGCTGGGCTTCCGACTCTTCGTCGTAGTCCGACCGGATCGGCCGCGCCGTTTCACCCTCTGGCGGCTGCCCGGTCAACTCCACGAGCTTGAAGGCCTCGATGGCCTGGACCTTCCCGTCCTCGAAGACCTCGAAATCCTCCTGCTTCAGGTCCCCCACCGGGCGCCCTTGCTTGTCGGTGACGATGACGTCCACCCGGACGACGTTGATGCCCGTGCGGAAGACCGGAGGTGCCGGCTGGCCCGGCTGGCCCGCCTGGCTCTGCTGGCCCGATTGGGCACCCTGCCCGCTGGCCTGGGCCGGGCTGGATGGCGGGGGCTGCGGGGGCGCCGTCTGTGCCGGGCCGGAGACGCGGCCGGCTCCCACCACCATCAACGACGACGCCGAGACGAGGCCCGCGACAACGAAAACGAAGAGGCCGCGGGCGCTCGCCCTGGGCCTCGGTCCGGTCGAAGACGAGAGGTACTGCATGGTGTGAACAGGGATCCCCTACGGCATGATACCCCCTCCCGTCCGGTGCTACCATGGGGGCGCCCTTTTGCCCTCTGGAGTCCATCCCGTGACCACCCACGAGCAAGTTGAACCAGTTGCCCAGCCGCTGACGCAGCTCGCCGAAGACGAGCGCCTCTTCCGCGACAGCGTGTACGAGTTCGCGGACAAGTCGATCCGTCCCCTCGTCCGGGACATGGACGAGCACGCCAAGATCCCGCCGTCACTCATCGAGCAGCTGTTCGAGCTCGGCGTGATGGGCATCGAGATCCCGGAGCGGTTCGGCGGGGCCGGGGCCTCGTTCTTCCACTCGATCATGGCCATCGAAGCGCTGTCGCGCGTGGACGCGT
>CAYLZN010000426.1:0-3928 GCA_964387935.1 uncultured Vicinamibacteraceae bacterium | reverse complement strand
AGCGCCGACATCTCGTCCTCGGGCATCACGCGGGGGTTGTACGACGCGGGCACGAGCGAGGACGCGGGCACGTAGCGGACGGAGATCGTAGGAAGCGTGGCGAGATGCATGGAGATCTCCCGCAGGGCCGCTGTTTCGCTCCATGAGTGTATGGGTGAACGGCGACGCGCTCGCGCGGGCTCCTCGCCCTGCACGAGCCAGCGGAGGCCTCCGCGCCGGGATCCTGCGACGTCGTGCGGGGTCGTGCAGCAGGAGGAAGTCGTGCATGTGCGCAGGGTCGGCGCGCGATTCCTGCGGGTGGTTTCTCTCGCGGTGGTGCGCGCAGCGTCTGCGACCGGGCGGCTGCGTCGGGGATAATCAATAGCCGATACGCCGCACGATTTGGACGCACGCCGTCTATTGACCCCAGCCCCTCGGAACCACGCCGATGCAGCCCCACAGCCCGTCCGAGTTCGTCTCTCCGCTTCTTCGAGTTCGCGACTTCGCTCAACTCGTCAACCTCTCCGAAAGGTCGATCTGGGCCGCGATCGCGGCCGGTCGGATCGCCACGGTGCGTCTCGGGCCACGAGCCACGCGGATCGAGCCGGCCGAGCTGCGGCGGTTCGTCGAGGACGCCAGGCGCGCCGGCCAGAGCTGACGACCCGAGCTCGGGCGTCCGGTCCGGCAGGCCCGAACGCCCGCGGGTCGAGGACGGGCCGACGGCGTACCGCGAGCCCGACCGAACTTCGACCGAGGCGAGACCGGACTCCGATCGGACTCCTCCGCCCATCCGATGAACAAGAGCCAGGTTCCTCCACTCCCGAGGCCGCCTCCCCGGCGGGTGCCCCGATGAGCACGTCGGAGCTGATTCCCCCGTCGTTCGACGCGATCCCCGCGGTCCTGCGCGAGCGGCGGCAGTGGGTCCTCTGGAGGCTCCGCCTCAAGGCCGGGGCGAAGAAGGCGACCAAGATCCCGTTCTGTTCGTCGGGCGGTGCCGCGTCGTCCACGGACCCGGCGACGTGGAGCTCGTTCGAGGAGGTTCGGGAGGCATACGAGGCGGGCGGCTTCGACGGCGTCGGCTTCGTGTTCACGTCGGACGACCCGTTCGTCGGGATCGATCTCGACGGTTGCCGCGACCCGGCGACCGGCGAGTTGGCGGCCGACGCGCGCGCCGTCGTGGACCGCTTCGAGACCTACACCGAGGTGAGCCCGTCCGGACGGGGCATCCACCTGATCCTCATGGGCACGCTCCCGCCGGGCGGGCGCAAGCACGGGCCGGTCGAGACGTACTCGGAGGGACGCTACTTCACGATCACGGCGCAGCCGTTGGACGGCGTCCCTGTCGGGCCCGTCATGGATCGCCACGTCGAGCTCGCCGCTTGGCACGCCGAGGCATTCCCGTCGACCGAGAAGCCGGGCCGCGCGGCTGCCCCCGCCCCCGTCGTGGCCCCGGCCGACGGCGACGACGACCGCCTCCTCGAGCGCGCTCGCGGCGCGAAGAACGGGGCGAAGTTCCGGGCCCTGTTCGACGCGGGCGACTGCGCGGGCTACCCGTCCCAGTCCGAGGCCGAACTCGCCCTCTGCATGCTGCTGGCGTTCTGGACGCACCGCGACGGCGCGCGGATCGACCGCCTGTTCCGCCGCTCGGCCCTGTTCCGTCCGAAGTGGGACGCGGGCGCGGGCGCGGGCCAGACCTACGGGCAGCGCACGGTACGCAAGACGATCGAGCTGGCCGCGCCCGACCGTCACGAACTGGTGTTCTCCGGCCTCGGGGGCGACGTGCCGCTCCACCAGATCATGCCGACGGCGGTCGCGGCCCTCGCCGCGCGCTGCGCGGACTCCGTCTACGCCCGCGGGGACGTGCTCTCGCGCGTCGTTCGCGCCGTGGAGGCCGGTGACGACGGGATCGAGCGGAGCGCCGCGCCCCGCATCGCGCGGCTCCCCGACTCCATCCTCAAGGAGCGCCTCGACGAGGCCGTCCGTTGGATCCGCGAGAAGAAGAGCCGCCACGGGGACGTGGCGCGCCTGGAGGAGTGGTGCCCGCGCCCGATCGTCGAGGCGATGCGCGACCGGGCGGACTGGCCCGGCGTGCGCCCGCTGCTCGGCGTCGTGACGGCGCCCATCATGCATCCCGACGGCTCGGTGCTCGACCACCCCGGCTACGACGCGAAGACGGCGCTGATCTACGAGCCCGCGCAAGACTACCCCGCCGTGCCGGAGCGACCCTCCGCCGAGGAGGTCGCCGCCGCCTACCGCACGCTCCTCGACCCGTTCCGCGAGTACCCCCTCGCCACACCGGCGGACGAGGCCTCAGTGGCGGCGCTCATGCTCCAGATCGCGTGCCGGTTCGCGATCGCGGGCCCCGCGCCCCTCACCGCGGTCATCGCGCCCGAGTTCGGGAGCGGGAAGACGCTGCTGGCCCGGGCCGCCACGGTCGCCATGACCGGGCAAGGCCCCGACGAGATGCCGCCGGTGGGCGGGCGCCGGGCTGATGGGGAGTCGGAGATGAGGAAGCGCCTGACCACCGTCGTCATGGAGGCGCCGCGGGTGGCGCTGCTCGACAACGTGCCCGACGGCTCGACGCTGGAGAGTCCGAGCCTAGCCGCGCTGCTGACGTGCGGCTCGTGGACGGACCGCGTGCTCGGGATCAACCGGAACGTGACGCTGCCGCACCGGGTCGTCTGGGTCGTGACGGGGAACAACATCAGGCTGGCGGGCGACCTCGGCCGGCGGGCGTTGTCCGTTCAGATCGAACCCGGGGTGGAGCGGCCGAGCCTGCGGACGTTCGCGCTGGGGGACCTGCTCGAGCACGTCCGGGAGGAGCACCCGCGGTTGCTCGTCGCCGCGCTGACCGTCGCCCGGGGCTTCCACGTCGCGGGGCGGCCCGGGCACGGACGGCCTCCGCTCGGGATGTTCACGGCGTGGGACGGGATCGTGCGGGGCGCGGTCGTCTGGGCGCACCGGCTCGCGGGAGGCGAGGCCGATCCGCTCGACACCCAAGGGCGGCTCGTGGGCGAGGCCCCTGACAAGGAGGTCTTGGCGGCGCTGCTCGCCGCGTGGCAGACGGAGTTCGCGGAGGCGACCACCACGGCGGGGGAGGCCGTCAAGCGCGCCACGATGAGCCCCGCGCTTCTCGACGCGATCGTCGGCGTCGGGGCCGAGCACGCGGGGAAGCCGGACGCCCAGCGCCTCGGGAAGTACCTCCAGCGCGTCGCCGGACGGGTCGTCCACGGGCTCGTGTTCGAGCGGCGCGGCGCCCGCGACGGCCTCGCGCGGTGGGGCGTCCGGGTCACCGGGGAGCGGCCGGAGTCCGGGGGGGAGCGGGAGTGGAGTAGTGGAGTCAGTGGAGTCGGGCGGAGCCACTCCAGATTCGTGTACGCGCGCGCGGGCCGCGCAGGCGCGTGCACGAGGACCGACCCGCAACACTCCACTGACTCCACTTCCTCGGCAGCATTTGAGAGCGCCGACGCACAGACCCCCTCCGCAGGGCCGGCCAAGGGGGAGATCAGCCCGGTCTGCGCCGTCTTCGACCGCTTGAATCGCGGCGCCGGCGCCTCGCGACCGTGCTCCACCTCCCGCGAGTTCGTCGCAGCGACAGCCCACCGCGCCAGGCGTCCTCTCGTCGAGCTCGGCGACGCGCGTGTCCATCGCACGGCCGGCGCGGCATCCCCCGAGGAGCCGGCGTGACGTTCGCGCACCCCTCGTGCCCCCCCTGGCACGCACGTGCGCCCTCCTGGGGATCGCGTGAGAGCTCCGCGACGCCCCATCTCGCGCCCGTCTCGGGAGTTGCGTCATCGTCGGAACGAAGTGGATGTCCTCGGCGACCGGAGCGTGTGTGTGCGCACGCCCGCGGCGAGTGCCGAGGGGCGCCCTGGAGCACCACGATGAGCAAGTCGAGCAAGCACCCTGCCCCGAAGTCGAAGAAGCCCGCCCCGAAGCAGGACGGCGC
>CAYLZN010000425.1:0-3956 GCA_964387935.1 uncultured Vicinamibacteraceae bacterium | reverse complement strand
GGGCACGCGCCCCCGACCGCACCCCACGCCGCGCCGCCCTCAAGGCGCGAGCCCGGGTAGTGATCGCCACTCACCACCCCAAGAGGTGAACACCACCATGACCCTCACCCAGAAGCGGCAGGCCGCCTATGACGCCGCCGTCAAGCGGATGCACGACGCCGCGGACGCCATCGAGGCCGCCGGCGACGACGCCGACCTCGACGCCCTCCAGGCCGACCTCGACGACGCCCACGCGGACGTGGAGCGCACCCGCGCCGCACTCGACCAGGCGAACGCCCTCGACCGCGCCCGCCAGCAGCACCCCCTCCCCGCCGACGACCCGCGGCCCGCCGCCGGCCAGGAGCGCACCGCCACCGTCCGGGTGACCGGTGAGGCCGGCCCGTACAGCCCCGTGTCGGAGCACTCGTTCTTCCGGGACATGCTCACCGCCCGTGAGGGCGACACCGACGCCCGCGACCGCCTCATCCGGGCGCAGCGTGAGCGCCTCGACAAGGACACGCAGCTCCGCGACATGACCAGCGGCGCGACGAGCGGCGCGGAGTTCTACCCGCCGCTGTACCTCGCGCAGCTCGCCGTCGAGCCGAACATCGCGGGCCGGCCGTTCGCGGACGCCGTCCCGAAGCTCCCCCTCCCGGACGCCGGCGTGGACATCACCGTCCCGCAGCTCGCCAGCGGCGTCGCCGTCGCCAACCGGTCGGACGGCGGGGCGGTGCAGGAAACCGACGGTGTCACCGCGTCGATCACCAGCAAGGTGAACGAGATCGCCGGGCAGGTGGACCTCGGGCGCATCAACGTGATGCGGTCGTTCCCCGGCCTCGACACGATCATCATGCGGACCCTGGTGCGCCGGTACAACGTGCAGCTCGACACGCAGCTGCTCGCCGGCACCGGCTCCGCCCCGCAGCACCGCGGCATCCGCGCCGTCTCCGGGATCAACACCGTCACGTACACGGACGCGTCCCCCACCACCGCGGAGCTCCTTCCGAAGGTCTACGATGCGATCCAGAAGGTCGCGTCGAACCGCCTGGAGACGATGGCGGACGCCGTCGTCATGCACCCCCGGCGGGCGGCGTGGCTCGCGATGGGCCTGTCCTCCACGTTCCCGCTGTTCCAGCAGGGCGGGTTCAACCAGGCGGTCGGCGCCCAGAACTCGGGGTTCATCCAGACCGTCGCCGGCCTCCGGGTGATCGTCGACCCGAACATCGCGACGAACTACGGGGCGGGCACCGACGAGGACGAGATCTACGTCGTCGCCCTCCAGGACCTCATCCTCATGGAGGGGCCCCTGTACACGCGCGTGTTCGAGGACGTCGGGTCCGGCACCGGCGTCATCCGCTACCAGGTGTTCGGGCACAGCGCGTTCCTCGGGAACCGTTACCCGAAGGCGATCGCCGCGATCAGCGGAACAGGGCTGGTCAGCCCCGGCTTTTGACCTTTTCGTAACTTTGTCCGTCGTGCTTCTCATCTGCGGGCGGTGCCGCGTCGAGCAGGACCCGACCGGCTTTGCGCCGTCACAGCGCCGCAATGGCGGCTGGTGCCGCGACTGCTACCGGGCGTGGTACGTCGCGCGGTCGGGTGGGATGACGGACAGGGCTTGCGATGCGTGCGGTGTCGTCATGCGCGTCACCGCACGCCGGTCGAAGGAGGCACGGGTCTACTGTTCCCGGGCCTGCAAGGACGCGCGCAGGAACGCCGAACTGGCTCGGGAGCGGTTGGCTGTGAAGGCCGCCGCCCCCGAGCGCCGGTGCGTCCACTGCGGGCAGGCGATACCCGCCGGGTTGCGGGCGGACGCCCGGTTCTGCTCGGAGCGGTGCAACAGCGCAGCACACCAGGTGACCCGGAAGATGGCGGCCCGAGTGGGCGTGCCACGCCCCGGGGTGATCGTCTCGCGGGCGAGCATCGCGGAGCGCGACCGGTGGCGGTGCGGGATCTGCGGCGGGCGGGTCCCGAAGGGGCGCCGGCACCCGCACCCGATGTCCGCGTCGATCGACCACATCATCCCCATCGCCCATGGCGGCGGGAACGGGCCGGAGAACCTGCGGCTCGTGCACTTGCGGTGCAACCTGTCGCGCCGCGACACGGCAACCGACGACCAGCTGATGCTGGTCGGCTGAGGGGGAGACGCGAATGTCCGACGACAGCCTCACCGAGGAGCGCCGGGAGGCGCTGCTGGCCGCCCTCGCCGAGGAGCGACGCGGCTACGAGACGCTGGGCCGCGGGGACCGGGTCCGCCTGGTGGACGCGGAGATCACCCGCCTGGGTGGCGGGGCATCCCCGGCGGCCGCGAAGCGCCCGCGGCGGCGCGCGGCGGAGCGTGAGTCGTGACCGAGAACATCTACTGGGGGCCGGATGCCACCGGCCCCGGTGGGCCTGATGACGACGTGCAGGTGTTCACGTCATCCGGGACGTGGACGAAACCAGCCTGGGCGTCGAGCTACCCGAACGCGAAAACGCTGATCGTGCTCATCGGTGGCGGTGGCGGAGGCGGTGGCGGTCCGCGCCGCCCGTCAGGGACCGCAACGAGCGGTGGCGGCGGTGGCGGCGGGGCAGGGACGACGACGGTGACCTACTTGACGTCCGACCTTGAAGCAACCGCAGCCGTAGCGGTCGGTGCGGGAGGTTACGCCGGTAACCCCGCGGGCGCTGACGACTCAAACGGTTCCGGCGGGAGCTCGGGCGGGTCAACAGTGGTCACGGGCCACCTCACGGCGAACACCGCGCTACAGATTCGCGCGAACCAGGGCACCGGCGGTTCCGGTGGGTCCACTGGCACCTCGTCCGGGGGTGTGTCCGGGGCGAGCACCCGCCCCGGTTCGTCCGGTGGTGCCGGGGTCGCCGGGGGGGCCGGAAACGCCGGATCCTCCAACAACGCGTTTTTCGCGTGTGCCGGTGGCGGCGCCGGTGGCGGCAACACGACCGGCCCGGCCGCCACGCAGGGCGGGAACGGCGGCGTGTGCACGAACGCCTACAACACCGGGGCGGCGAGCGGCGCTGGCGGCGCTGCTGGCGGCACGAGCGGCGGGTCCCCGACTTACACCGGCACTTCGGAGTTCACCTGGCTCGCCACCGCGAACGTCGGGTCCGGTGGTGGTGGCGGCGGCTCGTCCATCTCTGGCACCGCCGGGTCCGGAGCAGCCGGACAGAACTACGGCGGTGGCGGCGGTGGCGGTGGCGCCGCCGTCAACGGGCAGATCGCCGGGACCGGCGGGGCCGGTGCGCCCGGTATCGCCGTCATCATCACGACGCCGAGGTGACCGGAATGGCCGACCGATACCGCATCGTCAGGGACGGCACCGCGAGCGCCGACGTCATCCTCTGGGACGGCGTAACTCGGTTCAGCCCGCCGGACGGCGGCACGCTCGTCAAAGAGCGGGACTGGAAGGGGCCGGTCGCGGACCCCGCCACCGACCCGCGCGACACGAACCGCCGCACCATCGACGAGACACTCGCGCAGCTCGTCGCGGCGCTCGGGCAGGACCGGGACCGGCTCACCGCCGGGACGGCGACGGCGGCGCAGAAAGACGCGGCGCTGCTCCGGTGCGTCCGCGCCGTCCGGTTGCTCGCCCGCGTGCAGCTCGCGCAGCTCGACGGGACGGATTAGTCGATGGCCGCGGGTGACCTCACCACCCTGACCGCGGTCCGCGCGTACATGCAGACCCCGACCGCCGACACCGGCTCGGACGCCGTCGCGTCGTCGCTCATCACCAGGGCGTCGCAGCTCATCATGCGATGGATCGACCGGCGCGTCGCCCCCCTCGACACCGTCGACGCCGTCCGCCTGGTGTCGCTCGCCGGCGCAGCGCGCACCCGCGACGTCCCGGTTCTCGACCTGTCCGCCGCCCCGACGACGCTGCGGCTGCTCGACGACGACGCATCGACCGCGGTCGCGACCATCGCGTCGGGCGACCGGCTGCTGCTGCCGCTCGACCGGCAGACAACCGACCCAATCGAGACCA
>CAYLZN010000424.1:0-3981 GCA_964387935.1 uncultured Vicinamibacteraceae bacterium | reverse complement strand
GGTGCGAGCCAGCACGAGGCGGGTCTCGTCACGCCACTCGCTGTCGGCGTTGAGCCATTCGAAGCCGTCCATGTTGACGTTCCAGTCCCTCCAGGCGAGGCTGGCGCGCGGTGATGTCGGGTGCGCCGCGAACGCGATGCCTCCGAGCCGGTGGATGTCTTCGGCGACGTCGTCGGCCTCCCCCGCCAGGGGGTAGGGCGCGGGCGGAAGCCCGAGGGCCACCAGGTGTCCCTGCGTCGTGCTGATTTCGGCCCCATCGATGCACAGCACGCCGGCCCGGTACGTCGGCGGTTGAACCGCCATGCCATTCCCGTGGTCGGTGAAGACCAGGAAATCGAGACCTGCCCGGGACGCGGCCAGCGCGACGTCGTCCATCGACCCGCTGCCGTCCGACCGGCTCGTGTGGACATGGATCACGCCGCGCGCCTGCGGCGTGCGGAGTGCCGGCCCGGGGCCGCCGGGTGCGGGCGCGCTGCGCGGTGGCAGCGTGAGGGCCAGCCACGCCAGGCCTGCGAGGACGAGCGCCGTGATACTGGCGCCACCGCACCACGCCAGACGACGAGCGACGCTCGAGGAAGACCGTTGCCCCTGCATGGCCGTCATGCCCGCGGATGGAACTGCTCGTACAGCGCCCTCAACCGGGTTTCGTGCACGTGCGTGTAGATCTGCGTGGCGGAGAGGTCTGCGTGCCCGAGCATCAGCTGGATGGCGCGGAGGTCCGCGCCCCGGTCCAGCAGGTGTGTGGCAAACGAGTGGCGGAGGACGTGAGGCGTCAGCGTCCGCTCCACGCCGGCCTGCCGGCCGTAGCCCTTCAGGATCTTCCAGAAGCCGACGCGTGTGAGGGACTGACCGCCTCGCGCGTTGACGAACAGTCGAGGGGAGTGTCGTCGGCCCAGGAGTGCCGGGCGCGACTCAGCGAGGTAGCGGCGCACCCAGTCGCGCGCGGCGCTGCCCACGGGGATCATGCGCTGCTTGCTGCCTTTGCCCGTGCACACCAGACAGCCCCCGTCGAGGTCCAGATCGGTCAGGCGCAGGCCGACCAGCTCGGAGACGCGCAGTCCCGTCGCGTAGAGGAGCTCGATCAGCGCGCGGTCGCGGAGCCCCCGTGGCGTCGCCGTGTCGGGCACGGCCAGCAGCCGCTCGACCTCGTCAGCCGACAGGAACCGGGGCAGCGACGGCCAGGCCCGCGGACTTCGCAGGTCCGCGGCGGGGTTGGCCGCCGCGCGGCGATCGAGGGCGAGGAACCGGTAGAAGCTGCGAATCGCCGAGACGAAGCGTGCGACGGACCGCGGCGAATAGCCCGAGGCCATCAGCTCGCGCACGATCGCCTCGAGGTCCTGGCTCGAGAGGCTCGTGATCGCTCGTGACCGTGCCGCGGCCAGGCGGGTCAGCTGCGAGAGGTCGCGCGCGTAGCTGTGGACGCTGTTGGTGGAGAGCCGCCGCGCGAAGCGGAGGTGGTCCAGGTAAGCATCGACCGCCGTGTCTCCCGCCGTGTCCGTCCGCGGAGGGGCTGTGTGCGTCATCGGCAGAAGTCGCCTGCGGGCGCGCGGGCGGTGACTGGATTCTATCGCCGCACCAGCCACGCACCGAAATTGACAGCTCTGGCGCCGAGGGCGTAGTATCCGCCGCGGTTCTCTCGGCCAGACAGGCGCACGCCATGGCAACGTCCCCTTCGAAGTGGGAGTCACTCCCGACAGAAGCCATCAACCCGGCGAGCCTCAACCTCGACAAGGCTCCCGTAGCGGATCTCATCGACCTGATGGTGAACGAGGACCGCAAGGTCGTGGCGGCGGTCCACAAGGAGAAGGAGCGGATTGCCAACGGCATCGAGATCATCTCGCAGGCCTTCAGGAAAGGCGGCCGCCTGATCTTCGTCGGGGCCGGAACGTCCGGGCGCCTGGGTGTCCTCGAGGCGGCCGAGATGCCACCGACCTTCGGCATCAAGCCGGGCGTGATCCACGCCGTCATGGCCGGGGGCAAGGGCGCCGTGTTCCGGGCGCGCGAGGGCGTCGAGGACGACTACGAGGAAGGTGCGCGCGCCGTGGCCCGGCTGAAGCCGTCTCCGCGCGACGTGGTCGTGGGCGTCTCCGCGAGCGGCATCACCCAGTTCGTCAGAGGCGCACTCACCAGGGGGCGCACGGCTGGTCTGAAGATCATCTTCGTGACCTGCTGGCCCGGCACCGAACTGCAGAACTTCGTCGATCTCGTGATCGCGCCCAGCGTCGGGCCGGAAGTGCTCACCGGCTCCACCCGCCTCAAGGCCGGCACCGCGACGAAGATGGTGCTCAACATGCTGACCACCATCGCCATGGTGCGCATCGGCAAGACGTACGGCAACCTGATGGTGGACGTCCAGACGGGGTCCGACAAGCTCAAGGACCGCGCCCGCCGCATCCTCGGCATCACCACGGGTGTCGAGTACGAGGAGGCCGACCGCCTGCTCAAGAAGGCGCGCGGCAACGTGAAGGCCGCGATCATCATGCAGAAGACCGGTCTCACCTACGCGAGGGCGGTCGCACGCCTGCGTGCGGCCAACGACTCGGTCCGCGAGGCGATTGGCGAGGACATCGAGCCGCGCCTGCGGGATCTGCTCGGGCTGCCCGAACCGGCCGGCCGCGAGTGATCCGCCTGGAACCTCGTTACCGGCTGCGGTAGGCCGGCACCGCGTCCTCGCCTCGCGCCTCGGCGAGTGCGATCTGCACCGCACCCATGGCGGGGTCCTGGTCGAGCAGCTTGATGCGGGCGGACGGGGCGATGCCCGGCAGGCGGGTGCGCATGGCCGCCGCCAGCGACGGCACGGCCCTGAAGATGCCCCCGGCCAGCACGAACCAGAACGACTCGTGCGTCAGGTGCAGCCGGTTCGTCACCGACGCGGCGCACGTCACCAGTTCCTGCGCCGCCTGGTCCAGGATCGCCCGAGCCGTCGTGTCTCCGTCTGCCGCGGCCTCCTCGACGGCCCCCGCCAGGCTGGCAATGGCGGACGGACGCAGGCTGCTTCCGTGGTAGACCTCGTGGACGAGTTGATCGGGCCTGTCGATGCGGAAGTGCGCGAGGATGCGCGGGGTCAGCGACGTGGGCACGCTGCGGCCGTCGGCCTCCCGCACGACCGCTCGCAGCGCGTGGCGCCCGATCCAGTAGCCGCTCCCTTCGTCGCCGAGAATGTAGCCCCAGCCGCCGGCCCGCGCCGCTTCGTTGGTGCGGTTGCGGCCATAGGCGATGGAACCGGTGCCCGAGATGATGACGACGCCGGGCTCGTGGCCCACACCGGCCACGAGCGCCACCAGCGCGTCGTTGGTGACGATGACGCGCGCCTTGAACCCGATCCGACGCATGATCGCGCGCACCACCGCGGCGTCCTCCGCGCGGTCGACTCCGGCAATTCCCAGGCAGATCGCCGCCGGAACGAGGGCGCGACCCCCGATGGCCTCGTCCATCACGGCGTGCAGGACCTTCTCGACCTCCAGTTCGCCGAGGGCCTGGAGATTGGCGCCGCCCATGCGGCTCTCGCCGAGGACGGTGCCGTTGGCGTCTGCGAGGAGGCCGATCGTCTTCGTTCCGCCCGCGTCGATCCCGAGGACGAAGGGAGGCCGGGCGCCCGCCTGTTCCGGAGACATGGCCGGCCACGGTATCTGCTCGACGCGGCCTTGTCAAAGCCCTTCTCGCACTGCTAGGCTGTAGCGTTCGACCGCCGCGTTCCCGCACATGCGCCGCCCGCTCCTCGCCGCGTCGTTGCTGCTCGTGCTCCTGCTCGGGACGCTCGCGATGCCTGCAGCCCAGGCGCGGGCAGGTGAAGGGGATTTACTTGGGGCTACTCAGGAACTGGAGGATTTATTAGCTCAGGGTGCTTCAGATTGGTTCATTTTGGCTGATTTGGCCCAAATGCAGTTTGAACTTGGACAGCTCGAAGATGCGCTCCGGACAGCCTGCCGGGCTGCCCTGGCCCCTGGTGAAGATAAAGCTAAAGTCAATCTGTTTGTTCTT
>CAYLZN010000423.1:0-3991 GCA_964387935.1 uncultured Vicinamibacteraceae bacterium | reverse complement strand
GTCCTGGGGCGAGGGCGCGATGGTGAAGATCGTCGCGTAGGTTTCGACGCCGGTCTCGTCGCGCGTAATCGGTCCGCCCGACCCGGCCATCGTGGCAGAGTCATGACGCGTCAGGTCCGGGCTGATCTTCGTCCACGTCTGCCCCTCGTTGGTCGACATCCAGAGATGCTGTGAGCTGACGTACAGGACCTTCGGATCCGTCGGGGAGAACACGATCGGGAACGTCCACTGGAAGCGCTCGACGATGTCCTTGGACGCGTGCCCCATCGGGTTGTCCGGGTAGACGTTGATCGCCCGGCTCTGGCCCGTCTTCCGATTGAACCGTGTCAGCGTCCCCCCGTAGCTGCCGGCGTAAAAGATGTCGGGGTTCTTCGGATCGTTGGCGATGTAGCCGCTCTCGCCGCCGCCCGCCGAGTAGAACACGGTATTGGCCCCGCCGCCGCTGCCGCCCGGTCCGCCGGTGGCCGGCTGGCTCGAGACGCAGGCCGTGCTGTTGTCCTGCTGCGCACCGCAGACGTGGTACGGCACGTCGCCGGTCGTCGTCACGTGGTAGAACTGCGCGGTCGGGAGGTCCTGATCGGTCCAGGTCTCTCCGCCATTGACCGAGACGTTGGCGCCGCCGTCGTTGGCGTTGATCATCCGCAGCGGGTTGCCGGGATCAATCCACAGGTCGTGGTTGTCGCCGTGCGGCACCCGGATGGGCCTCATCGTCTTGCCGGCGTCGGTCGACCGGTAGAAGCCGGTGTTGAGCGAGTAGACGGTGTCCTTGTCCTTCGGGTCCGCGAAGATGTGGGTGTAGTAGAACGCGCGCTGACGCAGGCTGCGATCCTCGCTCACCCGCTTCCATGAGGCGCCGCCATCGTCGGACAGGAAGGTGCCGCCGTCTTCCGCCTCGATTTGCGCGTACACGCGATTCGAATCGGCTCCCGACACCGACACGCCGATCTTGCCGATGATCCCCTTGGGCATGCCGGGGTTTCGCGTGATCTCCGTCCACGTCGTGCCGCCGTCGGTAGACTTGAACAGACCGCTGCCGGGCCCGCCGCTCGACATCATGTGCGACACCCGATAGGCCTCCCACAGGGCCGCGAACATCACGTTCGGGTTCTTGGGATCGAAGGCGAGCTCGATGGCCCCGGTCTTGTCGTCGCGGTAGAGCACCTTCTCCCAGGTCTTGCCGCCGTCCTTCGACCGGAACACGCCGCGGTCCGGGTTCGGGCCTGCCGGATGCCCCAGGGCCGCCACGAAGACGACGTCCGGGTTGGTTGGGTGGACGCGGATCTTGGACACGGTCTGCGTGTCCGCCAGCCCCGTGTGCGTCCACGTCTTCCCGCCGTCGGTCGTCTTGTAGACGCCATCACCTTGCGCAATGTTGCCGCGCAGGCACGCCTCGCCCATGCCAGCGTAGACGACGTCCGGATTGGAGGCCGCCACCGCGACGGCACCGACCGACGACGTCTTCAGGTGGCCATCGCTCACCGGCCGCCAGGTCGTGCCGCCGTCGGTCGTCTTCCACACGCCTCCGCCGGTCGCTCCGAAGTAGTACTCGTTGGGACGGGCGACGCTGCCCGCGACGGCGATCGAACGGCCTCCACGCAGGGGCCCGAGGCTGCGCCAGCGAAGCGCCCCGAAGGGGCCCGCCGATTCGGGTGTCAGGAGTGCCGCCCCCCCCATCTGGGCGAAGAGGATGGCCGGATCGAAGGACACGGCGCCGAGCAGCGCCAGGACGAGGAGGAGCCAGAGCGATCGGGCGAAGCGTGGCATCGGCACACCCTTTCTCGAAGGACGGAACGGCAAGATGTTACGGAGTCCGCGGGTCGGGCGCAAGACCCGGCCTCACGTCCCGGCCTCACGTCCAGTCCTCACGTCCGGTCGATCCACCAGGGCAACGCCCGCAGGGCCATGCCCGCGGCGACCAGGAGCAGGGCCGGCACGGTGAACCACTCGTAGACCGGCACGTCACGGTGTGACACACGGCCGACGAGCGATCCCTTCTCCAGGGCGTCGAGCGCCCTCGACACGGCGGTCAGTTCGCGGGATGTCATGGCGTTGAAGTAGCGCCCTCCGGCGCGGCGGATGGCGCCGACCAGCCTCCCCACCTCTGGCTTGCGCGTGATCGTCTCCTCGAGCGCCACGCCGACCATGTGGACGCGAATATCGGCCCCGTGCGCCTCCTCCAGCGACGTGAAGGGATCGCGCCCGCGGTTGTTCTCGCCGTCGGTGTACAACAGGACCACCTGGTGCCCGCGCGTCGCTCCCCTCGCCTGCTCGGCCAGGAGGTGGTTGGCCAGGGCCAGGCCTTCGCCGATGGCCGTTTGCCCTTCCCCTTGCAGGAGGCGGTCGTCCACCAGGTCGATGTAGCGTTCCAGGTACTCGCTGTCGAACGTCAGGGGGCTGACCACGTAGGCATGGTCGGAGAACACGACGAGGCCGATGCGGTCGTCGGTCCGTCCGCGGACGAACGTCCGGAGGGCGTCCTTCGTGGCCTCGAGGCGGGTCCGGCTCTCCTCGACCGGCTTCCGCGGGTCGAAGTCGATCGGCTCCTGCATGCTGGACGACAGGTCCAGCACGATGACAATGTCGAGCCCACGTGAGGTGATCTCGGTTTCCGCAAAGGGCGTCACGGGCTGCAGCAGCGCGACCGCCGTCGTCAGCGCTCCGGCGCCGACCACGAGCGACGGAACGCGGCGCAGCACGGATGGCCGATAGGCGGGTGCCCGAAACCACCGGGCAGACGTCGTCAACACGAACCGCCTCCGGGCCCGCCAGCGCCCGAGCGCGACGAGCGCCAGCAGCCCCAGAATCCACCACAGGACGTCTGGCCGGAGGAACCGCATGGGTTCAGCGTTGCCCCAGGAGGCGCGCGGCCTCGTCGAGGGCGGCACCGCAGTCGTCTCGGGACGGCCACAGGTGAACCGGGGCGTAGCGCGCGCGTTCGCACTCGCCCAGCAGCGCGCGGATTCTGTCGGCCGGCAGGCCGGGCCGCGTCCGGGCCACCTCCTCCGCCAGCTCCGCTGACGTCAGTCCAGAGCGGTCGATGCCCCAGGCGTCGGTGGCGTGCCGCCGGAGGAGAGACTCGATCCCGTCATACGCCGCGCGGCGTCCCTCGCGGGTGGCGAGGTCCAGCGCGCGAACGGCCTCGAGCGAGCCGCGCTCGCTCCGCCGGACCGCCCGCCCGCGACGCCGCGATGGGCGCCGCCACCACCGGCGCAGCCCGCCCCCGGCCCACACCAGGGCGGGCACCAGTGACACCAGGACCAGCCCCAGACCAACAGGGCGCGCGAGGCGATACGCCACCGGCCGCGGCGCAGGCTCGCGCGCATCGCGGAGCATCTGGGCACTGGCCTCGTCCGGCAGGACGCTGCGGCGCGCGATCACCGCGCCGGGGACCGTGACCTCACCGGCCGGGGCCGCGTCCTCCACGCGCTGCCCGGGGCGCTTCACGTAATACCTGAGGGTGAATGGCGCCACGCGCAGGAGCGCCTGGTCCACGACGGTCGTCGTCAGCGTGTGACTGACCCGGTAGAACGTACCCTCCGGTCCGGCGAGCTGTTCCATGTCGCTCGACACCACCTCCAGGCCGTCCAGCGTCAGCCTGTCCTTACCCAGGTCGGTGGCGAGCACGTCCGTCCCGCGACCGCATTGAACATCAACGACGTAGGTGACACGGTCTCCGACCCACATCGCGGTCCGATCCAGTCTGGTCGCCACCTGGATTGCGCCTCCGGCCGCCCCCGGCGCGTCCTGCCCCTGTGCTGGCCACGCCGCCCCCGCCACGAGGGCTGCGGCCACGCCGAACCGCACGCGCCACCGGGAGCGGACACTCATGCGCGGGCCCTCCTCTCGAACAGTGCCAGCAGCGGACCGGTCGGGCTCTGGTCTGTCCGCACGAACACGTGGTCCATCGGCACCCGATAGAACGCGTGGGACAACGCCGCCCGTCGAGCCTGTGCGTCGTCAGCAAACCGGGCCCGGGTGCGCGGACCGAGCG
>CAYLZN010000422.1:0-4032 GCA_964387935.1 uncultured Vicinamibacteraceae bacterium | reverse complement strand
GGACCGCGTCGCCCCAAGGTGGTCCTTGAAGGCAATCAGCCCGGGCTGATCGAGGTCCGAGCGACCCAGATCCAGCGCCTCGAACCCCCGCGCCGCCGCGTCCTGAATCACGCGCCAGAACAGGAACGGCATCGCGCCCAGGCGATGAAACGCCGCGTCCGACCCGCCGTACTTGTAGGTCACGGTTCTCTTGAACGAGAGCGTCAGCACCGCCGCGATCGGCCTGCCGTCCTTGCTCGCCACGTGGATCACGACCGCATCGCCCATGCACGCCACGAGGTTCTGGAACCAGCCAAACGGCTGCGGCGGAAGGCCGTGCCGACGTCGGGTGAGCCTGAGCAGGCCGTAGAAACTGGCCAACTTCCGCTCTGACGTGCCGGCCTCGTAGGTCAACCCCTCGCGTTCCGCGCGCCGAACCGCACGTTGAGTACTCGACGGGTGGAACCGCTTGAAGATCTCCGTGGCCCCGGGGCGGACATCGAGGGTGTGGAGGAGATACGTAGAACCCGCGAAGAGACCTCTCCCCAGCGCCTCAAAGGGCCGCGGCTCCGAAAACCTCGGGCGGAGCTCCGCGGAACGCCAGCCACCGCGCTTCACTTCATCCACCAGGTGCGACACGAGGATGTTCAGGGGCTCTGGCCGCTCGACGAGCGGATCGCAATGGTCTGAGAAGGGCAGCGACACAAGCCGGCGCGCCGCCCACGTACGGACCCGGCACAACAACAGCCCATTCTCCAGCGGTCCCTCGGCCGTGGTCGTCAGGACGAACGGCTCGTACCCGTAGGTGCGTCTCAGCGCCTGGAGCCAGCCGGGCGAGTGGAAGACCGACGCCGCGGGATGTCGACCGAGCAGTTCGAGCCAGCGCGGGTCCCCGCCCGGGTCTTCCACGAGAGACATCGGCACCTATGCGCACCTCGACGCACCGTCGATGCCAAAGGACAGGTCCTCGCCACGCAGACGCGCGATGGCGACGCGCGCCCGCTCGCTGCCAGGCCCCTCGACCCGCCAGGACCCGCCATCGCGCACCAGCCGCATCTCGCGGCGGTCCCGCCACCAGCGATCGATTTCCGACGGCAGGGCTACCCAGACGTCCCGCTCGGCGCGCAGCCTGGTCACCAACTGCAGCAATTGCGCGTAGACGTCGCGCGCCCGCGTCTCGATGAGATAGTCAGGGTGCGTGATGAAGCTCACGAGGCCGTTGCTGGCCAGGATCAAGTCGATCTGCGTCTTCCACAGGTCGATCGAGTACTCGTTCAGGAAGTTGAACAGCGCGTAGTCCTGCGTGGTGGTCAGCGGCAACTCCAGGACGTCGCCAATGAAGTACGGCATTACCGTGCAGCAGCCGCCCTGCTGCGGCTCGAAGTGCGCCACGGTGGGCACCGACATGTCGTAGGAAAACTCGAAGGCAGAGAACCAGTCCTGGCGCCGATACATTGCACCCGACCGGAAGCCGCGACTCCCGAACTCACGCGCGTAGCGGTTGATCTCCAGAACCCGCGCGTCGAACGTGGCCTTGTCGCGGAAGAGGTGGCCGTCGTGATTGAGGTCGTGGACGTTGACCTCGAAGCCCCGCGCGCGGCACCGGTCCAGCAGGCCCCGCGCGTGTGGCGCCTCCGGCACGAGCTGGAATGCAGACTTCACGCCGACGGCATCGTCCAGGTCCATGAGCTGCGGCGAGAACCGGGCCCCGGCCGGTCCTTCCACGTCATGCGTCACCATCAGGGCCGCCTGCGCCCCTTCGGGCCAGAACCAGATGAAGGGGAACTCCCGGACGCCACCCTGCTCGAGCACGAGACGCATGGCGTGCTTCATCAGGGTCTCGACGGTCACATCCACCGGCCAGCGCGGGAACACGATCTGCTGCCATCCGGCCAGCCGCAGGTTCTGAAGGTGTTTTCTGATACTGACCGGCAGCACTGGGCGAACGAAGTAGTACGCGGTTCGGGCAACGCCTGACGCCCACAGCCGCGTGAGCCCCGACTCCGCCTCCCGGGAGTAGCGTTCGTGCCTCAGGTCGTCGACGACCTCCGCAAGATCGAAAGGAAGCTGCACCCGACCGTCGAGCGACGACACGCTCGCCGACACGTCCACGAGGCTTCCCTTCGGATGCGCCGACAGCGCACCCGCGCCCTGCCGCCCGTAGCAGATCGCCTCCCCGAACCGGAAGTAGCCGGGGTTGTCCGAAAGCGGACCTCTCGTCTGGAACACCGCGAGGTGCTCCGGACATCGAAAGTACTCGACGAAGGCGTGCGTGGACGGCACCACGGAGGGGGCCTGATGCGTCGGCTCGATGCAGGCCTGCAACAGCGCGAGGAGCGCAGCCCCGGGGCTACAGCGCGATGAGCTTGCCCCGGTGCACGATGGACTGGTCGGCCGCCTCCAGCAGTTTGACCACGCGCAGGCCGGCCCGGCCGTCGTTCATGGGAGTCTTGTCGTTCAGGACGCAGTCGGTGAAATAGCTCAGCTCCACCTTCAGCGCCTCGGTCTGATCGACCTTCGGCGCCCAGATGTCGCCGGATCGATAGCTCACGAGCAGCTCGTAGACGCCTTCACCGTTGGTGATGTCCACACCCTTGTCGTAGACCTTGATCTTCTCGTCCACCTCGAGGTCGTTCCACACGAGCATCTTGTCGCGGCCGCCGATCAGCGTGGTCCGCACCTTCACCGGCGACAGCCAGTTGACGTTGATGTGTGCGACGACGTTCCCGGGGAAGTAGACAGTGATGAACGCCATGTCCGCCTGGCCATTGAGGTGCTTGGCCCCCGTGGCGACCACCGCCTCGGGCTTGTCGGCGATCACGTAGTCCATGATCGACAGGTCGTGTGGCGCCAGGTCCCACACGACACTGACGTCGTGCTGGAACAGCCCGAGGTTGACCCGCGTCGAGTCGAAGTAGTAGAGCGGGCCAAGGACGTTCCCCTCGATCAGCTCCCGGATCTTCTTCACCGCGCCCCCGAACAGGAACGTGTGATCCACCATGATCCGGAGATTCCTGCGGTCCGCCAGCTCGATGAGCTCCTCGCCCTGCTGGGACGTCGACACGAAGGGCTTCTCGACGAACACGTGCTTGCCGTTCTCGAGCGCGGCCTTCGCGAGCTGGAAGTGCGTCCAGACCGGCGTGATGATCGCCACGGCGTCGATATCCGGCGCCGTGAGGATGTCGGCGGCCTCCGTCACCTGGCGCACGCCCGGGTAGGCCCGGATCGCACGCTGAAGTGCCGCGGGCTTGCGGTCGCACACGGCGACCACCTCGCAGGCGTCGAGCGCCTGGAAGTTCCTGACGATGTTCGGCCCCCAGTAGCCGTAGCCGATGACGCCCACGCGGAGCGTGCTCGGCCGCGGCCTTGCCGCAGCAACGTGGGTGGCCTCATCGAAATGCGCGTTCAGGGTGGCACTCATTTCGACTCTCCTCCCGGGGGTTCAATTGAACGCAGGACCCGCGCCGGGTTTCCCCACACGATGACTCGCGGCGGCACGTTGCGGGTCACGACGCTGCCGGCACCGACGATGGCGTGTTCGCCGATGGTGACCCTGCACAGGATGGTCGAGCCGGACCCGATCGAGGCGCCCGTCCTGACGAAGGTGGGCTCCACCTTCCAGTCCTGTTCGGTCTGGAGGTCGCCTGTGGCCGTGGTCGCACGCGGATACATGTCGTTGATGAAGGTGACACCGTGCCCGACGAAGACGTTGTCCTCGATGGTCACGCCCTCGCAGATGAAGGTGTGGCTCGAGATCTTGCACCGCTTGCCCACCTTGGCGTTCTTCTGGATTTCGACGAAGGCCCCGATCTTGGTCTCGTCCCCGATCTCGCAGCCGTAGAGATTGATGAACCGACCGAGCCGGACGTCCTTGCCCAGCTTCACGTCGGGAGCGATGGCCTGGTAGCTGTCCATCAGAGCGCGCCCTTCCCGGTGATCATGGCCCGCGGCGTCGCGGCCAGGATCTTGAGGTCCATCCAGACCGTGTGCGTCCTGGCGTAGCGCAGGTCGAGGCGCACCATCTCGTCGAACGTCGTGCGGCTGCGGCCGCTG
>CAYLZN010000421.1:0-4060 GCA_964387935.1 uncultured Vicinamibacteraceae bacterium | reverse complement strand
AAACGCAACGTTTTCAAAAAGCGTCTTCTGGGCTCCCCAACACCGTGGCGAGCGCGGTGCGCAGTGCGACCCGCCTGGGCGCCTGGATGTTGACGCTTCACACGAGCGGCGGCACGGCGATGCTGCGCGCCGCCGTGGACGCCGCCGCCAGGACGGCCGAGGAACGGGGACGCGCGCGCCCGCTCCTCGTCGGGGTGACGGTGCTGACGAGCCTCGACGAGGCGACGATGGGAGCGGTGGGAGTCCCGGGCTCGCTGGACGACCACGTGCTCCGACTGGCCGCACTGGCCAGGGATGCCGGCCTGGACGGCGTGGTCGCGTCACCGCGCGAGGTGCGGGCGCTCCGCGCCAGGTTCGGCCGGGAGTTCGTGATCGTGACGCCGGGCATCCGCCCGTCGCCACCGCCCGGAGAGGCCAGGACTGCCGACGACCAGGCGAGAACCCTGACCGCAGCGGAGGCCGTGGCAGCCGGCAGCAGCTATCTTGTCGTTGGACGTCCCATCATCGCCGCGCCAGATCCACGGGCGGCAGCCCGGCGGCTCCTGGACGAAGCCGCCGGGCCAGCCCTGAGCCTTGAGCCCTGAGCCTTGAGCCCTGAGCCCGCTCTTTACTTCGCCGTGATCATGAAATGGCCGCGGCGATTCTGCGACCAGCAGGACTCGTTCTCGTCGAAGCAGAACGGCTGTTCCTTCCCCTTGCTGACGGCAACGACACGATCGGCGGGCACGCCAAGACCGACGAGGTAGTTGCGGGCCGCCGTCCCCCGACGTTCGCCGAGCGAGAGGTTGTACTCCGCGGTCCCACGACTGTCACAGTGGCCTTCGACGCTCAGACGCACCGACGGCCAGCGCTTCAGCCACTGGGCGTTGCGCTCCAGCGTGGCCCGCGCTTCGTCGCTGAGTTCCTGGCTGTCGAACGCGAAGTACACGTCGCCCAGGGGCCGTTCGGCGTTGAGTTCCTCAACGGTCTTCTTGGCGAAGACCTCGTCCTCGGTCAGCGCACGAGGCGGCTGGACTGGCGCCGGCGGCGGAGGTGGAGGAGGCGGAGGCGGCGCCGGCTTGGTGGCCGGCGGCGGGGGCGGCGGAGGTGCGGGCGCAGGGGCCGGGGGTTTCTTCGCGCACGCAGAGACGCCGATCGCCGTGACGAGAGAGCCGATCATCAGTGCAAAACGGACACGGGACATGGCACGCTCCCTGGTCGAAACGACGCGTTGACCCGACGTCAGCGTTCGGGTGAGTCCAGCTTAGCGAGGGCGGATCTGACGTGTCAACGCGCGTGTGTCGCTTCCGCACGCACGCTGAACTCGTAGACACGCAGTCCGAGCTGGCGGCGGTCGCCATTACCACTGCGGTCGTGGGGCACGAACGTCTGGTCGGTGGTGAGCGTCAGCACGCCACCGGCCGCTCGCAGCACGTCGGGCGCCACGCCGACCTCCCACGAGAAATCGGCATCGACGGTCCGTTGCTGCACGCGGTCGGCGCCGGCCCGCAACGTCAGTGTCGAAGGCTGGTCGAAGTAGCGGAGCGACGACTCGCCGCGAATCACGCAGGTGATCGCCGCGGTCGCGTCGGTCACGCGAACAGTCGCCTGGTCGCTCATCCAGCGCCAGGTCCGGCCGGTGGCCGGGTTGTACTCCTGCTCGTGCCAGCCCTGGTCGAAGCCATACACGAAGCCCGGGACGCTCTGGAGGTCGAACTGCTCCACCGCGGCGTCCACGCGCCTGTGGCTGCCGTCGGCGGCCTCCGCGCTGATGGCGAGAGTGGCAAGCGTCCCGGGACCCTGCAGGGTTCCGGGATCCAGCGTCCACGTCTCGAGGAAGAACGCGGCCTTCGGACTGACCTGCCAGGCCCTGAGCGGTCGTCCGTCGAGCGTCACGTCGAACCGCACGTCCGGGCCGTCAGCCTTGCCGAGGTTCCGTCCCCCGACCATGACGACCACGGCCTCCGGACGACGGCGCACCGAGATCGCCAGCCCGCCGTCGGAGGGGCCGCGACGGTCCAGTGTGGACATCCCGGCCAGTTCCGGGGTGAGGGCCGACCCGCGATCGACGAACCAGCCCGGGGCCGACAGTTCGAGGACGTCCACGTCGCTGGGCCGGACGCCGCCGAGCAGGCGAAGCGGATCGAACGGCCAGCGGTACTGCGCGCGGACCTGACGCGACGTCGGGTCGAATGCCGCCAGGTCCGTCCGTTTCGGATCCGCCAGGAAGTGCAGCGGCGGGCGACCGTCGTCCCGCCAGTACCTGGCCAGCGCCTCCCATTCCCGACGCGGCGACGTGGGCAGGATCTGCTTCGCGAGCGGTTCGTCCCGCAGCGCCGCCTTGAAGGCGTAGTGCATCGCCAGCGGCACCGAGGCGCCGTCGTGCGGATGATCGGTGTCGGCCATGGCGCGGGCCAGGGGACTGCCCGTGCGTGAGTAGGCCATCAGCGGCGGCACGGTGAGTCCCAGGCCCGCCACCACCGACACGGCCGCGCCGAAGACCAGCGCCCGCGATCCGAATGCGTCGAGCCCGCGCGCGGCGAGGTACGCCACGACGGGCACGAGCGGCAGCGCGTACCGGGTCGTGATCGTCTCGTGGAACGCCAGATGGAACGCGGCGTATGGCAGGACCATGACTCCCAGGACGGCCAGCGCCGGCCTGGAGCGGCCGAGCAGGAGTGCACCGCCGACGGTGGCCAGCCCGAGGACGCCGGCAGCGAACCACCACGACTCCCACGGATCCAGCAGCGTGTGGGCCAGCGCGGCAGCCACGGCGCGTGGCGCCGGGTTGGTCGCCAGCATCTCGACCCCGGAGAGGTCCGCATCGGCCTGGAACGAGAGTGCGCCGAGGTAGGCCGACGGTCCTCCGGAGACGACCACCATGGGAATCGCCCAGGCCAGCACGCCGATCAGGAAGGTGATCGTGCCGCCGAGGATCGCGCCGGCGGCGCCGGCGCCGGCCCGGTCGACGATCACGAAGAGCAGGACCGGGAAGGTCAGCCACGCCGTCTGTGAGCGGACGCCGATGGCGACGCCCGCGAGGAGCGCGCCGAGGACGATCAGTCGCCCGGATGCGATCAGACCCTCGCGTGCGGCTGCGCCCGGCGCGCCGCCGGACAGGTCGCGCGCGTGGTCGCGCTGTCGCCGCCAGGCCGTCAGCAGCAGTGCCTGCGCCGCGGTGGCGGCCAGGAGGCCGGCGGTGTCGCTCAGCGGACGCGACGCGTTGAAGAACAGCAGCGGGCTCGCGAGCGCCATGGCGAGCGCCGCGCGCGCGCGTCCCTCGTGGGCCTCGAGCATCCGGTAGACCTGGAGCAGCGGAAAGGCGAGCAGCGCGCCGAACAGCGCGCTGAGGAGCGCCAGCGTCCGCGCGTCGACGACGTCCGGGGCCGTCCCGGCGGGCAGCGCCGACGCCACGACCGCGCGCGCCGCCTTGCCCGCGGCGATGAACACAGGATACCCGGGGGGGTGTGGCCGATGGGCAGCGACGTCGAAGTCGCGCAGGCCCAGCGCGAAATTGACCGAGTCGATGTCCTCGAGCGTCGAGGCGAGCATCGGCAGGTGTGCGGTGAAGAACAGCAGCGCACACCCGGAGGCAAACGCGCGTGCGGAACCGGACAGCGGCAGTGTCACATCGGGTGGAGGCGGATCGGCTCGCTCAGGCTGCCCATGCGGTACCCCTGCAGGTCGAGGGCCACGAACGAGTAGCCGGCGGCCTTCAGCTCGCGGACGATGGCGGCGTTGACGTCGGGCTCGAGGGCCCGGGACATCTCCTCGCGCGACAGCTCGACGCGTGCGAGGCGATCGTGGTGGCGCACGCGGAACACCTGGAAACCGAGCGCGGCGAGCGCATCCTCGGCGCGCTCGATCATCGCCAGCTTCTCCTCGGTGACGTCGCTGTGGAAGGGAATGCGCGATGACAGGCACGCGGACGCCGGCACGTCCCACGTCCGCAACTGCGCCTGACGGGACAGCTCGCGGATCTCCGCCTTGGTGAGCCCGGCCGCGTCCAGCGGACTCTCGACCCCCTGTTCGCGGGCCGCCTGCCGACCGGGACGCTCGTCACCGCGATCGTCGGCGTTGT
>CAYLZN010000420.1:0-4078 GCA_964387935.1 uncultured Vicinamibacteraceae bacterium | reverse complement strand
CCGGCGACCGGCGCGTCGGTGGTCAACATCCACCACGCGACGCCGATCAACCCGTGGATCAACTATCCCTTCATCGCCTACCGCGAGATGAAGGCCTACATCGACGAGGCGCATGCCAAGGGCCTGCTCGTCAAGATCTACAACACCGTGCGCGAGCTCTCGAATCGCGCGTACGAGCTGTTCCCGCTGCGCAGCCTCGGACACGAGGTGTTCTCGCCCGGCGCGGGCGGCGGGTTCTCGTGGCTGCAGGAGCACCTCGGCGACGACTACATCGCGGCCTGGTTCGTCCCCGAGATCCAGGACGCCGCCATCGTCAACAGCGGCATGAGCCGCTGGCACAACTACTACGTCGAAGGCATGAACTGGCTGGTCCGCCACGTCGGCATCGACGGGATCTACCTGGACGATGTCGCGTTCGACCGGACGACGATGAAGCGGATCAAGCGGGTGCTGACGCAGGACGGGCGTCCCGGGATCGTCGATTTCCACTCCGCGAACCAGTTCAACCTGCGGGACGGGTTCATCAACAGCGCCGTCCTGTATCTCGAGCACTTCCCGTACGTGAACCGGCTCTGGTTCGGCGAGTACTTCGACTACGAGCGGAACTCGCCGGACTTCTTCCTGACGGAGATCAGCGGCATCCCGTTCGGGCTGATGGGCGAGATGCTCGAAGGCGGGGGCCACCCGTGGCGCGGGATGCTCTACGGGATGACGAACCGGCTGCCGTGGAACGAGGCGAGCGACCCGCGCCCGATGTGGAAGACGTGGGACGAGTTCGGCATGGCCGGCACGCAGATGATCGGGTACTGGTCCCCATCCGTGCCCGTGAGGACGGGCCGGGACGACGTGCTGGCGACCGTGTACCGGAAGCAAGGCGCGGCGCTGGTGGCCATCGCGAGCTGGGCGGAGGCCGACACGACGATCGTGCCCGCGTTCGACTGGAAGGCACTCGGCCTCGACCCGGCGCGCGTGACCATCACCGCTCCGGAGATCCTGAACTTCCAGGCGGGGGAGACGTTCAGGCCCGGCCAGGCGATCGCCGTGCCCCGGAACAAGGGCCGAATCCTCATCGTACGGTGATCGGAGCACCGGCCCTTTGAGGGCCGGTGTCAGGATGTCCTCGGAGCACCGGCCCTTTGAGGGCCGGTGTCAGGATGACGACATGAACAATCACGAACACGCGGTGACCCCCGTGCGGGTGGTCGCGTCGGTCCTGTGCGTCTTGTGGGCGGCGGCTGCCGCGTCCGCGCAGGTCCAGGCGTCGGCGACGGTGCGCGAGTACAAGAAGACCTTCCGGACCTATCCGTACTCGGACCCCAATCCGTTGCCGGTCTTCGGCCGAATCTACCCCTACTACCGCTTCGACCTCTATACGGACCAGGCGATCGACAAGGCGTGGACCGTCGTCGAGCTCGAGAACGCCTTCCTGCGCGTGCTGATCCTGCCGGAGATCGGCGGCAAGATCTGGACGGCCATCGAGAAGTCCACGGGCCGCCCGTTCATCTACCACAACGAGGTGGTGAAGTTCCGCGACATCGCGATGCGTGGACCGTGGACGAGCGGCGGGATCGAGGCCAACTACGGCATCATCGGGCACACGCCGAACTGCGCGACGCCGGTGGACTACGTGACGCACCAGGGCGCGGACGGGAGCGCGAGCGTGACCATCGGCGTGCTGGACCTGCTCACGCGCACGCCGTGGCGGCTCGAGATCGCGCTGCCTGCCGACAAGGCCTACTTCACGACGCGGTCGTTCTGGTACAACGCGTCGCCGCTCGAGCAGCCCTACTACACGTGGATGAACGCCGGCCTCGAGGCCGCGGGCCGCCTCCAGTTCGTCTACCCGGGCACGCACTACCTCGGGCACGACGGCGAGCACCGGCCGTGGCCCCAGCATCCCACCAACGGGCGCGACCTGTCGTTCTACGACCAGAACGACTTCGGCGGCTACAAGTCGTACCACGTGTTCGGGCAGTACACGGACTTCTTCGGCGCCTACTGGCACGATCACGATTTCGGGATGGCGCGGTACTCCGAACGCGGCGACAAGCCGGGCAAGAAGATCTGGATCTGGGGCCTGTCGCCGCAGGGCATGATCTGGGAGCGCCTGCTCACCGACACCAATGGCCAGTACGTCGAGGTCCAGTCCGGCCGCCTGTTCAACCAGGCGGCCGAGAGCAGCTCGCTCACGCCGTTCAAGCACCGCGGATTCGATCCCGCGGCGACCGACACGTGGACCGAGTACTGGTTGCCGGTCAAGGGCACGAAGGGCTTCGTCCAGGCCAACGACCTGGGCGCGCTCAACGTGCGGCACGACGCGGGACGGCTGACCGTGTCGTTCTCGCCCGCGCAGCGCGTGGACGATCGGCTCGAGGTCTTCGACGGCGACACACAGGTGTTCTCGGCGCCGCTCGCCCTGGCGCCGCTCCAGACCTGGACGAGGACACTGGATCGCGCCGTCGAGCCCACGCGCCTCGTGGTCCGCATCGGGCGGACGCGCCTCGTGTACCACGGGGACCCGACGACGCTCGCGTTGTCGCGCCCGGTCGAGTCCCTGGCATTCGACTGGGCGTCGGCCGTGGGACTCCACCAGAAGGGACGCGAGCTGATGCGTCAGCGGCTGTACGCCGACGCGCGTCCCGCCCTCGACGCGGCGCTCGCGAAGGATCCGACGCTCGTGCCGGCGCTGACGGATCTCGCCCAGCTCCGATACCGCGTCATGGACTTCCAGGGCGCGTTCGACCTCGCCCGGCGGGCGCTGGCCATCGACACCTACGATCCGGCCGGCAACTACTACTACGGTCTCGCCGCGAGCCGGCTGGGCCGGCGGGCCGATGCGCGGGACGGCTTCGAGCTCGCCGCGCAGTCCGCCGCGTTCCGCGGGGCGGCCTGGGTGCAGCTCGCGCGTCTGTCCGTGCAGGACGACGATCTGGCGCGGGCGCGGCGGTTCACTGCGCAGGCCCTGGACGTCAACCGCGCGAATCTCGAGGCCCTGCATCTCGAGGCCCTGGTGGCCCGTCTCGCCGGTGACCGGCCGCGCGCCGCGGCGGCGTCCGCGAAGATGCTCGCGCTCGACCCGCTGAACCACGCGGCCAGGGCGGAGCAGTACCTGGCCGACCGCGCGGAGGTTGCGGGCCGCGCATTCGTGTCGGCCATCCGCAACGAGTTGCCGCACGAGACCTTCCTCGAGCTGGCGGCGTGGTACAGCGGGCTGGGGCGGGCGGCGGATGCGGCGGCCGTGCTGGCCCTCGCCCCGGAGGCCACCGAGGTCCTGTACTGGCGGGCCCACCTGGCATCGCGCACAGGCTCGCCCGACGCGGCCGCCCAACTGGCCCGCGCCCACGCAGCGTCCCCGGCACTCGTGTTCCCGTTCCGTCCCGAGAGCGCCGCCGTGTTCGAGTGGGCCGCCCAGCAGGGAGGATCGTGGCAGCCGACGTACTACCTCGCGCTGCTGCGCCTGGGGCTCGGTGACGTGGACAGGGCAAGAGCGCTCCTCGAACAGGCGGGTGACACGCCCACCTATGCGCCGTTCTACGTGGCGCGGGCACAGGCCTTCAAGGATGCCGCGCCGGACCGGAGCCTCGCCGACCTGTTGCGGGCCGAGTCGCTCGACCCCACGCAATGGCGCATCGGTCGGCTGCTCGTCGAGCGATACCTCGAGCGGCGGGAGCCCGACAAGGCCCTGGCCGTCGCCAGGCGCACCTACGAGGGCGCGCCGGCCAACTACATCGCCGGCATGCTCTACGCGAAGGCGCTCGTCTTCAGCCGGCGGTATCAGGAGGCGACGACCCTGCTCGATCGCCTGCAGGTGCTGCCGTACGAAGGGGCCACCGAGGCGCGCCGCCTGTATCGCGAGGCGTATTTGATGCGGGCGGTCGAAGCGCTGCGCGGGCCGCAGGCGGGCCAGGCGCTCGACCTCGTCGAGCGCGCCCGCCTGTGGCCCCCGGGGCTCGGGTCGGGGAGGCCGTACCCCGCCGACGTGGACGAGCGCCTCGAGGACTACGTGCGGGCGCTGGCGCTGGCCCGCACCGGGCGAGGCGCCGAGGGCCGGCAGGCGCTCGGCGCGCTCGTGGTGCAG
>CAYLZN010000419.1:2640-4081 GCA_964387935.1 uncultured Vicinamibacteraceae bacterium | reverse complement strand
TCGGTCACGCTGAAATCGAAGTCCTGTCCCACTTCGGACACCACCTCGGCGCCCACCGGCTTGCGCCCGAGGGCAAAACCCGTGACCAGGGCGTTGTCGCAGAGGACGCTGATCGTGCGCGGAATGCCGCCGGAGCGCTCGTAGATGGCTTCCACCGCCTCGCGGGTGAACACCTGGCCGCTGTCGCCGCCGGCGATGCGGATGCGCTTGGCGATGTACGCGGCGGTCTCGCGAAGGTCCAGCGGCGGCAGCGTGCACCGGAGCGCGACGCGCTGCTTGAGCTGCCGCAGCGACGTGTCGTTGAGCCGCTCGGACAGCTCGGGCTGGCCGGCGAGGACGATGGGGACGAGCTTCTCGGTGGTCGTCTCGAGATTCGAGAGCAGGCGGATTTCCTCGAGCAGTTCGTGCGGCAGGCTCTGCGCCTCGTCCACGACCACGGCGGTGAGGCCGCCGGCCTTGCGGCGCGCGATCGTGAGTTCCTCGAGCTCGCTGAGGAAGCGCGCCTTGGAGGCGGGGGAGTCCGGCGGCATGCGCAGCGAGTGCGCGAGGAACTCGTAGAACTCCTGCCGCGTGAGCGTCGGGTTGCTCAGGTACGCCAGGCACGTGTTGGGCGTCTTGAGCTGCTCCATGGCCGCGCGGATCAGCGTCGTCTTGCCCGTGCCCGCCTCGCCGATGAGCAGCGTGATGCCCTTGCCGGTCGAGAGCCCGTACTGCAGGTTGCTCAGCGCCTCGCGATGGCCGGCCGTGAGGAACAGGAAGCGCGGGTTCGCCGTGAGGTCGAACGGGCGTTCCTGGAGTCCGTAGAAGGCTTCGTACATGGCGGCTACCAGGGCAGGTACTGCCGCCACTGGACGTATTTCCAGATGACGAACGCCGACACGGCCATCACGGAGAAGGCGCTGGCCAGCGAGACCTGGAGGCGGCGCCTCCGCGCCTTGCGCTTCTCCTGCTCGGTGACCATGCGCGGAATCATGGCGAGGACGGGCAGCGTCAGCACGCCGAGCACGTCGGCATCCGTCTTCAGGCTGTTGTCCTTGTATTCGAGCAGCGCGATGAGGCCAAGGCCGAAGCCGAGGCCGGCGAGCGCGCCGATGGCCAGGATCATCTGGCGGTTCGGACTGAAGGCCCGCTCCGGGATGCGCGCCGCGTCCAGGATGCGGAACTGCTCGCCGCCCTGACGCCGCTCGAGGTTGGCCGCGATCTTCGACTCTTCTTTCTTCGCAAGGAGCCCGGTGTACTGCTTCTGCAGCGTGTCGTAGTCGCGCATGAGGGCGGTCAGCTCGGACTCGCGGGTGGGCGTGGCTTCGAGCCGGCCCTGATACTGCGCGATCACGCCCCGCAGGCGCTGCTCCTCGTTCGTCTTCTGCGTGAGCTGGCGATCGACCGTGGCGAGTTCCTCCTGGAGTTCGCGGAGGCGCTTCGCCTGGGGCGACTCGGGCAC
>CAYLZN010000419.1:0-2540 GCA_964387935.1 uncultured Vicinamibacteraceae bacterium | reverse complement strand
GAGTCCATCTGCGTCGGGAGCTGGCCCGCGTGCTGGAGCCGGTAGGTCTCGAGCTTCTTCTCCGTTTCCTGGAGGCGCTGGCGCGCGTCCTCGAGCTGGCTCTCCAGGAACTGGTTCGTGCCCTCGGCCAGCACCTCGCGATCGCGGAGGTTCTCCTCGATGAACATGCCCGAGAGGCGTTCCGTCACGCGCATCGCGGTGCGCGGGTCCGTGGAGATGTAGCTGACGCGGAAGGCGTCGCCGCGGACGATGTCGATTCTCACGTCCTTGCGCATGCGATCGACGACGTCCTCCATGATGCCCGTGCGCCGTTCCTCCTGGTACAGGTTGAACTGCTGGATGACCTGTTCCAGGCGCGTGCGGCTCGTGATCTGCTGCGTGATCGACTGCAGCCGGTCCTCGATCTTCATCGTCACCGTCGAGCGCACGTAGTTCTCTGGCACGCGCTGCGGGACGATGAGGATGAGCGTTTCGGAGCGGAAGAGGTCCGGGAGCGTCTTGCCGTAGAGGAACGAGCCGAGGACGCCCACGACGAGCGGCAGGACGATCAGCCACTTGCGCTTCCAGGCGATCCCGAGGATGTCTTCGGGCTTGTAGACTTTTCCGGGCAGCATCGATGTCTCTCGCCGAGTGGGTTACCGCAACACGGGCAGCCAGACGACCAGGCCGACCTGGACGCCGTGGCGATCCAGGTCGCGCATGAGCCCGTCCGGCAGGAACAACTGGTTGTCGAAGTCGTACTGGTAGTAGAAGTAGCGCCCCTCGAGCGCCAGGTTCTCGGTGATCGCGAACTGCAGCGACGTGTACGCCGAGAGCGTGTCGTAGCTGTTCTGGACGCGCTCGTCCAGGCCGATCGTGCCGTGGCTCCAGGAGGCGCCCACCGACGGCTGCAGGCGCGGGCCCCAGAAGCCGGAGAGGCTTGCGGTGACGAAGTTGCCGAAAACCGGCGCCGCGAAGCCCGGCTGGTAGCCGGCCGTGCGGTTGTAGGTGGCCGCGGCCGTCCAGGTGCGGCCGATCTGGTGGTTCAGGTTCACGTTGCCGACCACGTCGTAGCGCGTCTGGGGGTCACCCTCGAAGCCGTACGTGCCGGAGCTGCGGATGAACGTGCTGCCCACCGAGAAGCCGAGAGTGGTCCGGCGCGAGAGCGAGAACGAGCGCCCGTAGTCGATGCCCGTGTCGAGGTCGTGGTTCTCGTAGATACGGTTCGAGTCGTCCGTGGGCGCGTAGCGGCCGCGCCGGTAGCCGTAGCCCAGGCGCAGCGACAGGTTTTTCTTTAACGAGTAGCTGTAGCGGGCGTTCGCGTACTGGCTGGCCAGGTCCTCGAACTGCTCCTCGTCGTAGTCCGTCGCGTAGCGGTTGTAGCCGGCCGTGAACGTGCTGCGGGCGGAGAGACTCTTTGAGAAGCCGACGTTCGTGCCGTAGTTCCACGACGGGCGCTTCATCACGATCGTGTCGGCGTTGAAGTTGAACTGGTCGCCCGGTTCCGGCTGGAAGAGCGGCGTGGCGAGGCCCACCTGGTAGAAGGGCAGGTAGGCGACGCTCTGGCTCGCGTTGATGCTCGTGCGCTCGCTGAAGTTGTAGCTGAAGCCCAGGCCGGCGCCGTGGTTCAGGCCGATCGGGTCGTCGAAGTCGGCGTAGTAGCGGGCGTTGGTCGAGGCGCTGGCGCCGACGGCCCACTTCTGGGCGCGGCGGTTGTAGTCCAGGCCCGCGTAGCCGCCGGCGTAGCCGGAGGAGGCGGAGAGGCGCGGATCCGAGAAGCCGCCCTGGTCGGCGGTCGCGTTGTCGTCGTAGCCGCCGTAGAGGGAGAAGGTGAAGTCCAGCGACTGCTGCTGCGTCGGGTTCGAGTTGTTGGCCCCGAACAGGCCGCGGTAGTCGCGCGGCTGACGCTGCACCTGCGCGAAGGCAGACGTCGCCCCGAAGGCGGTCAGCACGAGTGCGAGCACATAAACCATGGGGTCAGGTCTTTACTTTTAGCGTTTTCGGGCATTTGCCCTCGGCCCGGCGGGCTAACGGCCGCGTCCGGGCAGGGCAGCACACCGGCCCGGCTACGGGACGACCAGCGTGTCGCCCGGCCGCAGCTCGATGTTCTGTTCCAGCTTCTTCCCCTTGATCACGTCCTTGTAGCGGAACGGGAACGTCTTCGTCTTCCCGCCCTCCGTGCGCATCAGGACGATGTCGTTGCTCTTGGCGTATTCGGCGAGACCGCCCGCGAGCGCGAGCGCCTGCAGAATCGTCGTCTGCGCGAGCAGCGGATACGTGCCCGGCTTGCCCACCTGGCCGGTCACGTAGAACCGGCGGCTGTTGATCTGCCGGACCACGATGGTCGCGTTCGGGTCCTCGACGAAGCGGTTGGCGGCCTTCATCACGGCCTCGCGCAACTGATCCGGCGTCAGGCCGGCGGCCTTGATGTCGTTGACCAGCGGCAGGGTGATCATGCCGTCCGGGCGCACCGTCACCTGCTCGACCGACAGGTCCTTCTCGCGCCAGAACAGCACGCCGAGGACGTCGTCCGGGCCTATGATGTAGTCCGCCGGGGGCGT
>CAYLZN010000418.1:0-4089 GCA_964387935.1 uncultured Vicinamibacteraceae bacterium | reverse complement strand
GCCGCCGCAAGCCGCTGGCCGCGCGCCGCTGGCCGCCAGCCGCCAGCCGCTGGCCGCCGCCAGCCGCCAGCCGCAAGCCGCAAGCCGATGAACGCCCCTGTGAACGTTGCGCCATGACTACCTCTCCCGATCTGTATCGTGCCGCCCAGACCGCGGTGCGCGACTGCCTGGGCCTCCAGCCCGGCGAGCGCGTCCTCGTGGTCACCGACGAACCCCTGCGTCCCATCGGCCTCGCCATCTGGCAGGCGACGCGCGACTTCGGTAACGAAGTGCTGCTCGTCGAGATGCTGCCCCGGAAGACGAACGGCGAAGAGCCGCCGCGCGAGGTGGCGGCGCTCATGGGCATGGTCGACGTGGTGTTGTGCCCGACGTCGAAATCGCTCACGCACACCGACGCGCGACGCGCCGCGAGCGCTACCGGCGCGCGGATCGCCACGCTGCCTGGCGTGACCGAGGCGCTGATGGTGCGCTGCATGAACGCGGACTACCACCAGATCGCCGAGCGGACGGCACGGATCTGTCGGCTGCTCGAGGCCACGGCGCGCGTGCGCGTGACGGCGCCGGCCGGCACCGACATCACCATGCCCATCCAGGGACGAGAGGCACACGCCAGCAGCGGTCTGTTCACGAAGAAGGGGCAGTGGGGCAACCTGCCCACCGGCGAGGCATACCTCGCGCCCCTCGAGGGGCAGTCGCAGGGCGTCGTCGTGGTGGACGGCTCGATGGCGAGCGTCGGCATGGTGAAGGAGCCCATCCGGATCACGGTGCGCGACGGCTACGCGACCGGGATCGAGGGCGGTGAGGAGGCGGCACGCCTGCGCGCCCTGCTCGAACCGCACGGCCAGGACGGCCGGAACGTGGCGGAGTTCGGGATCGGCACCAACGACCGGGCCATCCTGACCGGCATCATCCTGGAAGACGAGAAAGTCATGGGCACGATTCACATCGCGTTCGGCGACAACAAGTCGATGGGCGGGTCGGTGCGGGTGGCCAGCCACCTCGACGGACTCGTCACGAAGCCCACGGTCTGGTTCGACGACCGCATGGTGATGGACGCCGGGACGCTGCTCGTCTGAGGGGACTGCCATGACGCGACGCCGCTCGACCTCCGCTCTGGTGACCTCCGCGCGTACCTTCGCGCTGGTGACCCTCGCGCTGGCGGCTGCAGGCACGCTGGCGCTCCGGGGCCAGACCTACGACCCCGGCCTGTTCGGCGAGATGCAGTGGCGGAACATCGGTCCCCACCGGGCCAGCCGCACCAAGGCCGCGACGGGCGTGGTCGGGCGTCCGGGCGTGTTCTTCATCGGCGTGGTCAACGGTGGCGTGTGGCGCACGAACGACTACGGGCGCACCTGGGTGCCGATCTTCGACCGCCAGCCGACCGGCTCGATTGGGGCCATCGCGGTCGCACCGTCGAATCCCTCCGTGATCTACGTCGGCAGTGGCGAGGGCATGCCGCGTCCCGACCTCTCGACCGGCGACGGGATCTACAAGTCCGTGGACGGCGGCCAGAACTGGCGCCGTCTCGGCCTCCGCGACGCCCAGCAGATCGCGCAGATCATCGTCGATCCGAAGAACCCGGATCGCCTCTTCGTCGCGGCCCTCGGGCATCCGTACGGCCCCAGCGAGGAGCGCGGGATCTTCCGGTCGCTCGATGGCGGCCGGTCGTTCGAGAAGGTCCTCTACATGGATCCCGACACGGGCAGCGCGGACGTCGCATTCGATCCGAAGGACCCCAACACGCTGTACGCCGTGTTGTGGGAGACGCGGCAGGCGCCCTGGGAGAACGGCGTGTTCACCGGGCCGGGAAGCGGCCTGTTCAAGTCCGTCGACGGCGGCACGACGTGGCGACCGCTCACCAAGGGGCTCCCCACCTTCGAGGCCGACGGCCTCGGGCGCATCGGCATCACGGTCGCGCCCAGCCTGCCCTCGCGCCTGTTCGCCACAGTTGAAGCGCGACGGGGCGCAGGCATCTATCGATCCGACGACGCGGGCGAGAGCTGGACGCGCGTGAACGACGACCCGCGCGTGGTCGCGCGGCCCGGGGATGCAGCGGAGGTGCGCGTGCATCCGACCAACCCGGACCTCGTGTTCGTCCCGACCATCGTGGCGTGGAAATCCATCGACGGCGGCCGCACGTTCCGCGCGTGGCGCGGGGCGCCCGGGGGCGACGATTACCAGCGCATGTGGATCGACCCCGATCGCCCGGACACGATCATCATGGCCTCAGACCAGGGCGCCATCGTCACGGTCAACGGCGGCGAGTCGTGGAGTTCCTGGTACAACCAGCCGACGGCGGCCTTCTACCACGTCAGCACGGACAACGCGTTCCCCTACCGGGTGTGCGGGGGCCAGCAGGAAAGCGGGTCCGCGTGCGTTCAGAGTCGCGGGGATGACGGACAGATCACGTTCAGAGAGTGGCACCCCGTCGGCGTGGAGGAGTATGGGTACGTCGCGCCGGACCCGCTCGACCCCGACATCGTCTACGGCGGCAAGGTGACGCGCTTCGATCGCAGGACGGGCCAGGTGCAGAGCGTGGCGCCGAGGCCGTTGCGCGGCGCGGACTACCGCGTGTTGCGCACGCAGCCCGTGCTGTTCTCACCCGTGGACCCGAAGGTGCTGTATTTCGCCTCGAACGTGGTGTGGAAGACGACGACGGGCGGGCGCCAGTGGGAGCAGATCAGCCCGGATCTGACGCGGAAGACCTGGGCCGTGCCGGCCAACGTCGGGAAGTATGCGAGCAGCCCCGAGGCGCGGCCGACGCAACGCGGCGTGGTCTACACGCTGGGGCCGTCGTACGTCGATGGCAATGTCATCTGGGCGGGCACCGACGATGGCCTGATTCACGTGACGCGGGATGGCGGCAAGACCTGGCAGGACGTGACGCCGGCCGACCTGCGCGAGACGCCGTGGAGCAAGGTGTCGCTGATCGACGCGTCACACAGCGACGTGAACACGGCCTACGCGGCGATCAACACGTTGCGCCTGGACGACCTGCGACCGCACATCTACCGGACACGGGACGGCGGCCGGACGTGGACGCACATCACGAGGGGCATTCCCGATGGAGGCATCGTCAACGCGGTGCGCGAGGATCCGAAGCGGCGGGGGCTGCTGTTTGCCGGCACCGAGCAGGCCGTCTACGTGTCGTTCGACGATGGAGAGCAGTGGGAGTCGCTGAGGCTGAACATGCCGGCGACGTCGATTCGGGACCTCGTCATCAAAGACGACGACCTGGTGGTCGGCACGCACGGGCGCTCGTTCTGGATCCTGGACGACATCACGCCGTTGCGGCAGATGACGGCACAGGTGGTCGGGGCGGACGCGCACCTGTTCGAGCCGCAGCGCGCGACGCGATTCCGGTGGAACAAGAACACGGACACGCCGCTGCCGCCCGACGAACCGGCCGGCCAGAATCCGCCGGATGGGGCGATCCTCCACTACTACCTGAAGGACGCGGCGCGTGGGCCGGTGACGCTGGAGATTCTCGACCAGGCGGGCGCGGTCGTGCGCCGCTATTCGAGCGAGGACGTGCCCGAGCCGTTCGTCGAGGGGCGCAACATGCCGGACTACTGGATCCGGCCGCCGCAGGTGCTGTCGGCCGGGGCGGGGCTGCATCGGTTCGTCTGGGACCTGCGGTATCCGCCGCCGGCGGTGCAGCAGTTCGCGTATCCGATTGCGGCCATCGCGCGGAACACGCCTCGGGAGCCGCGCGGGCCGTGGGTGCTGCCCGGGCGCTACACGGTGCGTCTGTCGGTGGACGGGCGGGTGCTCACGCAGTCGCTGGACGTGCGGATGGACCCGCGGGTGACGACGTCGGCGGAGGATCTGGCGAAGCAGCACGCGCTGTCGATGGCGCTGGTGGGGGCGCTGTCGAAGACTGATGCAGAGATCAGGCGGGTGCGTGCGGCCGGGGCGGGGAGTGAGGCGGGCGCGGCGCGGCTGGCGGAGCTGATGCGGCTGAGCGCGCAGCTCGGGCAGTTGCTGGCGCTCGTGCAGGGGGCGGACGTGGCGCCGACGCCGCAGGTACTCCAAGGGGTCAGGTCTTTACTTTTAGCATACTGATGAGGTTGGGATGCATCCCGACCT
>CAYLZN010000417.1:0-4092 GCA_964387935.1 uncultured Vicinamibacteraceae bacterium | reverse complement strand
CGACGCGTCGAGCGATGCCGACCGCGCGCTGGTGGCGCGGCTGTACCGCGAGGGCCGCGTACTCGTGCACGATCTCGACGGAGACCGGCTCCGCCTGCAGGTCGAGGTGTCCCGTCGCCTGCTCGATCGATTGCCGCTGCCCCCCGTGGTCGAGACGCGAGGCCCGTCCGCATGACGGGCGGACGCCGCTCTCTCGTCGTCGCGGTGATGGTCGCGCTGGGGTTCGTGGCCGGGTGCGCGAAGACTCCACCGCCGGTGGCTCCTGGTCCCGACCGTTACCCGGATTATCTCTTCCCGTCGGTGCCGCCGGCGTTGCAGAAGGTGGCGCCCGCGCTGGCGCAGCCCCACCAGGCGGCCTGGCGTGCACTCCAGGCCGGCGACCTTGGCGCGGCCGAGCGCGGGTTCGCCGGCGTGCTCAAGCGCCGGGCCGACTACTTCCCCTCGGAGGCAGGACTCGGCTACGTCGAGCTCGGGCGCGGCCGCGACGCGAACGCGCTGCCGTACTTCGACCGTGCCCTTGGCCGGGCGCCGCAGTATCTGCCGGCTTTGCTCGGGCGGGGCCAGGCCCTCCTGCGCGCGGACCGCGTGGCCGACGCGCTGGCGGCGTTCGAGGCGGCCCTCGTGGTCGATCCCTCGCTCTCGGACGTGCGGACCCGCGTCGAGACCCTGCGCCTCAGGGTCTTCGAAGGCGCGCTCGCCGACGCCAGGCGTGCGGAACAGGCCGGCGACGCCGCCCGGGCGCACGACCTCGTTCAGGAAGCGCTTCGGGCGTCACCCTCGAGCGGTTTCCTGCTGCGCGACCTGGCGCGGCTCGACCGCCAGCGGGGCCGCGCGGACGAGGCGCTGAGCCACCTTCAGGACGCCATCGCGCTGGATCCGTCCGACGGTCTCGCCCACCTGGCGCTGGCCGACCTTTACGAGGCCCGGTCGGACTGGGACGCGGCGGTGGCGGCCCTCGAGAGGGCCCGCGAGCTGGAGGCGGCGCCAGGCAGCGACAGGCGCCTCGACCTCCTGCGGGGACGCTCGGCAGTTGCCAGGCTGCCCGAGGAGTACCGTGCCATCGGGGCGAGCGAGCGCCTTACACGAGGTGAGCTGGCGGCCCTCATCGGCGTCCGACTGGAACGCCTCCTTCGTGAGGTGCCCGCCGGGCAGGCCGTGCTCGTGACCGACGCACGGGGCCACTGGGCCTATCAGTGGATTCTCGGGGTGACCCGGGCGCGGGTCATGGAAGTGTTCGACAACCACACCTTCCAGCCGCGTGGGGTCGTGCGGCGTGGTGATCTGGCCCGCGCCATCAGCGGCGTGCTCACGCTCGTGGCCCGTCGCAACCCCTCGGCGGCCCGCGCATGGACCGGAGCCCGTCTGAAATTCACGGACCTCGGCCCGGAAAACCTGTACTACCCCGTGGCCTCGCTGGCCGTGGCCGCGGGCATTCTCGACACCACCGACAGCGGAGCCTTCCAGGCCGGGCGCGTGGTGACCGGGGGGGAAGCGATCGAGGCCGTCACCCGGCTGGAGCAGCTTGCGGCGCGGCCGTTGCCGCGGGCGCGACCGTGAGGGTCAGGTCATGTCCATCGCGCTGACTCCTGCCAACCAGTTGACGCTGCTCCGGATGCTGCTCATTCCGGTGTTCGCGATCTGCGTCATCTACGATTACCCGGGCACCGCGCTCGTCGTCTTCACGGTGGCGGGCCTCACGGACGTGCTCGATGGGCTGATCGCCCGGAGAACCGGGCAGAAGACCACCCTCGGGGCCTGGCTCGACCCGATGGCCGACAAGCTCCTGCTGGTGACGACGTTCGTGCTGCTGACGCTGCCGCTCTCGCACCTGCCGAACCGCATTCCGCTGTGGCTCACCGTGCTGGTGATCAGCCGTGACGTGGGCATCGTCGCCACGGTGGCGATCGTGAACCTGGCGGTGGGCCGCCGCACGTTCCGGCCGTCCCTGCTGGGCAAGTTGGCCACCGGCACGTACATCCTCACGGGGATCGTGACGCTCTACGCGAACTACCTCGGGCGCCCCCTGGTCCTCGTGAAGGTCGGGGTGTGGGCGTCGCTGGTCATCACCCTGCTCTCGGGGTTCCACTACATCGTCCATGCGACGAGGCTCGTCTCGACTCAGGACCATTCCTGAGGCGGCGTGGCCGGTAACCCAGTTCGGCCGTCGCACGTAGGTCCCGCGCTCAGGCAGACACGCCCAGCTTCTTCCTGAAGTACGAAATCGTATCCCCCAGGCCCTGCTCGAGCGAGACCTTGGGTTCCCACCCGAGCAGGGTGCGGGCCCGCGTGATGTCGGGCTGGCGCACCTTCGGGTCGTCGACGGGCAGTTCCTTGTAGACGATCCGGCTCTTCGACCCCGTCATGCGGATGATCGTCCTCGCGATCTCCTCGATGGTCATCTCCTGGGGGTTGCCGATGTTGACCGGGTCGTTCTCGCTCGAGAGCGCCAGGCGGATGATCCCGTCCACCAGGTCGTTGATGTAGCAGAAACTCCGTGTCTGCCGGCCGGAACCGAACACGGTCACGTCCTCGTTCCGCAGGGCCTGGCTGATGAAGGCCGGCACGGCCCGCCCGTCGTGGACCCGCATCCGCGGGCCGTAGGTGTTGAAGATCCGCACGATCTTCGTGTCCACGGCGTGGTACCGGTGATACGCCATGGTCATGGCCTCGGCGAAGCGTTTCGCTTCGTCGTAGACGCCGCGAGGGCCCACAGGGTTCACGTTGCCCCAGTAGGTCTCCTTCTGTGGGTGCTCCAACGGATCGCCGTAGACCTCGGAGGTCGAGGCGATGATGAACCGGGCGCCCTTTGCCTTGGCGAGGCCGAGGGCCTTGTGCGTGCCGAGCGCGCCCACCTTCAGCGTCTGGATCGGCAATTCGAGGTAGTCGATCGGGCTCGCGGGGCTCGCCCAGTGGAACACCATGTCCACGGGACCGTCCAGGTAGATGTAGTTGGTGACGTCGTGCTCGAGGAACAGGAAGTCCCGATTCGCGAGGTGGGCGATGTTCGCGATGTCGCCGGTGATCAGGTTGTCGATCCCGACCACGGCGTACCCGCGGTCGAGCAGCGTTTCGGCGAGGTGCGAACCGATGAAGCCGGCGGCGCCGGTGATCACGATCCGCTTCTTGGTGGTCATGGGTGGGGTCCTCAGTAGGCGTGCGTGTGGAATTTGATCAGCGTGAGCCACATGATCTTGAAGTCCAGCCACACGGACCAGTTCTCGATGTAGTAGAGGTCGAACTCGATGCGCTTCTCGAGCGAGGTGTCACCCCGCCAGCCGTTGACCTGGGCCCAGCCGGTCAGGCCGGCCTTCACCTTGTGCCGGAGCATGTACTGCGGGATCTTGTCCCTGAACTGCTCGACGAAGAACGGGCGCTCCGGTCGCGGGCCCACGAGCGACATGTCGCCCGTGAGCACGTTCCACAGTTGCGGCAGTTCGTCGAGGCTGAAGCGGCGCAGCCAGCGGCCCACGGCGGTCACGCGCGGGTCGTTCTGGCGCGCCCAGATCGGGCCCGTGGCCTCCTCGGCATCGCTCGACATCGAGCGGAACTTCCACACCCAGAAGGACTGTCCGTCGAGGCTCATGCGTTCCTGCCGGTAGAGGGCCTTGCCAGGGGAGGTTGCGCGCACGACCAGCGCGATGATCGCCATCGGGAGCGCCAGCACCGCGAGGGCCAGCGCGGACAGCACGACGTCGATGCCTCGCTTGAGCACCGTGTTGAAGCCGCGCAGCGGCACGTCGTGGATGTTGATCATCGGGATCCCGTCGAGATCCTCGAGCCGGGCCCGCAGGGCAATCACCTGCAGCAGGTCCGGGACGACCTTGACCTCGACGATCTGGCGATTGGCGCTTTCCACCAGGGCCAGCATCTTCACGTGCTCGTCGAGCGGCAGGGCGATGTAGAGCTGATCGATGGCTTCGCGCTGCAGGATCTCCGCCGCGTCCTCGAGCGGCCCGAGCAGCGGCAGGCCCCGGTGGCCGATGTGGTCGCCGACCGCGCGATCGTCGATGAAGCCGACGACGCGAGACCCGAGTTCCCGGTGCTCGAGGATCTTGTCCGCCACCAGGCGCCCGAGATCCCCGGCGCCGTGGC
>CAYLZN010000416.1:0-4140 GCA_964387935.1 uncultured Vicinamibacteraceae bacterium | reverse complement strand
GGCGAGGCGATGCCACGGGTGAAGGAAAGCGTGGCCCTCTTCCTCGGCGCCCTCAGGTCGGGCGATCCGGTGACGGTGGTCGCGTTCAACGAGATGATGTTCGTGCTGTCGCAGCGGGATGCCGACCCGACGCAGCGCCGCCGCTCGGTGGAGCGCCTGAGCGGCTGGGGCCGCACGGCCCTCTACGACACCATCCTGCAGAGCCTGCAGGTGCTCGCACAGCGGCCTGGCAGGAAGGCGCTCGTCCTCTTCACCGATGGCGACGATGTGGCAAGTGCGGTGGCGCTCGACGAGGTCGAGCGGCGTGTGCAGCAGAGCGACGCGGGGCTCTACCTGATCGGGCTGGGGCGGGCCCCGAAGCAGCCGCGGCTGCGCGAGACGATCCAGCGCCTGGCCGACATCAGCGGAGGCCGCGCGTTCTTCCCGGATGACACGAGCGAGCTCGACGAGGCGTTCGCGACGGTGCGCAACGACCTGGAGAATCAGTACCTGCTCGGGTTCGTCCCGGGCGATGCCGCGCGCGACGGCCGCTGGCACACGCTGAAGGTCGACGTCGTCGGTCGTGACGTGCGCGTGCGCGCCCGCCAGGGCTACCGCATCTCGGCGGAGCCCTGAGGCGCCGCGCGGTGCCGGCGTGCGCGGTTACCGGCCAGGGCTGCCCGCCGCTGACAGCCAGCGTTCCAGTTCCGTGCGCAGGGGCGGGGGTCCGCCGGCCGCGAGGTAGGCGCGGGCGAAGCGCATGAGGCTGGCCCTGTCGGCGTCGGCCGAGACGAGCGGATGCCCGTCCTGCGCGGCGGCCACGATCAACTGGATCCCAATCAGGGCGAGACCACTGTCGGGGGTGGCGGCCACCCGGCGCTCCAGGAGCGCGATCGCTTCCGGCGCCCGGCCGGACATGGCGAGGGCGGGCGCCATCCGACGCGCCAGCGTCGGGGAATCGGGCCACTTCTCCTGCGCCTCTTCGAGCAGCGCGAGCGCCTCGTTCGTGCGCCCCAGGCGCAGCAGCCCGTCGGCCGCCTGCTCGTAGGTCGCGGGCGCGGTGTCGCCCCCCTGGGCGAGTGAGGTACGCCACGCGCCGACTGCCTCGGCGTCGCGTCCGCGGCCGGCCTCACAGACGCCGAGCAGATAGGCGGCCGACCACAGGTCCGGCGCGGCGCCGAGGGCCGTGCGCAGGCGCTGGGAGGCCGCGTCGCAGCGTCCCTCCGAGACGAACCCCACCCCGCGCAGGAGCGCCGCCGTGGCCGGATCGCTGGCGGCAATCGCGGTTTCTTCCGAGGAGGACACGAAGCGGCCCTGCTCGGTGCGCGCGACCTGCTCGCTGACGGCCTCCTGGCCACGCGTCCGTTCGCGCACCGGGGCGAGCACGATGGAGAGCGCCGGCGGCGACAGGGCGGATCGCTTGTCGAACAACGGCACCATCGGGGGCAGCGCCGCAGGAAGTCGCGGAACGGAGAACCCCGTGGTCAGGCGTGAGCCGGGATCGCGGACGATGCGCACGGCGCGGCCCAGATCGACGAGCGACACGCCGTTCTGCAGGACGCGCGCGTGCACCTCGTACTCGCCCGGCGGAAGATGGCCGACCTTGAGCCGCGCCGAGACCGAGTGCCCAGGTCCCGCCTGGAGCAGGTCGGCCACGGCCTCGGCGGTCGTCAGCGGCTGGCGGTCGCGCGGGTCCAGCAGTTCGACACGATAGGACACCCCGCGTAACGCGTCGTCCGCCCCGACCGGCGCGTACACTTCGAGGTAGGCGTCAAGGGCATTGCCCCGGACGCTGGCCTCCGCGGGCACGTTCTCCGCCGCGGGACCGTCCTTCGCTTCGCCCACCAGGAGGTCGCTCACCCGGAGCGGCCCGGCAGGCCTGAACATGGCGTCGAGCGGGTGATCGATGTTGCCCAGCCGCCCGTCCTGATCGACGGCGGCGAGCCGGAGCGTGTAGGACCCTGCAGGCAACGTGAGGGCGCCGACGTAGCGCACGATGCCGGGCCGCCCGGGCTCGACGCTGGTGGCGCGACTGGTCCCGCTCGACACGAGCCGCCCGGACCCCGTGCGCGCCTCGAAGACGATCGCGGCTTCCGTCGTCGAGCCTTGCTCGAAGCCCACGTCCGCCGACACGATCACGCGCGCCTGGTTGCTCTGGACGTCGCGGAAGCTGTAGGTCGAGACCCTGATCGGCAGGGCGCTCAGCGCGGCCGGCGTCCGCAGCGCAGACTCCAGCCACGTGTCCGCCGGGCGGACGCGCGCGGCCGGGTCGACCACGAACTGCGGACGTGTCCGCACGGTGAGGCCCTTGCGCCTGACCTCCACCTCGAGCTTGTGCCCCTTGCCGTCCAGGTCCTGCGGCAGCGGCGTCACGCCGAGTTGCCAGAGCGCGCTCATCTCCCGGCCGATCTGGTCGAAGCCTGGCGTCGCGTTCGCCACCACGCGATGCACGACGCCTCGCGTGAACCCGACGATGTTCTCGAGCCCGTTCCGTTCGAATTCGCGATCCTGCCTGAAGCTCGCCGGGGCGATGCGCCCGAAGGGATCGACCGAGAGCGTGTCGACGAAGATCGCGTGCACGGTCGTCTCCGCCCGCGCGGCGGTGACACCGAGCGTGGCCGGGGTCGCGTTGTCGAACTCGAACGCGAACCCGCCGGAGATGAGGATCATCCACTTCGGTCCCGGGTACTCGGCGAGTTGCTCGAGCATCCGCTCCAGCGCCGACAGCCGGCGATCGACCGACGACCTGATCTCCGCGGTGAGCTGCTGGGACAGGAGGGACAGCTCCTCGAAGCACTCCGCCGAGTCGAGCACCCCGCACTCGCGCAGGGTGACCTCGTTCTGCACCCCCCTGTTGCCGCGATCCCAGGCGAGGGCCTCGGTCTTGCCCATCTTCAGTTCGCGCGTGCCCCAGTTCCGCTGGGCGCCGGTGTCCCACGAGCTGCCCACCGCCGCGCGGAGCGCCTTCCGGATGGTGCCGTGGTCGGTCGTGAACTCCACGGCCTCGGCGCCCCCGGGAATGGCCGCGAACGCCAGGCGATCCTCAGGGGCGAGCGTGTCGACGAAGCGCGTGGCCGCGTCGAGCGCGGCCTTGGGCTCGCCCGGCGCGAAGCTGCCCGCGTCGAGGACGATCATCACGGCCCGGCCCGCCGTCAGCGGTCGGTTCGTCGTGTAGGGCGTGATGAAGGTCGGGCGCGGTCCGGCAGTCTTCCGCGGGGGCGGGAATTCGAGCACGCGGGCGGAGACGACCTCGCGGGGCCTGCCGTCCACCTTGACCACGAAGTCCACCGGGGTCAGGTCCAGCACCGGGGCGCCCGTGCGGTCCACGACCGTGGCGTCCACGGCCACGACATCGGTGCCGGAGCGGAACATCGGTGGCGCGGGCTGCGCGGAAGCGGGCGTGGTCTGCTGCGCGGCGACGCGGGAGCCCGGGTGGAGTGCCTCGAGCAGCGCCGTGACCGCCAGCACGGCAGGGAAGGCGTGTGTCTTCATGCGTGCAGCCGGAATGTGGAAGACACCGATGATAGATCGGCGGGCGGGTGGCCGGCTACCTCGGTCGGGCCGCCACCATTTGCAGCTCGATGGCCGCGTCGAGGTTGAGGCGCGTCACGCCGACGGTCGCGCGGGCCGGCGGATCCTTCGGGAAGTGCTCACGATACACGCGGTTGAACGTCTCGAACTCGTCGAAGTTGCGGAGGAACACCGTCACCGAGACGACGTCGCCGAAGTCCATGCCGGCGGCCCGGAGCACGGTCCGCAGGTTGGCGAGCGCCTGTCGCGTTTCGGGCTCGATGCCGCCCGGCACCAGTCGGGCCGTCGCGGGGTCGCGTCCGAGCTGCCCGGCCAGGTAGAGCGTGTCGCCGACGAGGATCCCGGGGCTGTACGGAAGCCCGGTCTTCGGGAAGTCCGGCGGTGCGACGACCGTCCTGGCCCCGGAGCGCTGGACCTGCGCGATGAGCGCCGGCGTACCGAACACGGCCCCGAGGAACCCGCCGATCGCGGCGCCAGCCGCGAACACTCCTGCCGCCACACGCCACGTCTTCGCCATCAGCGTTTCCCCCAGGCCGTCCATCTTAGCGCGACGCCATACGCCTGGTGCCTCGTGCCATGTGCCTTGTGCCTCGTGCCTCGTGCCTGGTGCCCTGCCGTACGCCGTACGTC
>CAYLZN010000415.1:0-4249 GCA_964387935.1 uncultured Vicinamibacteraceae bacterium | reverse complement strand
CCGACACGGTGAGCGTCCAGGTCCAGTCCGTCGCCGACGTCGTCACCATCACCGCCGGCCCGACCGCCACGCCCGACCCCGTTGCTTCAAGTGGCCCCGTCGCCCTTGCGATCACCGCGACCGATTCGATCATCGGGCACACGCTGACGTTCGCGTGGACGGCCACCTGCGCCGGCGGCCTGGGAGGGGGAACCTTCACCCCGAGTGCGTCGGCTGAATCCCCGACGTGGATGGCGCCGGTCAACGCCACGGGAGCGCAGCAACTCTGCACGCTGTCGGTCGTGGTGGCTGACGCCTACGGCCAGACCGATACCGCGTCGGTGGTCCACCGGGTCGACTCCGTTCCGGACGTCATCACGTTGACAGCGGGCCCGGTCGGTACGCCGGACACGGTGAGCTCGAGCGGGACGACGTCCCTCGCGGTGACGGGCGAGGACTCGATCCTCGGTCACGTGCTCAGCTACGCGTGGAGCGCGTCGTGTTCGAGCGGTCTGCCCTCCGGCGGGTTCACCCCGTCGGCGGCCACTCAGAACCCGTCGTGGACCGCGCCCGTCAACCTGACGGGTCTCCAGCAGACCTGCGTCATGAGCGTGACCGTGACCGACGGCCATGGTCAGAGTGTCATCGGCACGTTCGCGCAGCGCGTGGACGCGGTTCCGGACATCGTCACCATCACCGAAGGCCCGCTCGTGGCCCCTGCTGTGGTCGACTCGAGCGGGTCCGCCACGCTGTCGGTCCAGGGCGCCGATCCCTACAACCACCCACTCACCTACGCGTGGACGGCCGTGTGCCCGGGGATCGCCGCGGGCGTCGGCACGTTCGCCCCGAGCGCGGCCGCGCAGAACCCGACGTGGACGGCCCCGGTCAACGCGACCGGCGTCCAGCAGGTCTGCACGCTTTCGGTTGCAGTGACCGACGGCCATGGCACCACGCCCACAGGCGCGGCGACCATCAGGGTCAACTCGGTCCCCGACCGCGTCACGATCTCGGCAGGCCCGGTCGCCACGCCGGACCCGGCAGCGTCGAGTGCCCCGGTGATGATCGCGCTCACCGCGGAGGATTCGATCATCGGCCACGCGCTCACCTATGCTTGGACGGCCACGTGCTCCGGCGGTCTCGGCAGCGGCTCGTTCGCGCCGGGCGCGCCCGGCACGCACGTCTGGACGACGCCCGTCAATGCGACCGGTGTCCAGCAGACGTGCACGGTCTCGGTCGTGGTGAGTGACGCGCACGGACAGAGCGACAGCGCCTCGTTCGTGCACCGCGTCAACTCGGTGCCGGACGCGGTCACGTTCACCGCGGGCCCGTCCGGAAATCCCGAGCCCGTGACCTCCGGCGGCGCGGTGCTCGTCACGGCCACGGCCGTCGACTCGATCATCGGCCATACCGTGTCCTACGTGTGGACCTCGTCGTGCCCCAGTCTCTCGGGTCCTGGTGCGTTCTCGCCGAGCGCCGCCATGCAGAACCCGACGTGGACGGCGCCGCCGAACATGACGACGCAGCTGCAGTCCTGTCTGCTGACAGTGACGGCGAGCGACGAGTTCGGCCATACCGCGACGGCCAGCTATACGCAGCGGGTCCGCTCGGTACCGGACCTCATCACGATCACGTCCGGACCGGACGCGACGCCGGACGTCGTGCCGTCGGCCGGCACCCTTCTGCTCGGGGCGACCGCCACGGATTCCTACAGCCACACCCTGACCTACGTGTGGAGCGCGGTCTGCCAGAACCTGCCCAACCACGGGACGTTCACGCCGGCGGCCAGCCTGCAGAACCCGTCGTGGACGGCGCCGGTGAATGCAACTGGCGCGCAGCAGTCGTGCGCGCTGACCGTGACGATCAGCGACGGCCATGGGCAGACCTCGGTGGCCACCGTCCAGGCCAGGGTCAACTCCATCCCGGATGAGATCACCATCACCGCGAGCCCCGCGGCGGTGCCGACCACGGTGAACTCGAGCGGCTCGCTGTCGCTGTCGGTGGCGGCGACCGACTCGATCATCGGTCACGTGCCGAGCTATGCCTGGAGCGCTGCGTGCACCGGCTCGCTCGAAACGGGCACCTTCACGCCGAACGCGACGACGCAGAACCCAGGCTGGACCGCGCCGGTCAACGCCACGGGCGCTCAGCAGACCTGCACCCTGACCGTCGTCGTCAGCGACGGACACGGGACCTCTGCCACCGCGTCCGTGCCGGCCCGTGTGGACTCCGTGCCCGACGCCATCACGATCACGGCGGGCCCAACCGGGTCGCCGGAGCCGGTTCAATCGAACGGCACCGTGACGATCGTCTTCGCGGCCAAGGACTCGATCATCGGTCACGTGCTGACGTACGCGTGGTCCGCGACGTGCGGCGGCTCCCTCGCGCCAGGCACGTTCTCGCCGGGCGCCTCGGCGGAGGCTCCGACCTGGACGGCCCCGGTCAACCTCACCGGCACCCTGCAGGCCTGCACGCTGACGGTCGTGGTCACCGACGGACACGGGCAGAGCATCACCGGCACGTTCACCCAGCACGTCCAGGCGGTGCCGGATGTGATCACCATCACGGCCGGCCCCTCCGGGGTGCCCGTCCCGGTGCCGTCCGGCGGACCCGTGACCATCACGTTCGCCGCCTCGGACCCGTACGATCACCCGCTGTCCTACGCCTGGAACGCGAGCTGCACGGGCTCCCTCGGCAACGGGACCTTCGCGCCGTCAGCGTCTGTCGTGGCACCCACGTGGACCGCGCCGGTCAACGCCACGGGCTCGCTCCAGACCTGCACGCTGACGGTCAACGTGAACGACGGCAGGGGCCAGAGCGCCACGGCGCAGTTCACGCAGCCCGTCAACTCCATTCCCGACACGGTGACGATCACGGCCGGGCCCACCGGCGCGCCCGAGCCCGTCCCGTCGGGTGGCACCGTGACGCTGACCCTGACGGCGGAGGATCCGATCATCGGGCACACCCTCTCGTATGCCTGGAGCGCGACGTGCCCCGGCCTCGCCACAACCGGAACCTTTGCACCGTCCGCGACGACACGTGCGCCCGCCTGGATCGCCCCGGTCAACGCCACGGGCGAGCAGAAGACCTGTACTCTCTCCGTCACGGTCAGTGACGGGCAGGGCCAGAGCGCCACCGGGACCTGGTCGCAGCGCGTGGACTCGCTGCCAGACGTGATCACCATCACGGCGGGCCCCCTCAACACGCCGGACCCCGTCGCGTCGAATGCGGTGGTCACGCTCTCTCTCTCGGCCGTGGATCCGATCATCGGCCACACCTTGAGCTATGCGTGGAGCGCCACGTGTCCCGACCTGCCCGGGACCGGACTCTTCACGCCATCGGCCACCGTCGCGAGCCCGACCTGGAAGGCGCCGGTGAACATGACGAACGCGCAGCAGGCGTGCACGCTCACCGTGACGATCGACGACGGGCACGGGCAGACCGTGACGCGCTCGGTGACGTCACGGGTCGACAGCGTGCCCGACGTCATCACCATCACGAGCGGGCCGACGGCCACGCCCTCCACGGTGCTCTCGGGCGGCACGGTCGCCGTCGCCGTGGCGGCGACCGACTCGCTGGGACATCCACTGAGTTACGCGTGGTCATCGCTGTGCAGCGAGCTGTCCTCCAACGGGACGTTCAACACGCCGACCAGCGCCAGTGCGACCTGGACGGCGCCGATCAACGCCGGCGCCGCGCCGCAGACCTGCCTGCTCCAGGTGACGGTGCTCGATGGCGCCGGCCAGATCCAGACGCGCACGATGCCCGTCACGGTCAGCTCGCCCTGCACGTACGCCGTGACGAGCGCGGTCACGAGTCTCCCGGTTCTGGGCGGCCCGGCGACGGTCTCGATTGCGACGCAGGCCGGATGCAGCTGGAGCGCGACGAGCAATGACACCTGGCTGACGGTCACCGCGCCGGCGAGTGGTGTGGGCAGCGGCTCGGCAGGATACTCCGCCGCCGCCAACACGGCGCCAGGGCCACGCACGGGAACCCTTACCGTCGCCGGCAAGACCGTCACGATCGATCAGGCCGGGGCCGGGTACACCTACTACTTTGCGGAGGGCGCCACCATCGGCGGGTTCTTCTCCACCCGCCTCGCCCTGCTCAACACCGATGTGAGCGCCACCGCCGCCGTCACGATCGACTTCCAGTTGAAGGACACCACCACCGTCCTCACGCACACCCTCACGCTGGGGCCGCATCAGCGCACCACCGTCGACGTCTCGACGCTCGGCACCGTCAACCCGGCGCTGGCCGCGCTGGCCTCGGC
>CAYLZN010000414.1:0-4282 GCA_964387935.1 uncultured Vicinamibacteraceae bacterium | reverse complement strand
TACGACTTCGGGCACGACGTGGTCGCGGTCGCGTCAGGCGTGTACATCACCGGGTACACGAGCTCGGTCGATCTGCCCACGACGACCGGGGCTTACGATCGCAGCTACTCGGTGAGCCTCGCGGCGCAGGCGGCGGACCCCTACGACGCCTACGTGGCGAAGTTCGATCTCGGTCTGAACACGCTGCTCGCGTCGACCTATCTCGGCGGCAAGGCCGAGGACGACGCGCGTGCGCTCGCCGTGGACTCCCAGGGCCACGTCTTCGTGACGGGCGGCACGCACGGGTCCGGCGTGCTCTCGGACGGGCTGCCACGGTCGGACTTTTTTCCGACCACGGATGGCGCCTACGACACGACCTACAACGGGATGTGGGACATCTTCGTCTCGAGGCTGTCGGGAGATCTCACGCAGCTCGAGGCTTCTACTCTCATCGGCACGACGGCGGGGTCGACGGCCGTGCTCAGTCAGTCGGCCAACGCGATTGCCGTCGACGCCGTGCGCGGGGACGTCTTCGTGACGGGCGACACGACCGGACAGCTGCCGACGACCGCGCGGGCGTGGCAGGAGACGCTGGCGGGCGACGCCGACGTGTTCATCATCCGATTGGACTGGAAGCTGTCGCGCCTGCTCGCGTCGACCCTGCTCGGCGGGACGTGGAGTGAGAACGCCCGCGGTCTGGCGCTCGACGGGCTGGGCAATCTCTTCGTCTCCGGCTGGACCAACTCCCCCGACTCTTCGACGTCGGCGACCGCCTACGACACGACCTACCACGGGAGCAATCACGATGCCTATGTGGCGCGGTTGCCGGTGAGCCTCGGCGCTCCCGCGCTGGCTGTCTCGGTGACCGGGCCACGGTCGATCGCGCCAGGGCAGCGAGGGACGTTCCTGGTTCGGTATCACAACTCCCTGGCGTTCACCCTCGACAACGTCGCCGTGGTCGTCGACGTGCCGTTGGGTACCGCCTTCGTCTCAGCGACCGAGGGAGGCACCTATTACGCGCACGAGGCCTTCAACGGCCAGGTGTACTGGACGACTGCCACGCTCGACCCGGGAAACGAAGGGTCGGCGACGTTCACCGTCGAGGTGCCATGGGGCACCGAAGAAGGCCCAACCGAGGTGCTCGTGCGGGCCGCGGCCTCGAACGAACCAGCCCCGATATTCGATGTCACGCGCTACATGGGCCACGTGCCGGTCGTTCCCCACACGCGGCTGATGTCCCCGTCGGAGATCGCGGCAGCGCTCGGAGCGTCCTCCGCTGCGCAGAGCCTGGTGAACCGCCTCACATTTCTCGGGTACCGGCAGTACGATGTGGCGTACGCCAACAGCATCGACTCCAGCGTGACGCCGGACCACTACCGGATGTGGCTGATGGATCCCTCTGGCTGGCCGGTCACGTTGACCTGGGACGCCGGCACGGCCTTCGTGGAGAGGTTCGGCGACGGCAGCTACCAGCGGTTCGACAGCACTCTCGGCTTCCGCTGGGACTGGCGGAGAGAACTGCTGCTCCCGTTCTACGACCTCGCGGTGTCCGGCATGCAATGGCTGAGTGCGCGGCGGACGTGCCTGTTCAACTGCACGGTGCGGCAGAACCCCACGGTGGTGACCAGACTGAGCCTGGTGACGGGTACGCGCATGCGCGCTGCCGACTGTGCCGCGTGTGCGGCAGCGATCGCGGCGGGCGCGGGCGACCTCGCCCACGATCAGTGCAAACGTTGCACGAGGACGCTGGGAGATGCCCTCGAGGCGACAACCAGCTACCTGCCGATCGTCGGCAGTCTCGTCGAGTTCGGCCGTAGCGGGCTGGCCTGCCAGGCCCAGTGCAGCGGGCAAACCGGGGCGCCCTGCACTGACGCCGCCCATTACTGCTGCGACCCCGCGACCATGCTGGGTGCCACCCGAGGGCAAGCCATCTGCTACCAGGAGTGTGACGCAACCGGCGCATACAAGGCGAAGGCGATCGTCGGCCTGTGTCCGAGGCCATCGGTGTGCCGGACGCAACCGACGGGCCTCCCCTTGCCGCCGGTGGACTGTGCACCGGTGTTCCCGGAAGCCGCCACCGAAGCCGGCCAAGCCGTGTCGTGGGAACTCCGGCAGGTGGAGCTGTACACCCCCCGCGATCCGAACGCCAAGTCGGCGTCCCCTGCCCTCGGCGTGCTGCCGGACGAGACCATCACCTACACGATCGAGTACGAGAACGTGGGCGCCGGCGAGGCCGAAGGGGTCTTCATCCTCGACACCCTGGACGCCGACCTCGACGAGGCGACCCTGGTCGTCAACAACGGGGGCACGTACAGCGCGGGGCTGCGGCTGCTCCAATGGAACGTCGGAACGCTGGCGGCTGCCGGCCAGCCTGGCGCCAAGGGCAGCGTGACGTTCACGGTCAAGCCCAAAGCCGGGCTCGCGACCGGCACCGAGATCGTGAACCAGGCCGAGGTGCACTTCCCCAGTTCGTTCGAGGTGACGCCCACCAACGCGGTGGTCCACACGCTCCGCGGCGCGGTCGCGGATCCCCTCGCGATCACGACGACGAGCGCGACGCCGGTCGGCTTCACCCTCACCGGCCGCAGCGCGACGGGCGGGGCGGTCACTCACACCCTGGTCTCGAGCCCCACGTTCGGCACGCTCACCGGTACGCTCCCGGCGCTCGTCTACACCCCGCAGCCGAATTTCACCGGTGGCGACGAGTTCTTCTTCCGTGTCAGCGATGGCCTCACCCAGAGCGACCCGGCACGTGTCTCCATCGCCGTCACCGCCGGCGCCGCGGATACGACGGCTCCCCAGGTCATCGCGACGTGGCCCTCCCCCGGGCAGACGTTCGTCCCGTTCTCGTCGACGCCCGTCCCGAACACGACCGTCTACCAGCCGGTCATCTCGGCCACCTTCTCCGAAGCGCTCGATCCGACCACGGTGACGGGGGCCAATGTCAGCGTGGCGGGGGTGAGCGGCCAGGTCGCCTACGACGGTCAACTCGGTCGCATCCTCTTCACGCCGACCTCGCCGTTGGCCGCCGGGACCCCGTACACCGTGACCCTCGGCACCGCAGTCAAGGACGCTTCGGGTAACGCCCTCGCGGCTCCCTACGCCTGGAACTTCACGACGACTCCCAGTGCCGCCCCGAACATCGAGATCTCGCTGCCTCACGAGGGGCCGCAGCTGCAGATGGCGCTCGGCCTTGCAAGCCGCCGCCAGGTCGTCGCGATCATCAACACGGGGACTGCCCTGCTCACGCTCGGCAGCCTGGCGCTCTCCGGACCGGATGCGGCCGACTTCGCCCTGGTCAACAACTACTGCTCGGCGGTCTCGCTCTTCCCCACGTCTCTCTGCAGCGTCGAGGTCGAGTACCGCCCCGGCACCGACGGGGCCCGGACGGCGTCGCTCGACATCCCGTCGAACGATCCTGACACCCCGGTGGCGCACGTCGCCATCAGCTCCGGTGGCCCGTCCGCACCGGCCCCATACACGTACTTCCTCGCGGAAGGCGCCACGATCTGGCCGTTCGAGACGCGCCTCGCCCTGGCCAATTCAGGCTCGACCAGCGTCCACGGGCTCCTGACCTTCCTGAAGCAGGGCCAGATCGTCAGCCAGGACTTCGAGATCGGCGCGATGGCGCGCTGGACCTCGGACGTGAAGACGATTCCGGGCCTCGACGCTGCCGAGTTCTCGACCACGATCGAATCGGACGAGCCGCTGGCCGTCGACCGAACCATGACCTGGGACGCGTCCGGCTACGGCAGCCATGCCGAGCACTCGATCCCGGGCGCGGCGACGGTCTGGTACCTCGCCGAGGGCGCCACGCACTCGGGATTCGACCTCTTCTACCTGATTCAGAACCCGGGCTCCACCGCGGCGCAGGTCCAGGTGAAGTACCTCCTGCCGGCACCGGCCCAGCCAGTCACCCTGTCGTACGTCGTCGACCCCAGGACCCGGTTTAACATTTGGGTGGATACGCAGCCCGGACTTGCCAGCACCGATGTCTCGGCAGTCATCAGCGCCGACACGCCGATCATCGTCGAACGGGCGATGTACCTGACCGGCGGCGGACAGCTGTTCCGCGCGGGACACGAGAGCGCCGGCATCACCACCCCCTCGACCTCGTGGTTCTTCGCCGAGGGCAACACGGGCGCCTTCTTCGATCTCTTCATCCTCCTCGCGAACCCGTCCGACACCGACGCCACCGTTCGAGCGACGTTCCTCCTGCCGAACGGGACCACGGTCGACAAGGACTACGTGGTGTCGGCCAACAGCCGCTTCAACATCTGGGTCGACCAGGAGGACCCGATCC
>CAYLZN010000413.1:0-4282 GCA_964387935.1 uncultured Vicinamibacteraceae bacterium | reverse complement strand
TCTCTCGTTCTTCTTCAACGCCCACAACGACTTCCTCGAGGAGGTCGCGAAGTTCAGGGCGGCCCGCCGCCTGTGGGCACGGCTCATGCGCGAACGTTTCGGCGCGACGAACCCGCGCGCCCAGCAGCTCCGCTTCCACACGCAGACCGCCGGCAGCACCCTTGCCGCCCAGCAGCCGGACACCAACATCGTCAGGGTGGCGCTCCAGGGCCTGGCGGCCGTGCTCGGCGGCACGCAATCGCTCCACACCAACAGCCGCGACGAGGCCCTGGCCCTGCCCACCGAGGACTCGGCACGGATCGCGCTGCGGACGCAGCAGATCATCGCTCACGAGAGCGGCGTCACCAACACGGTCGACCCCGTGGCGGGCTCGTGGGCCATCGAGCGGATGACCGACGAGATCGAGGCCGGCGCCCAGGCGATCCTGGACCGGATCGACAGGGCCGGCGGCACGCTGGCAGCGATCGAACAGGGCCTCATCCAGCGCGAGATCCAGGAGTCCGCCTACCGGACCCAGCAGGCCATCGATCGGGGCGAGCAGATCGTCGTCGGCGTCAACCGCTTCCAGGACACGCAGGCGGCGACGGTGGACGTGATGCGCATCGATCCAGCCATCGAAACGACGCAGGTGGAGCGCGTCCGCGCCGTCCGCGCCCGCCGCGACCAGGCCGCCTGCACCAGGAGCCTCGAGGCCGTGATCGCCGCCGCCCGCGAGGGATCGAACCTCGTGCCGCCGATCCTGACCGCCGTCGAGGCCCGAGCGACGGTCGGTGAAATCGCCGATGCGATGCGGCAGGTGTTCGGCGAGTATCGTGAGACCACCTTCGCCTGACTTCGCCCGTGGCCGATCCTCCCGTTCCCGCCGTCACGCCCGACGCCGCGCCGCTGCTCGTCGTCGATGGGCTGACAACGGCGTTCCCCGTCGACGGGCGCCTCGTGCCCGCCGTGGACGACGTCGGGTTCGAGGTGCATCGGGGCGAGACCCTCGGGCTCGTCGGCGAGTCCGGCAGCGGCAAGTCGATCACGGCCTACTCCATCCTCCGGCTCGTGCCGTCGCCGGGTCGCATCACGAGCGGTCGTCTCTGGTTCGAGGGCCAGGACCTGAGCGCGCTGCCGGAACGCGAGCTGCGCAGGATCCGTGGCGCTCGCATCGCGCTCACCTTCCAGGAGCCGATGACGGCCCTCAATCCCGTCCTGACGATCGGCTACCAGATCGCCGAGACGATGGTGGTTCACGGGCTGGCCACGTGGCGTGAGGCGCGCGCGCGGGCCGTGGAGCTGCTGGCTGCCGTCAGGGTGCCGGAACCACAGCGGCGTGTGCGGGAGTACCCGCACCAGCTCTCCGGCGGTGAGCGCCAGCGCGTCCTGATTGCGATGGCGCTGGCCTGCCGTCCCTCGCTCGTCATCGCTGACGAGCCGACGACAGCCCTGGACGTCACCATCCAGGCACAGGTGCTGGACCTGCTGCGCTCCCTCAAGGACGAGTTCGATCTCTCGCTGCTGCTCATCACGCACGACCTCGGCGTCATCGCGCAAACCGCCGATCGCGTCGCGGTCATGTACGCCGGCCGCATCGTCGAGCAGGGCCCCGTGCGCGAGGTGTTCCGCAATCCCCGTCATCCCTACACGCAGGGGCTGCTGGCGTCCATGCCCGGTGGCCACGTGGGTTCCCGGCTGAAGGCCATCGACGGCTCCGTGCCGACACTCGGCGCCATCGGGGGCGGGTGCGCGTTCGCCCCTCGGTGCCAACAGCGCTTCGACCCCTGCGAGCGGCGCGTGCCCCCGACCGTCCAGGCCGGCACGAGCCACCTCGTCCGCTGCTTCCTGTTCGGAGGCGCGCCGACGCCGGCCGCACCCGTCGTCCTCCCGGACTCGACGCGCTGATGCCACTGCTCGACGTCCGTCATCTCACCAAGGACTACATCAGGCGGCCGGGTCTCTTCGGCCGCGCCACCGTGCTGCGTGCGGTTGACGACGTCAGCTTCACGATCGAGGCCGGGGAGACCTTCGGGCTCGTGGGCGAGTCGGGAAGCGGCAAGACCACCACCGGGCGCTGCATCCTGCGATTGATCGAGCCCACCGCCGGCGAGGTGTATTTCCGCGACGAGAACGTGCTGACGTTTCCGTCTGCGCGGATGCGGCGCGCGCGCCGGGACCTGCAGATCGTCTTCCAGGACCCCTATTCGTCGTTGAACCCACGAATGCGCGTCGGCTCGATCGTCGAGGAACCGCTGGTCATCCACCGGCTGGGCACGAAGGCGGAGCGACGGGCGCGTGTGGAGGAGCTGTTCCGGCTCGTGGGACTCGACCCGGCGCTCGCGTCGCGCTATCCGCACGAGTTCTCGGGCGGGCAGCGCCAGCGCATCGGCCTCGCCCGCGCGCTGGCGCTCAATCCCTCACTGGTCGTCGCCGACGAGCCCGTGTCCGCGCTCGACGTGTCCATCCAGGCGCAGGTGATCAACCTGCTGATGGACCTGCAGCAGCGTTTCTCGCTGACCTACCTGTTCATCGCCCACGACCTCCGGCTCGTGCGTCACATCTGCACGCGGACCGCGGTCATGTTCCGCGGGCGGATCGTCGAGCTCGCGCCGACGGCGATGATCTTCGAGGACGCGCGGCATCCCTACACACGGGCGCTGCTGTCCGCGATTCCGGCACCCGATCCGGAGGTGCCGATGCGGCGCGTGATGTTCGACGACGCGTCGTTCGATCGCGCGGTGCCGCTGCGCGAGGTCGCAGCCGCACACTGGGCGGCGGTGTAGAACGGGCTGCTAGGCCGCGCGCCTGACGTCGTCCGAGATCTGCCCGTCCTTGATGTGAATCACCCGGTGGGCGTGCGCGGCGATGTCGGCCTCGTGGGTGACGAGGACGATCGTGTTGCCGCCGGAGTGCAGGCGATCGAAGAGCGCCATGATCTCGGCGCCGGTCTTCGAGTCGAGGTTGCCGGTCGGCTCGTCGGCCAGCAGGATGGAGGGGTTGTTGACCAGCGCCCGTGCGATCGCGACGCGCTGACGCTGACCGCCCGACAGCTCGTTGGGCTTGTGGGACATGCGCGACGTGAGGTCGACGCGCTCGAGTGCGGTCTTCGCCCGCTCCTGGCGGGTCTTCGTGGGCACGCCCGCATAAATCAGGGGCAGTTCGACGTTGTGCAGCGCCGTGGCGCGGGGCAGCAGGTTGAACGTCTGGAAGACGAATCCGATCTCCTCGTTACGGATCCGCGCCAGTTCGTCGTCGTTCATCTGGCTGACCTCGTGGCCGTTGAGGATGTAGTCGCCTTTGCTGGGCGTGTCGAGGCAGCCGATCAGGTTCATGAGGGTCGATTTGCCGGACCCCGACGGCCCCATGATCGCCACGTACTCACCCCGCTCGATCTGCATCGACACCCCGCGGAGCGCGTGGATCTCCTCGGAGCCCATGACATAGGTCTTCCACAGGTCGCGTGTCTCGATGAGCGAAGGCATGCGCAATGAACTCCTGACGTCCGGATCGTGAGACGAGGACTGAAACAGAACAGTTCCCAGTGCCCTGAGCCTTGAGCCTTGGGCCCTGAGCCTTGAGCCCCGAGCCCTGAGCCCCGAGCCCGCCTTACCGTGCCCCGGGCAGCACCAGGCCGTCAAGGGGTGGCACGCCCGCCAGGGTCAGCTTGACCGGGCCGGCCTCCGCGTGAGGGCTCGAGAAGCGGACCCATGCCTCCCTGCGCTCACCCGGTCCCAGTTGCTCGAGCCCGCGCGAGCACTGGGGCGCGCCGCTGGCGTCGCGGAGGACGAAGGTCCGCGTCGAGCCTCCGGTGCTCGTGAGGAACGCGCCCGACAGTGTCCCGACCTCCGCCGGGACATCCGCGAACCGGTCCCCGAGCAACAGCGGCGTCACGGGATCCCGGTTGGTCACCGCCAGGCGCACCTCGACGACGTCCCGCGTGGGCCTCGTGATGGACAGTACGTCGATCCGCAGCGGGGGCGTCTCCAGCTCCACGCCCCCGAGCGCCGCGGCGGAACGCGCCAGGGCTGGAACGGCGGGACCGGGCGGATTCCCCCCGCCGGGAGCGACGCGGCCCCGCCACACGCCTCCCGCCAGCACGAGAATGGCCGCAAGCGACCAGATCCACCACCGGCGCACGTCAGCGGATCCGTATCAGTCGTAGTACTCGCGACCCAGATGGGTAATCAGGTCTTCGCCCTTCATCCATCGCAGGGTGTTCTTCAGCTTCATCGACTGGATGAACAGGTCGTGCTCCGGGTACAGACCGGCGGCGTGCATCGGGCTCTTGAAGAAGAACGAGAGC
>CAYLZN010000412.1:0-4308 GCA_964387935.1 uncultured Vicinamibacteraceae bacterium | reverse complement strand
CGTACCACCAGAGGTAGAACCCCCCGGCCTTGCCGAGGATCGGGTCGATGTCGTGAATCCAGGGACCGGGCATGACAGTGCCTTGCAGCGCACCCGCGGGGCTCATTGTAGTGCCGCCGCGGTCGGCGCGGACCGCCGTGGGCAGGTGACCCCGCGTTCAGGGAAGCCCGAGGTGGTCGCAGAACCGTTGGAACGGCAACACCCGCACCCGGCCCGACTCGTAGTCGGCCTCCCCCCGGTGCACCTGGTAGAAGACCGGAATCGGCGTGCGTTCCGCGAAGTAGCGGATGGCCGGGCTGATGGCGCGGTCGCCGGTCTTGCACTCCACGGCGAACTGCGGGCGGCCGCCGCGCAGGACCACGAAGTCCACCTCGCGCCGGCTCGTATCGCGCAGGAAGCGCAGGTCCATGCGGAAGCCCTCGGTGTCCTCGAGCCAGTGGCAGTACTTCAGCAACTGCAGCGCGACCAGGTTCTCGAACCGGGCGCCGGCGTCCTCGACCGCGGACCAGTCCCAGAGATACAGCTTCTTCTCCTTGCGGACGGCCCTGATGCGCGGCGCGCCGAACGGGGGCACGCGAACGCAGACGTACAAGTGCTCGAGGATCGTGAGCCACCGGTCGACGGTCTTGTGGTCCACGTCGAGGCCCTGCCGGAGGTTCCCGATCGACAGGATCGATCCGACACGGGCGGGCAGCAGATCGACCAGGTGTTCGACGAGGCTCACCTCGCGGACCCGCTCCAGGTCGCGGAGGTCCTCGCGCACCACCCGGGCCAGGCGGTCGCGTTGCCACAACCGATGCTCGGTGGCGTCCTGCTGGAAGAGCGGTTCGGGAAACCCGCTGAACCGGACCAGCGCGCCGAGTGGGTCGCCCAGGCCCGTGCCGTCCAGTTCCCGGAGCGAGAACGGGTGCAGGCGGAAGTAGCGATACCGGTTCGCAAGCGAGTCGCCGCCCTTCCGGTAGTGATCGAGCCGGGCCGACCCGGTCACGACCAGCCGTCTGGCCGACTTCTCGGTGTCGTAGATGCCTTTCACGAGGTTTCGCCAGCGGGCGTACTTGTGGACCTCGTCGAGCACCACCAGTGGTTCGCCCGGCGGGAGCTCCACGCGCCGCAGGCGCGCGGCCGATCGCGGGTCGTCCCAGTTGAAGTAGGCAGGATGCGCTTCGGTCGCCGACGGCCCGAGCAGTGACAGCGCCATGGTGGTCTTGCCGACCTGTCGCGGGCCGCCAACGAAGACCATCTTGCCGGCCTCCAGGACCCTGGCGATCGCGGGGAGGAGGTAGCGCGGCACATGCACGAATTGGAGTATAGTCCAATTTGCTCGTGCGTAAAGTGGACTATTGTCCATTTCACGCCAGCCCGCCCGCCTCGCCGCGGAGACCTCGGCCCTCGGTACGTGGCCCTCGGCACCAGGCCCTCGGCACGTGGCCCTCGGCACGGTCGCCCCGCAGTGGTCGACGAATCAAGGGTAGGATGCTCCGACGGGTCGACGCCTGGCAGCACGACACGCGCAGGCTCATCCAGGAGGCAGCCATGGTCCGCAAGGGTTTGCTCGCGGTCGCCCTCTCGCTCGTGGCGACGTCGTTCGCGTCGGCGCAAACAGTCGATGACCTCGTCTCGAAGTACCTGGCCGCCCGCGGTGGCCTCGACAAGCTCAAGGCGCTGAAGGCCATCCGCATGAGCGGCACGATGACGGTGGGTCCAGGCACCGAGGCGCCGGTCGTCCTCGAGACGAAGCGGCCCAACAACATGCGCATGGAGTTCACCCTGCAAGGCATGACCGGCGTGCAGGCCTTCGACGGATCGACGGCCTGGGCCGTTTTGCCGTTCATGGGCAAGAACGACCCCGAAGCCCTTCCCTCCGAACAGGCGAAGATGTTCGAGGAACAGGCCGACTTCGACGGCCCCCTGGTCGGCTACAAGGAGAAGGGACACACGGTCGAAGTGGTCGGCAAGGAGGCGGTCGAGGGGACGGACGCCTACAAGCTCAAGGTGACGATGAAGAACGGCGAGACGCGGCACATCTTCCTCGACGCCGAGTACTTCCTGGAGATCAGGACGGAGGGGTCCAGGAACATCCGCGGATCGCAGGTCGAGTTCGAGTCGAGCATCGGCGACTACAAGGACGTCGGTGGCATCATGTTCCCGCACTCCATCGACAGCGGAGCCAAGGGGTCCCCCCAGCGCCAGAAGCTGACGATCACGAAGATCGAACTGAACCCGGAACTCGAGGACACCCGCTTCAGGATGCCGGCGAAGGCCCCGCAGCCGTAGCCGGATTCCAGGCTGTCGACTCCATTACGGACGCGCGGGGCCAGGCGCGGGCGCGCGCCGCCAGGCGGCCCGCGGGCGACCCGCGTCGCAAGCGCCTCGAATCACTGGCCAGCATCCAGCGCCAGCGCGCCGTCGTGCTCGGCATGCAGCGCGCGGCCGCGCACGCGGCATTCGAAGCGACGTTGGCGAAAGAGGGCGCGGCGATCAACCGAGACCTCGCCGCACTGAAGCTCGAGCCGATCGCGCCGCTCACGCGGGAGGGCTGGGAGGCACGCGGGAGGTAGTGGGGGTGGCCTCGGACTCCTCGATGCGGTAGCTGTGCGTCAGCTGCACGGCGGGCCGAAGCATCGCACTCACCGAGCAGTATTTCGTTTCCGAGAGCTCGATGGCCCGCTCGACATCCGCGGGCTTGATGTCGCGTCCGCGGAACACGAACTCCATGTGGATGCGCGTGTAGACTTGCGGGTGCTCGTCGGCCTGTTCCGCAGTCAGTTGGATCTCGAAGCTGTCGAGGGCCACGCGCTTCTTCCTCAGGATCGACACGACGTCGCTGCCCGTGCAGCCCCCGAGCGCGAGCAGAACCAGCTCCTTCGGGCGGGTGCCGGCGTTGCTGCCGCCGAACTCCTCCGGACCGTCCATGGACACCCAGTGTCCGGAGTCGGCCTTGCCGGTGAAGGTGATACCCTGAACTTGCTTGACCACGGCGCGCTTGGTTGACATCGAGACTCCTCGAGTGACGGGCTCGGCCTGCCCGGCCGGGACCTGCGGCAGAGATGCGGAATCTGGTCGATCGGTGACAGGGCGGCGGGTCGGCCGCGTCGCCGCGATGTGGCGGCTCGTGTTCATGTCGGCGGCGTTCATGACGACGGCCTGCGGGTCCGGCGGATCGCCGCCCGAGCCGGGCAACGCCGGCGGCTCCGCGACGCCTCGCCCCTCCATCCTGCTGGTCACGCTGGACACGACCCGGGCCGACGCGATCGGTCCGGAGGCGAGGGGAATCGAAACGCCCGCGTTCAATGCGCTCGCCGCGCGTGGGCTGCGCTTCCGTCAGGCCTACGCCACCGTTCCCGAGACGCTCCCGTCCCACGCCTCCATGTTCACCGGCCTGTATCCCGCCGGCCACGGCGTCCACGAGAACGCACGCCCCGTGGCGGCGCACCACCCTCGGCTCGCCGAGCAGTTGCAGCGCAGAGGCTATCGCACCGCGGCGTTCGTGTCCTCGTTCGTGCTCGCACGTCGTTTCGGCCTGGCTGCCGGATTCGAGGTCTACGACGATGAGCTGCCGGCTGACGGCGTGGAGCGGTCCTCTCGCGAGACCGCCGATCGCGCGCTCGGGTTCCTCACGCAGGCGCCGGCATCGCCGCTGTTTCTCTGGGTTCACTTCTTCGATCCGCATACGCCCTACGCGCCTCCGGAGCCGTTCCGGACCCGTTTCGCCGGGAAGCCCTACCTGGGCGAGGTGGCGTCCATGGACGAGCAACTCGGACGCCTCGTGCTGGCGTTCGAACAGCGCGTGGACGGCCCGAAGGCGGTGATCGTCGTCAGCGACCACGGCGAGGGTCTGGGGGATCACGGCGAACGGCAGCACGGGCTCCTGCTGTACCAGTCCACCATGCACGTGCCGCTGGTCATCGTGGGGCCTGGCGTGGCGGCCGGTGTGGCGGACGGTCCCGTCAGTATTCGGCGGGTGTACCACACGATCCTGGACTGGGCAGGCCTGGGCACGGATCACAGCTTGCGCCAGGCGCAGTCGGAGACCGTTCTGGGCGAGGCGATGCGGCCGTTCCTGCAGTACGGCTGGCAGCCGCAGGTGATGGCGGTGGAGGGACGCCAGAAGCTGATCACGAGCGGTCGACGCCTCGAGGTGTACGACGTGGTCGCCGATCCTCCGGAAGCGAAGGATCTTGGTCCTGGCGGCCTGACCTCGCCCGAGGCGGGGCGAGCGCTGGACGACTATCCCTTGCCGTCGGTCGAGGCGACGCCCCCGCAGGCGCTCAGTGAGGACGCGCGCCGGAAGCTCGCGAGCCTTGGCTA
>CAYLZN010000411.1:0-4349 GCA_964387935.1 uncultured Vicinamibacteraceae bacterium | reverse complement strand
CATTCGCGAAAGGCTGCGTAATGTCGGCACTTTCAAACCGTTCGGCGTTCTAGGGCGCCGCCCGAGAGTCGGCCACATGCAACGAGCCTTCATTGCCGGCAGCGGATCCGAAATCGCCCCCAACCTGGTCACCAACGACATGCTGGCCCGCATCATGGACACGAGCGATGCGTGGATCAGCGAGCGCACGGGCGTGCGGTCGCGCTACTTCGTGGACAGGGGGGTGGCGACCTCCCAGCTCGCCGAGCCTGCGGCCCGCCGGGCGATGGAGGCCGCCCAGGTGACCCCGGGTGAGATCGATCTGGTCGTGTTCGCGACCATGACGCCCGATTACTACTTTCCGGGCTGCGCGGGGCTGCTGCAGAGCCGGCTCGGGATGCCGCCGGTCGCCTGTCTCGACATCCGGCAGCAGTGTAGCGGGTTCCTGTACGGTCTGCAGGTGGCGGACGCGCACGTCCGGGCCGGGCTGGCGCGCACGGTCCTGCTCGTCGGCGCCGAGGTACACAGCGGCTTCATGCCCTGGGGCGACGGGAGCTGGGCCCGCCTGGGCGGGGATCTCGAGGCGCCGATTCCCGAGCGGGAATGGGAGGTGAACACCGCGACGCGGCACCTGACCGTGCTATTTGGCGACGCGGCGGCCGCCGTGGTGGTGCGAGCCGCGACCGACGGACAGGTCTCGGGCGTCCTGGACCTCCTGCTGTTTGCGGACGGGACCGATGCGGCCAAGCTGAGCGTGCCCGGGGTGGGATTCCGGCACCGCCCGTACGTCGATGCCGGGCAGGTGGATCGCGCCGAGTATGTCCCGGTGATGGACGGCCGCTACGTGTTCAAGATGGCCACGACGAGAATGTTGGAAGTCGCCCGCGCCGTGCTGCAGCGCAACGGACTGGCCATCGGGGACGTCGCGATGGTGCTCATGCACCAGGCGAACCTCCGCATCAACGAGTACGTGCAGAAGGCGCTCGAGTTGCCGGACGACAAGACGCTGCACAACGTCCAGCGCTACGCGAATACGACGGCGGCGACGATCCCGCTGCTGTGGGACGAGGGCGTGCGCACCGGGAAGATCAACCCGGGCGACCTCGTGCTGATGGTGGCCTTTGGCGCCGGGATGACCTGGGGCGCCGCGCTGGTGCGCGCGTGAACCGGTCGGTGTGCACACCAGGGCGGACACGCGGCAGGTCGCGATGCTGATTGCGCGACGGTATCGCGTGACGGGTCGTGTGCAGGGGGTCGGCTTCCGCCTCTTCACCGAGCGGGCTGCGCTGGCCGAAGGGCTCGGCGGCTTCGTCCGCAACCAGCGCGATGGTTCCGTCGAGGTCCTGGTGGAGGGCGACGCCGATGCCGTATTCCGGTTCGAGCAGGCCCTGCGCATGGGCCCCGCTGGGGCTCGCGTGGACGAGGTGGACGTCTACGAGGAACGACCCACGGGGCGGACCCCGATATTCCTGATGCGCGGGTGACGCCGCTCGAACACCGCACGACACGAGGAGCGACATGGACGCACTGAAGGCCAGGATCCGCCAGGTGCCTGATTTCCCCAGGCCCGGCATTCTGTTCTACGACATCACGACACTGCTGCGTGACCCCGAGGGCCTGAAGCTCACGATCGACGCGATGGCGGGCCCCTGGACAGGCAAGGGCATCGAACTCGTGGTCGCGGTCGAAAGCCGCGGGTTCATTCTCGGCGCGGCGGTGGCGGACCGGTTGGGGGCGGGCTTCGTTCCCGTGCGCAAACCCGGCAAGCTCCCCGCCACGGTCGTCCGAGAAACGTATCAACTGGAGTACGGCACCGACAGCCTCGACATCCACGAGGATGCGGTGCTTCCGGGGCAGCGCGTGCTCATCGTCGACGATGTGCTCGCGACGGGAGGGACGGCGCAGGCGACCGTCCGGCTCGTGAAGCGCCTGGGCGGCGTGGTCGAAGGGGTGGCATTCCTCGCGGAACTCACGTTCCTGCATGGCCGGGAGAAGCTGGCGGGGGAACACGTGGCGACCGTCTTATCGTACGCCGATTAGCCTTGATCCAGCAGAAGCGGTGTGGCGACCGTGCTCAGCAACCTCGTGTAAACTAATGCGTTGGCTTGTCGTGCGCGTGTAGCTCAGGTGGATAGAGCGTCCGCCTCCTAAGCGGGAGGTCCCCGGTTCGAGTCCGGGCACGCGCACCATTCCCAAACGCCGCCGATTACCATGAAAACAACTGAACGCCATCAACTGAAGACCAACGAAGTCGCCGAACAGGTCAAGCGGGCCTACGACTGGAGTTCGGTCCACGGGTCCACCCTCGCCTGGGCCATCGGCGCCCTGGTCACCATCGTTCTCGTGGTGGCTGGCATTGCCGGGTGGCGCGGCCGTTCTCTCGACCGCGCTGGCGCCGCCCTGGCCGAGGCCATGACGATTGCCGAGGCGCCCGTGCAGCCGCCGCCGGAGCCCGGGACGCCGCCGCGACCCGCGCAGCCCGGCAGCTATCCGACGCCGGAGGCTCGCAGCGAGGCCGCCATCAAGAAGTTCCTCGAGGTCGGCGCGGCGTATCCCTCCACCGTGGCCGGCCGAACCGCCCGGTACGAGGCTGGCGTGCTGCTGAACGCGCTGGGGCGGCGGAAGGAAGCGGAAGTGCAGTTCCGTGAGGTGAGCCAGGACTCGGGCGTCTACGGGCGCATGTCCCGTCTGGCCCTCGCCGAACTGCAGGTCAGCGCCGGCGCGTACGACGACGCCATCAACACGTACCGCGACCTCGCTGCGCGCAAGGACGGGGACCTGCCGGTCGATGCCCTGCTCGTGCAACTGGCGCGGGTGTATGAACTGGCAGGCAAGAACGCCGAGGCCATCCAGACGTTCGAACGCGTGCTCGCCGAGTTTCCCGACTCGGCCTACGCCGCCGAGGCCCGCCGCGCGGCCGACGGGCTGAAAGCGCGCGCCGCCTCCTGAAGACCCGCGCGCGTCGCCCGGCGAACCCGGCGAGGAGCCGTCAGATGACGACGAGCTCCTCGAACTCGGGGATCTCTTCCTTCAGCGCCATCTCGATGCCCATGAACAGGGTCATCTGGGCGCTCGGACAGCCGATGCAGTTGCCGGACATGCGGATGCGGGCTTTGTTGTCCACCACGTCGATCAACTCGACGTCGCCACCGTCTGCCTGGATGATGGGACGAATGCGGGTGATGACGGCCTCGACGCGTTCGCGCGGGATCATATGAGGGGGCCTCCGACTCCCCGTAGTATAAGCGGCCATCACCTTTCTGTTACACTGGCGCCGGGGATCGTGGCAGAAGCGGGCACTTATCCGATCGATCAAATCGTCGTGGGCCGCAGTGCGCGCATGCGCGCGGTCTTCGACTTCGTGCGCGTGATCGCCGACAGCGACAGCAACGTGCTCGTGACCGGCGAGACCGGCACGGGCAAGGAGCTCATTGCCAACCTGATCCACCAGTCGAGCACGCGTCGCCACAAGCCGTTCGTGCCGGTGAGCTGCGCCATTCTGTCCGAGACCCTCATCGAGTCGGAGCTGTTCGGCCACGAGCGAGGCGCCTTCACGGGCGCGATCAAGGACCGGCCGGGTCGTTTCGAACTGGCACACGGCGGGACCATCTTCCTCGACGACATCGACGACGTGCCCCTGTCGATGCAGGTCAAGCTGCTGCGGGTGCTCCAGAACCACACGATCGAGCGGCTCGGGGGCACGCGGTCGATCAGCGTCGACGTGCGTGTCATCACGGGAAGCAAGCGCGACCTGCGTCAGTTGGTCACCGAGGGCAAGTTCCGCGAGGACCTGTTCTACCGCCTGAACGTCATTCCCATCGTGCTGCCGCCCCTCCGCGACCGGCGCGAGGACGTCCCGGTGCTCGCCGAGCAGTTCATCAAGCGCTTCTTCCGGCAGCGCGGCGAAGAGGCCCGCCAGGTGTCGCCGGCCGTGCTGCAGGCGTTCATGAGGTACCCCTGGCCGGGCAACGTGCGGGAGCTCGAGAACGCGTGCGAGCGAATCGCCCAGACCTGCACGTGCGAGACGGTGCGGATCGGGTGCGTGCCCGCGACCGTCCTGTTCCACAAGTACTCGGAGGAGCAGGAGCCCATCGTCGAGACGCACATCCACCCCTCGTCGATCTCACTGGACGAGCGTCTGAAGGAAGTGGAGACGAACCTGATCAGCTGGGCGCTGAAGGTGAGCGGGGGCAACAAGTCGAAGGCGGCCGAACTGCTCCAGATCAAGCGGTCCACCCTGGGCGATCGCATCAAGAAACTGGACCTCGATCACCTGGCCACCGAGGCCCCGGACTGACGGCGGGCCGGGACGGTGCCGCCGGAAACTCGGTAGCGGCGCGCGCCCACGCCCCGCAAATCGTAGAAAAACC
>CAYLZN010000410.1:3645-4396 GCA_964387935.1 uncultured Vicinamibacteraceae bacterium | reverse complement strand
GACGGCCGACACGGTCATTCCCTGTCCGTCAAGATGGGGTTCGTCGAACGGTTACACTCGAATCGCTCTGGTTCCCCAATAACCACGCACGAGGCCTGTCAGCAGACGCACCGGCGCTGCGGGATTCCCAAGCCGATCACATCGCACTTCCTGCGCCATGCGTCCACCGTACATCTGCTCGAAGCCGGCACCGACCTCGGCATCATTCGGTTATGACTCGGCCATCGCCGTCTCGCTACCACGACACAATCGGGTCATGGAGCGCCAGGCGCTCACGATGGGGGACATCGTCCGCGGCGACGACTTGCAGCACTTTCACCTCGTCTTCACCGTGCCTCACGCGCTTGCCGAAATGCGGCGCAGAACACGGCCGTGGTGTACGCCATTCTCTTCCGCGCGCCCGCCGAGAGGTGGCGCACCATCGCCGCGGTGAGCGATTCGCCTTGCCGCCCAACTCCAGCCCACGCGGGAGACCGACTGAGTCGTGCTTGCGAAACCGCCCTCACGCCGATCCACCACTACCGGGAAATGGGGCCCTACCGGCTTGCCACGCGCGGCGAGGGCCGCTACGCCGCGCCGGACGGCGCCTATGCCTACCTCGAGGTCGAGGTGCGCGAGGTCAGCACGGAGTTCGGCCCGGACGGCTTCGAATGAGGCGCAGCGTCGTGGGGGCTCACCCGAGGCGCTCCACCGCGAGCAGCGAGACGTCGTCGCGCAGGCGGCCGCCCGACCAGGCCCGCACGGCGTCCGC
>CAYLZN010000410.1:0-3635 GCA_964387935.1 uncultured Vicinamibacteraceae bacterium | reverse complement strand
CGGGCGATCCCGCAGCCGATCGAGTTCGTCCACCAGCCGGGCGTAGCCGAACTCCTGCTCCGCCGCGTCGAGCGCCTCGATGACGCCATCCGTGTAGAAGTAGAGCCGGTCTCCCGGCTGCAGCACCGTCGCCTGGTCGTCGAAGGCGGCCTGCTCGATCATGCCGATCGGCAGGCCACCGCCGTGGAGGGCGACCGGCGGGCCGGCCTTCGGCAGGACGATGGGCGCAGGATGACCGGCCATCACATACCGGAAGGTGCCGTGCGCCCCGTCGAGCGCACCGTACACGAACGTGAAATACTGCCGCGTCCGATCCATCGGGAACTGGCGGTTGAGGCGCTCCGCCACGCGTGAAGGTGCCACGATCCGGGGGCCGGCCTCGCACTCCTCGACGAGGAGCCCGCCTTCCATCGAGGGCGAGAGCAGGTGATTCAGGGTGAACGACAAGAGCGCCGCGCCGACGCCGTGCCCGCTGACGTCGAGGAGGTACACGCCGACCTCGCCGTCCAGCAGGGGGACGACGCCGACGGCGTCGCCGGCCAGGTCGGCGCAGGGATGGAACGCCCGGGCGATGCGCAGGCGACCGAGCTGGAGCTCGACGGGCGGCAGCAGCGCCTGTTGCACCCGCGCCGCCATGCGCAGGTCCTGTTCGAGCGCTTCCTTGGCGCGCCGCAGTCCCTGTTCGGCCTCGCGCCGCGCGGTGACGTCGGACTGGATCCCGATGTAGTGGGTTACCTCGCCGTGCGCGTCACGGACCGGGGTGATGGAGAGCCGGTTCCAGAAGGTCGTGCCGTCCTTCCGATAGTTGAGGATCTCGATCACGCAGGCACGTTGCCCGGCGATGGCCGCGCGGATCTCGGCCACGGCTGCCGGGTCGGTGCCTGGCCCCTGCAGGAACCGGCAGTTCCTCCCGAGCACTTCGGCGACCGGGTAGCCGGTCATGCGCTCGAACCCCTCGTTGGCGTAGATCAGGGGCCGATCGGGGAGCCGGGCATCGCCGATGGTGATGCCCTCGGCGGCGACGTCGAGCGCCCGGTCCTTGAGTTCGTCCATCGATCGCCGGTGATCATACTCTCGCCGCCGGTGGCCGGGCACGCGGTCACGCACGGCGCCAGGTGCCGGTGAACGTGCGGCCGAAGCGATCCGTGGCCCGTACCAGCACCTCCCGCGTCGTGGGCGCGACCGGCGCGAAGAACAGGTGATCGGTGGGTACCGGCTCCACCCACGGGTGCTTCTTCGGGCGGTTCTGGCCGCGGTGCAGCTCCACCGACAGGGGATCGAGTCCGACGCGGCGCGCCATCGGGCCGCGCGGCTGCCCATCAGCGACCCATTCGACCTGCCACTGCGGATCCCAGTGCCACACGTTGGCCACCAGTTCGTCGGGCGCGGTGGCGTCGCTGCCAGGTCCGTAGACCCGGAGCTGGTGGTCGAGCGGGTGCCCGGTCGACTTGTAGTGCCACTGAATCGTCTCGCCGCGCACGTCGAAGACGCCATACCCGCAGGGCGAGCCGTCGTAGCAGATTGGCCCGCTCCACCACGCGCCGCACACGGCGCCGAGCACGTGCTCGTGGACACCGCCCTCGAATACGTGCTCGTTCTCGTGGGTGTGGCCGCTGATGACGTGCGAGCTGAACCGCTCCAACAGGGCGTACACGGCGGCCCGGTTGTTCACCGACACGGAGGCTCCGGGCCTTGCCTCGCGCACCCGTACCCAGCGCCTGCTCTCGAGCGGGATGTGCAGGAAGACGACGACGGGCCGGCCGGCCTCCACGAGCGCAAGGTCCGCCTCGAGCCACGCCAGCTGCCTGTCATCGACGTAGCCGACGTACGCGGTACCGTGCCAGAGCACGTCCTGCAGCACCACGTAGTGCACCGCGCCCACGTCGAACGAGTAGTAGGGCGGGCCGAAGTGCCGCATGAACGTCGAGGTGGCCAGCTCCGCGGAGCGCGCAGAGAAGTCCAGGTCGTGGTTGCCCACCACCTGAAAGAAGGGCGCTCCCATTGCCTTCACCGCGCGCTCGTAGTCAGGGTAGAGCGCGAGGTTGTCGTACATGATGTCGCCCACCGCCACACCGAAGGACGGCTGTCCACCCTGGGACGCCACCCACTGCTGCACGTCGGGCACGGTGTCCTGGTGCAGCCGGGCCATGTCCTCCGCGTCCAGCGTCTGCGTGTCGGCCAGTGCGACGAACCCATGTCGCTCCGACGAGGCCCGCCGCGGCGTCAGCGCGAACTCCACCGCCATTTCATCGCCGGGGCCGGGCACCAGCGGGCGATAGAACCGTGCCGTGCCCGTCTCCGACACGGGAATCTCGCAACTGGCCGGCACGCTCACATAGACGAAGGGCTGCCGCGCAGAGGCCACCAGCGTGAACGATCCGTCGCGGGCCGTCTGCACCACCGACACGCCGTCGGTGACGGCCACCCGCGCCAGACCCGCTCCCGCGGCGTGCACGCGTCCGCGCACGCGCACCACACGGTCGGATCTGGAGATCGGAGTGAACGGTGGCTGAGGGCGCGGCTGGCCGACCAGACTGGCCCCCCCCGCCAGCCATGCGGTGGCCAGTCCGGCCTGTGCAAGAAACCGACGGCGGTCGAGGGACATAAGTCCGTGATGCCGTGCCATGACTCCTCCTGGATTCGTCGAACGCCGCACACAGCGCGCCGCGCGAAGCACCGGGCGGCCCATCCGGAGGATTATGCACCGGAGGGATGACGCGACGTCGACAGCCCCGCCAGTTTAGCGGAGCGAAGCTTGACAAACCGGCGGCAGGGGGGACAATCGGCGTCGCGCCGGCGCCGGCCTTCGCCGTGTCCCCGTCGCTGGAGACTTCCGACATGCGCCGCTTCGTACACGCACTGCTGTCGCTCGTCGCGCTCGTCGCCACGGTCACCTCTCTGCACGCCCAGGCGGCACGCGGGCCGCTCACCGCCGATCTGCTCTGGCAGATCAAGCGTCTCGGTGCGCCGAGTCTGTCGCCGGACGGACGCTGGGCGGTCGTGCCGGTGACCTCGTGGAACGTCAAGGAGGACACGCCCTCGACCGACCTCTGGCTCGTGCGGACCGACGGCACCGAATCCCGCCAGTTGACCACGCACGAGGGGAGCGAAAGCGGGCCCGCGTGGAGCCCTGACGGCAGGTGGATCGCGTTCGAGGCTCGCCGCGGCGACGACACGAGCGGGCAGATCTACCTGCTGCCCCTCGAGGGCGGGGAGCCGCGCCGGCTCACGTCGGTGCCCACCGGCGCGTCAGCGGTGAAGTGGTTCCCCGACAGCCGGCGTGTGGCGTTCATCAGCCGCGTATGGCGCGACCTCGACGCCTGGGATGCCCAGGCACGCCGCCTGAAGGAACGCGCCGACTCGAAGATGACGGCCCGCACCTGGGACAAGGCGCCGATCCGCTACTGGGACCACTGGCTCGACGATCGCGAGGCGCACGTGTTCACGATCGGCATCGAGGGTGGCGACCCGCAGCCGGTCACGCGGGGCAGCGGCCTCCAGCTGTCGAAGGCCGAGCCTGGTCCCGACTCGTACGACATCTCGCCGGATGGTGCCGAGATCGCCTTCGCCGCCGACACGGACACGACCGGCGTGACGCCGAACTACGACATTCACCTCGTCTCGGCGCAGGGCGG
>CAYLZN010000409.1:0-4405 GCA_964387935.1 uncultured Vicinamibacteraceae bacterium | reverse complement strand
CGAACGGCTGCCGGCAGGACCTGGGGGCCTTCGGCTCCCTCAAGGGCTCGCGGCGATCAGCCAGCGGGTGCTGGCGCTGAACACGTACATGACCGACTGCCTCGGCGCGGCACGCATCGAGGTCCTGTCGCCCGCAGGGCCGCACCGCTCGGGAGAGACGCTGTGTCGGGTGCCCCATCCCCCGGCGGCGGTCGCGTTCCTGCGCGCACGGGGGGTGCACGTCACGGAGAAGCCGGAGGGCGTCCGTGTGGCCACGCACTTCTACAACACCGCGCAGGACATCGAGACTGGCGTGGCGACGCTGCGCGCGTACGTCGCCTCCTGCTAGCGTCGCACCTCCACACGGCTCACCCGCCCCGCCGTGACCTTGACCTCGGCCTCGGGCGCGTTCGCAAGACGGACGCGATAGCGCCCTGGGGACAACCTGGCCAGCCCGAAGTACCCGTTGCCATCGGTTTCGCTGCGCCACGTGCGCTGGAACCACCCCCGCCGACGGACGGTCACGGTCACGGTGTCGAGTGGCGCGCCTCGCTCGTCGAGGGCGCGGCCGAGCAGATAGCCTTCCTCGGGCCGCGCGATCCACGGCGCGGAGGGCACCGGCGCCGGCGCCACGAACGCACCGGCTCGCGTTGAGGTGCCGGTGACGAGGTAGTCCATGGACGTGGTCGGGGCCGTCTGCTCCCCCTCAGGCACGAGATGAGGGAGGAAGTACGAGAAGAACGACATCCCGTTCACCGTCTTCCGGCCCTCTGGCCGACGGACCCTCTCGACCTGCGCCAGGACGTCGTCCTGCGCGTTCAGGTATGCGCCGAGACCGACGACGACATGCCGGTCGCCGCGGTACCGTTTCTCCCAGGCGATCCACCCGTCGAACCAGCCGCGAACGGTCGGGTTCTGCTCCCGGGCGTAGTTCATCGGCACGGCCATATCGAGCCAGCCGGCCTCGAGCCACCCGATCCAGTCCTGGAAGATCCGCTGCATGGGGGCCACGTCGATGAAGTCCGTGCGCGTCACCGGCGGCTTGCCCCACGCGATCGTCGCCGCGCTGACCTGCAGCGTCGGGTTGACCTCGCGGCACTCGAGCGACACGCGGCGCACGAAGTGGGACACCTGGGTCCTCCTCCACACCGACCAGGCCTCATCGTCAGGGGCCGGCAGGTCCGTGCGTCCATGAGTTCGACCGAATCGCGCCAGGCTGACGGGGTTGTAGCCGACGTCGGCGCCCCGAGGCAGGGGCGGTTCGGTTTCGGGATAGCGGATGTAGTCGAAGTGGATCCCGTCCACCTTGTACCGACGAGCCACGTCCAGGTAGACGCCGGCCAGGTAGTCTGCCGCGGCCGGATGCGCGAGGTCGAGGAAGTAGCCGACGATGAACTTCGGGGTGCCGTCGCGCATGCGGGTGAGCCACTGGGCCTCTCCCTCGGCGGCCAGCCCGTGCCGGTTGAAGACGTGCCCGGCCGCCTTCGGGGGGGCCTCGTCACGCCAGACGGGCGCCGCATTGATCCACGCGTGCACGCGCAGGCCGGCCGCGTGTCCCTGTTCGACGACGTGGGCCAGCGCGTCGAAGGCCGGGTCGTAGGCCGGGTCGTCGAGCGGCGGGTCGATCCCGCCGGGAAACAGGACGTCGCCTCTCCGCCGCACCTGCACGAAGACGGTGTTCAGGCGGGCCCGGACCGCCGCGTCCACCAGGGCCTGGACCTCGGCGGGCGATCTGATCCCGGCGTGAAACGCGTCCACCCACACCGCGCGGACTTCGGCCGGTGCCCGTGGCGGGTCGGGCGCCCTGGCCCCCGGGACCGCGGTCAGCAGCAGGACGGCCGCGACCAGGCCGGGCAACCGGGATCCCTGCTGCGCGGAACCGGAGCTTCGTGGCAGAATGAGGGTTCGATGTCTCAGGGTCATTGGTGTCCTGCGGCCGGCACGGTCGCGTGCGCGGCGCTCCTCGGCTGTGTCGCCTGGGTGACCTCGGTCACCGTGGCGGACGCGCAGTCGCCTGCGCCGAGGCGCGTGACGGCTCCGCATACGGTCGTCGAACTGGTGGTGGATCGTCAACCGGAGCCCGCGACGCGCGAGTGGTGGATGGGCCTCCGCTTCGAACTGGAGCGCGACTGGCACGTCTACTGGGTGAACCCGGGGGACTCCGGCGCCCCTCCGACGGTCCTCTGGCAGCCGACGGCCGGTGTGACCATCGGCGAGTTCGAGTGGCCGGTCCCCGAGCGCATCCCGCTGGGGCCGCTGATGAACTACGGGTACACCAACGAAGTGGTGCTGCCCTTCCGGGTCAAGGTCACCGGACCGGTCGCCGCGGGCACGCGCATCGAGGGGCAGGTCAAGTGGATGATCTGCCACGACGTGTGCATTCCAGGCCAGGCGCGCCTGGGCATGACGTTGCCGCTCGGCGCTGAGGAGCGCGGCAAGGTGGCCGCGTGGAAGCCGCAGATCGACGCCGCGCGCGCGAGCGTCCCGACACCCGCACCCGCCACATGGCGGAGTGCGGCGACCAGCGCCGGCCAGGACTTCGTCCTCACCGTGCGCAAGGACCGGCCGGCGACGTCGGCCTCGTTCTTCCCGCTCGAGATCAGCCAGATCAACGACAGCGCCCCGCAGGAGGCGAAGGCGGCGGGGCGCGAACTCACGATCCGGCTGCGCAAATCGGACCAGCTCACGGGCAACCCGCGGGCGCTCCGCGGGGTGCTGGTCCTGGCGTCCGGCGGGGCCTACGTTGTCACGGCCCCGCTCGGCGCCGGCACCGCCCGGCCCTAGACCTAGACAGCCAATCCGTCCACAGCGAAAGGAGCTTCGACGTGACCCGTACTCGACTCATCGGTTTTGCCGCGGCAGCGCTGGCCGCCGTCAGCCTGACCACTCTCCAGGCCGCCCGTGTCGGCGAGCCGGCGCCAGATTTCAAAGTCAAGGACACGAAGGGCCAGGAGCACTCGCTCGCGTCGTTCAAGGGCAAGTTCGTCGTGCTCGAGTGGCACAACCAGGGCTGCCCGTACGTCAAGAAGCACTACGAGAGCGGCAACATGCAGGCCCTGCAGAAGGAGTGGACCGGCAAGGGTGTGGTCTGGCTCACGGTAATCTCTTCGGCACCGGGACTCCAGGGCCACGTCACGCCGACGGAGGCCGACGCGTACGTCAAGGAGAAGAGCGCCGCCCCGACCGCTGTGCTCCTGGATGCGTCTGGCACGATGGGCCGGGCCTACGACGCGAAGACCTCGCCGCACATGTTCGTCATCGACCCGAACGGCCGGCTCGTGTACAACGGCGCCATCGACGACAAGCCGACGTCGGACAAGGCGGACATCCCGGGCGCGAAGAACTACGTGTCGGCCGCGCTGACCGAGGCCATGGCCGGGAAGGCGGTCACGATGCCGACCTCGCGGCCCTATGGCTGCTCGGTCAAGTACGCGACGCCGAGCCAGTAGTCACACGAGACGCTTCAGCAACTGAGTCTGACCGGCGTGGGGCAGGTCGTGCGCGGCAATGCCTCGAATGTGGCACGCCCGCGTGACCTGGACCCCGCCGGTCGTTGCCCGAGACCGGGCGGGTCCGGCGACGCCACGACCTCCCGCGTGTGCTCATGAGTGCTCGATCTCAGGGCCAGTCGCCGACGCGGGCGGTTCGGCAGCCGCGACCGGCAAGTCCTGCACCTCATGCAGGCGTCGTTCGATGCGGCGACTGCCGCGCCTGGCCTCATCGATGCGGGCCTGCGCCTCGCCGAGCTTTTTCTGCACGGTGTCGAGGAGCCCTGCGAAGCGGGCGAAGTCCGTCTTGACGGCCCCGAGGAGGCCCCACACCTCGCTCGTGCGTTTCTGCATGGCGAGCGTGCGGAATCCCAGGCGAAGGCTCGTCAGAACCGCCCACAGCGTCGTGGGTCCCGCGACGAGGACGCGGGCCTCCTGCTGCAGGGCCTCCACGAGGCCGGGACGTCGAAGCACTTCGGCGTACAGCCCTTCGACCGGCAGGAACAGGATGGCGAAGTCGGTCGTGCGGGGCACGTCGAGGTACTTGTCGCTGATAGCGCGCGCGCACTGTCGCACGCGAGCCTCGAGATCGCGGGCCGCAAGGTCCGCGGCCGCGGGATCGCCCCGCTCGGACGCCTCGACCAGCCGCTGGTAGTCCTCGAGCGGGAACTTCGCGTCCAGCGGGAGCCAGACGGGCGCGGCATCGCCGGTGGCGCCGGGCAGGCGGACCGCGAACTCGACCCGCTCGTCGCTGCCCTCCCGTGTCGCGACGTTGCTGGCGTACTGATCCGGCGCCAGCACCTGATCGAGCAGGCCGCCGAGCTGCACTTCGCCCCAGGTGCCGCGGACCTTGACGTTGGCCAGCACCCGCTGCAGGTCGCCGCCGCCGGCCGCGAGCGTCTGCATCTCTCCGAGGCCGCGGTGCACCTGCTCGAGCT
>CAYLZN010000408.1:2889-4414 GCA_964387935.1 uncultured Vicinamibacteraceae bacterium | reverse complement strand
GCCGGAGGCGGCCGGGCCTGCGGAGCCGGCCGCGCCCGCCACTGGCGGGGCGCCTGCAGCGGCGCGCGTGCCGGCCCTGACGCTCGAAGAACGCATCGGGGCGAACTGGCTGCTCTACGTCGGGGCGGCCACGCTGATCCTCGGCTCCGCCTACTTCATCAAGTACGCGTTCGAAAACAACTGGGTCACGCCGTGGATGCGCGTGCTGATCGGGAGCGCGGCCGGGCTCGGCCTCGTCGAGGCCGGGCGGCGCTTCGCGGCCCGCGATCTCAGGGCCTTCGGTCAGGTGCTCCAGGGCGGCGGCATCGCCGTGCTCTACGTCGCCGCCTACGCGGCCCTGGCGTTCTACGGCCTCGTGCCGCCGGCAGCGGCGTTCGGCTGGATGGTCGCGATCACGGCACTGGCGGCCTGGCGGGCCGATGGCGAGCGCTCGCAGGGGCTGGCCGTGCTCGCCGTGACGGGCGGCTTCCTCACGCCGTTCCTGGTCGGTGGAGATGCGGACCGGCCGCACGTGCTCTTCACCTACGTCGCGCTGCTCGTGACGGGCACGCTCTGGCTGTCCCGCCGGCACACGTGGTCGCTGCTGCACGTCGTGAGCTGGTCGTTGACGGTGCTGACGCTGCTTGCGTGGACCGACCGCGCCTACACGCCGGCGCGGAGGCTGTCCACGGAGCTGTGGATTACGGTCCTGGCAGCGCTGTTCGTGCTGATCTGGCGGACGGTGCCACGCTCGACCGCCCTCGCCGATCAACTGGCGCGCACCGTGCTCGGGGCGACGCCCCTCGTGTACCACGTCGCGTCGCTGCAGATCCTGTGGCGCTGGACTCCGGGGCTGCTCGTTTACCTCATCGCCTCCACCGCCGTGGGCGTCAGCGCGGCCGGCCACTGGCGACAGCCCTGGCTTCGGTTCGCGACCTGGCTGCTCGTGGCTGTGCCAACCGTGTCGTGGCTCATGGCGCGACCGGCCCGCTGGGACAGCGCCCCGTTCGTGGCGCTGGCGGGCATCTACGCGCTCCATCTCATCTCGCAGTTCCGCGAACAGGAGCACGAAGAGGCACGACCAACGGCCGTGCAGGTGGCGCTGCTGCACCTGAACGGGCTCTGGTTCTGGGGTGGACTCTACCTGCTGCTCGAGAGACTGGCCGTCCACCGGCTCGGGATGCTGACCTTCGCGCTGGCGGCCTGGAACGCCGCGCTCGCCGCGGGGCACTGGCGGCGCGCGCGCGAAACCGCCCTGCATTTCCTGGCGCTCGCGGGCGCCCTGGCGGCTGCCGCGGTCGCGCTCGAGTTCGACGGCGCCGCCGTCACCGTGGCGTGGGCCGTCGAGGGCGCGGCCGTGGCCGCGCTCGGCCTCTCCACCGGGCGATGGTGGCTGCACGCGGGCGGACTGGGGCTGCTCGGAGCCGCGGTCATCCGGGTGGTCGAGGATCTCGGGCGCCCGGCCGCGGCCGGTGCGCTTGCCGTGATCAACGTGCGCGCCCTGGTGGCACTGGGCGTGGTCGCCTTGCTGCTGCTGGTCGCCCGG
>CAYLZN010000408.1:0-2879 GCA_964387935.1 uncultured Vicinamibacteraceae bacterium | reverse complement strand
CGGGCGTACCGGCGCAGCGGTGCGGCGGGTCGAGTGTGGACGCCGCGCGTCGTGGCGGGGCTCGTCGTCAGCGCCGCGCTCACGATCCTGGCGTGGTTGAGCGCCGAAGTGGTGGCCTGGTTCGCGAGGGACGCGTGGGCGGGCCAGGCGTCGGCGGGGGTCGGCGCCATCACGTCGGCAAACCTCGCACGAGAGGTGACGCTCTCGACCCTGTGGGCCACCTACGCCCTGCTGCTCGTCGCGCTGGGCATGCGGCGGAACTACCGTCCGCTCCGCATCCTCGCCATCGGGCTCTTCGCGGCGACGGCCACCAAGGTGTTCGCCGTCGACCTCGCGCGGCTCGACCGGTTCTACCGCATGCTCAGCACGGTGGGCCTCGGCCTCCTCCTGCTGATGGCCTCCTACTTGTACCAGCGCTTCCGGCGCGTCGGTCCCGGCGCGTCGCCTCCGGACCTCGCCGATGACTTGCCTCCCCCCGACGCTCGCTGACGTCTATCAGGCTCGCGCCCGCCTCGAAGACGTCCTGAGGCCGACCCCACTCGCGCGGTATCCGCTGCTGGACGAGGCCCTCGGGCTGGAGGTCTACGTCAAGCACGAGAACCACAACCCGACCGGCGCCTTCAAGATCCGCGGCGGGCTCAACCTCGTGAGCAGCCTGCACAGCGAAGGCCGGCTGACGCATGCCATCTCGGCGTCGACGGGCAATCACGGGCAGTCGATCGCCCTGGCGTGCCAGCGCGTCGGCGTGCCGTGCACGATCGTCGTCCCCGTGGGCAACAACCCGGAGAAGAACGCCGCGATGCGCGCCTTCGGGGCCGAGGTGGTGGAGAGCGGGCGTGACTTCGACGACGCCCGCGTGGAGGTGGAGCGCCGGGTGACCGCGTCGGGCGGGACGTTGCGGTACATCCACTCGGCCAACGAACCGCTGCTCATTGCCGGCGTGGGAACCTACGCGCTGGAGATCTTCGAGGCCCTGCCCGACGCGGACGTGATCTTCGTGCCCATCGGTGGGGGCAGTGGTGCCGCGGGGCTCGTGACCGTCCGCGACGGGCTTGGACTCCACGCGCGCATCGTCGGTGTCCAGGCCGAGCGCGCGGATGCGTTCGCGCGCTCGTGGTCCGGGCCGGAGCGGGTCGTCGGGGAGCGGGCGGACACGTTTGCGGAGGGGCTGGCGACGCGCGTGACGTTCGACCTGCCGTTCGGCATCCTGCGTCACGGCCTGGAGGCGGTCGTGACCCTGTCGGAGGAGGGACTGAAGGAAGGAGTGCGCCTCGCGTTGCAGACCACCCACAACCTGGCGGAGGGAGCAGGTGCGGCGTCGCTGGTCGCGGCGCGGCACTGGCGGTCGCGTCTGCGGGGGAAGAAAGTCGTGTGCGTGATGAGCGGCGGCAACCTCGACCTTGCGACCCTTCGCAGAATTTTGGAATAAGGGGTCGGGAGTTCTTTTCGCATTTTTTGCCATGCAAGCCGAAAACGGCCCGTCCATGGCTGGCCTTCAGGGTTCGACCTGGACAATACCCATCCCGCCGATGCAGTTTTCGCCTTGCCTCCTGCCGCCAACTTGCCGACAATGATCCGCCGCGGCTCGTGGCCGCGCGTCCAGCCCATGCTCGAATCCCATCCCGCCCGCGGTCGAATCCTGATCATCGATGACGAGGCGAGTAACGTCCGCCTGCTGGAAGAGATCCTGCGCCGCGAAGGCTACACCCACGTGCTCGCGGCCACCGACGCCCGCCACGCCGTCGAGGCGTTCACCGACTTCGGCCCCGACCTGGTCGTGCTGGACCTTCACATGCCGTTCACGGACGGCTTCGACGTCCTCGAACGCCTGCGGCCGTTGATCCCCGAGGGATCGTACCTGCCCATCCTGGTCGTGACTGGCGACGGCACGGTCGCCGCCCGGCGGCGGGCGCTCTCCGCCGGCGCCAAGGACTTCCTGGCCAAGCCCTTCGACAGCACGGAGGTGCTGCTCCGGATCCGCAACCTCCTCGAGGCGCGGTTCCTCTACCTCGCGCTGCAGCTGCAGAACGATCTCCTCGAATCGAAGGTCCGACAGCGCACCCTCGAACTCGAGGACGCGCAGATCGAAATCCTCGAGCGCCTCGCGCTGGCTGCCGAGTTCCGCGACGATGCGACGCGGCAGCACACGCATCGGGTGGGTTACTGGTCCGGTCGCCTGGCGCGCAGGCTCGGCCTGCCCGAGGAGATGGCGGAACTCCTGACGCGGGCAGCGCCGCTGCACGATCTCGGGAAGATCGGGGTGCCCGACAAGATCCTGCTCAAGCTCGACCGCCTGACGCCCGAGGAGTTCCGCGTGATCCAGAACCACACGGTGGTCGGCGCGCGCATTCTCTCCGGGAGTGGCCATCCGCTGCTGCAGCTCGCCGAGCAGATCGCGCTCACCCACCACGAACACTGGGACGGCACCGGGTACACCCCCGGCATGAAGGGTGATGCGATTCCGCTGGTGAGTCGCATCGTCGCGGTCGTCGACGTCTTCGATGCCCTCACGCACGCGCGGCCCTACAAGCCGGCGTGGCCGGTCGCCGAGGCGCTCGCCGAACTGACCCGCCAGAAGGGCCGACAGTTCGATCCGCAGGTCGTCGAGGCGTTCCTCGCGTTGCTCGAAGAAGAAGGGGTGCTCGAGGAAGCGCAGCTGCAGCCAGTGAGAAGGCGGGCCTGAGATCAGGCTTGCGGCTTGCGGCTTGCGGCGCACGGCGCACGGCGCGCGGCCAGCACGGCGAAAACCCTCAAGAACCAGTCATTCGGTATTCTCACTCCCCGTGAGGTGACGGTTCGCGACCCAGACAACGATTCAGCCCGTCAGGCCGCTGGTCGCCAGCCGATCGCCGCCCGCCGTTCTGTCCGATCAGGCTTAG
>CAYLZN010000407.1:0-4420 GCA_964387935.1 uncultured Vicinamibacteraceae bacterium | reverse complement strand
GCCGGCGACGCGCTCGGGGCGAGCGAGGGCTAGATCTACGTGCGCGCGGAGTACCCGCTGGCCATCGAGCGCCTCAAGCTCGCGATCAGGCAGGCCGAGCGGCACGGCGTGCTCGGATCGCGGATCTTCGAGTCCGGCTTCAACTTCCGGATCGACCTGCGCATGGGCGCCGGTGCCTTCGTGTGCGGCGAGGAGACGGCGCTCATCCGCTCGATCGAAGGCCGGCGCGGCCGACCCAGACCCCGGCCGCCCTATCCCACCGAGAAGGGCCTGTTCGGGATGCCGACGGTGATCAACAACGTCGAGACGCTGGCCAACGTGGCGCCAATCCTGACGAGGGGCGCGGCGTGGTTCGCGGGCATCGGCACACCGCGGAGCGCCGGCACGAAGGTGTTCGCGCTGGCCGGCAGGATCCGCAACACGGGACTGATCGAGGTCCCCATGGGCATGCCACTGCGGACCATCATCTTCGACATCGGCGGCGGCCCGCCGGAGGGCACTCAGTTCAAGGCGGCGCAGACGGGCGGCCCGTCCGGCGGCTGCATTCCGGCCGAGCACCTCGACCTGCCGGTGGACTACGAGGCGCTCGCGACGGTCGGGTCCATCATGGGCAGCGGCGGGCTCATCGTCATGGACTCGACGTCGGACATGGTGGACGTCGCCCGCTTCTTCATGGAGTTCAGCCGCGACGAGTCCTGCGGCAAGTGCATCCCGTGCCGCGTCGGCACGGTGCACCTGCACGGTCTGCTCGACAAGATCGCGCGCGGCCTCGGGACGGCCGACGACCTGGCCCTGCTCGAGGAGCTGTGCGTGATGGTGAAGGACACGAGCCTCTGCGGCCTGGGCCAGTCGGCGCCCAACCCCGTGCTGTCCACCCTGCGCTTCTTCCGCGCGGAGTACGAGGCGCTGCTGAAGCCAGTCGAGGTCTTCACGCCTTCGGGCACGGCGCCGGGCACGCCGGCCTGACGGGGAGTCGCGCCATGGCCATCCTCACGCTCACCATCGACGATCAGCCGGTCAGCGGCACCGAGTCCGAAACCCTGCTGGAGGTCGCCCGCCAGCACGGCATCGCCATCCCGACGCTCTGTCATCTCGACGGCCTCGCCGACGTCGGCGCCTGCCGCCTGTGTCTGGTCGAAATCGAGGGTGCCTCCCGCCTCCAGCCGGCGTGCACGACGCGGCTGCAGGAAGGCATGGTGATCCGCACGAACACCGAGCGGCTGCAGCGGTATCGACGCACGATCGTCGAGATGCTCGCCTCGGAGGGGAACCACCACTGCGCCGTGTGCGTGTCGAACAACCACTGCGAGCTGCAGGACCTGGCGTACACGGTGGGGCTCCAGTACGTCCGCGTGCCCTACCTCTACCCGGCCAAGACGCTCGACGCCACCCACCGGGACTTCGTCATCGACCGGGACCGCTGCATCCTGTGCACGCGGTGCGTGCGCGTCTGCCACGAGGTGGAGGGCGCGCACACGTGGGACATCGCCGGACGCGGGATCGGGTCCGAGATCATCTCGGATCTCAAGCAGCCGTGGGGCGACTCTCAGAGCTGCACCTCGTGCGGCAAGTGCGTGCTCGTCTGCCCGACGGGGGCGCTCTTCGAAAAGGGCGCCACGGTGGCCGAGATGGAGAAGCGCACCGATTTCCTGCGATACATCGTCACGGCACGGCAGCGCCGGGAATGGAACCCCGACCTGCTCACCGAGGAGTGACGGAACGCATGGCGACGAGGAGAGGGCGATGAAACCCCGGATGGCCACCGTATGGCTCGGCGGATGCTCGGGCTGCCACATGTCGTTCCTCGACATCGACGAACGACTGATCGAGCTGGCGTCGAAGGTCGACATCGTCTACTCGCCGCTCGCCGACATCAAGCACTTCCCCGTCGACGTGGACGTGACCCTCGTCGAGGGGGCCGTGACCAACCACGAGAACGACGAGATGGCGCGCCTGGTCCGTCGGCGCTCGCGCTTCGTCGTGTCGTTCGGGGACTGTGCGACCACGGGCAACGTGACGGCCATGCGCAACCGGTTCAGCCCCGACGAGATCCTCCACCGGTCCTACGTGGAGCTGGCCGAGGGCGATCCCACGATCCCCTCCGAGTTCACGACCATCGCGAGGCTGCTGCCCACGGCGCGCCCCCTGCACGAGGTGGTCCGCGTGGACGCCTTCCTGCACGGCTGCCCGCCGACGGCCGACGAGATCTGGCTCGCGGTGAGCAGCCTGATCGAGGGACGCATCCCCGTCCTCCCCAACGTCTATCAGCGCTACGGCTAGAGGCCCGAGACGCCATGGCTCGCACCATCACGATCGACCCCGTCACGCGCATCGAGGGCCACGCGAAGATCACGATTCACCTGGACGACCAGGGCACCGTGGCCGACGCCCGGTTCCACGTCAACGAGTTCCGCGGCTTCGAGAAGTTCTGCGAAGGCCGGTTGATGTGGGAAATGCCCGGGATCACGTCGCGGATCTGCGGCATCTGCCCCGCCAGCCACCTGATCGCCTCGGCCAAGGCCGGCGACGATATCCTCGCGATCGGCATCCCGGAGACGGCCGAGACCCTGCGACGGCTGATGACGCTCGGGCAGTGGATCCAGTCGCACGCCCTCAGCTTCTTCCACCTGTCCTCGCCGGACCTCCTGATGGGGTTCGACAGCGATCCGGCCGCACGCAACGTGTTCGGGCTGATCGCGACGCACGGGGATCTGGCCCGGCGCGGCATCCGTCTCCGCAAGTTCGGCCAGGAGATCATCGAGCTGCTCGGCGGTCGCCGCATTCACACCCCGTGGGCCGTGGCCGGCGGCGTCCGCGAGCCCTTCGATGCGGCACGACGCGACCGCCTGGTGGCCTGGATCCCGGAGGTCAAGGAGACGGCCCTGCTGGCGCTGGCCACGTTCAAACAGGCGCTCGAGCGCCACCAGCACGAGATCCCGAGCTTCGGCAACTTCCGTTCCCTGCACGTCGGGCTCGTCACGCGCGAGGGCGCCCTCGAATACTACGGCGGCGCGCTGCGGGTCCGGGACGGCGACGGCAACACCGTCGCGGACCGGATCGACCCGCGCACCTACGCGGAGGTCTTTGGCGAGGTCACCGAGCCCTGGTCGTACCTGAAGTTCCCGTTCTACAAGCCGCTCGGCTATCCCGAAGGCCTCTACCGCGTCGGGCCGCTCGCGCGCCTCAACGTGTGCGACCACATCGACACGCCGCTCGCCGAAGCCGAACGTCAGGCGTTCCGCGCCCTGGGCGGCGACGCGGGCGTCGTCAACAACTCCTTCTATTACCACTACGCGCGGCTGATCGAGGTCCTTTTCGCCGTCGAGAAGATCGAGCACCTGCTCGACGACCGCGACCTGCTCGGCACGCACGTGCGGGCCAAGGCGATGATCAACCGCCCAGAGGGTGTCGGCGCGTGCGAGGCGCCGCGCGGCGTGCTGTTCCACCACTACACGGTGGACGACAACGGCGTGCTGCGGGCCGTCAACATGCTGATCGCCACCGCGCAGAACAACCTGGCCATGAACCGCACCGTCCGCCAGCTCGCGATGCGCCATCTCGACGGCGCCGCCATCACGGAGGGGCTGCTGAACCGGGTGGAGGCGGGCATCCGCTGCTTCGACCCGTGCCTGTCCTGCTCAACCCACGCGCTCGGTCAGATGCCGCTGCACGTGCGCGTCGTCGGGGCTGCCGGGCAGGTGCTCGACGAGCGATGGCGGTGACCGACGTCGGACCGCTGCCCCCGGCAGACACCCTCGTCATCGGCATCGGCAACCCGCTCCGCGGCGACGATGGGGCCGGGCGCGCCGTGGTGGCGGCGCTGCCGGCGTGCCCGCACGTGCGATGCCTGGACGTCCATCAGTTGCTCCCGGAACTGGCCGACGACCTCGCCCGGGCGAGGCTGGTCGTCTTCGTGGACGCCTCGGTGACGGCGACCGCGGTCACGGCACGGCCCGTGGCCCCGGTGGGCCGCGGCATCCACGGCCACGTGCTGTCACCCCAGGCGCTGCTGCGGGTCTGCCAGGAGGCGTACGGCACACTGCCGCGATCGGCGTGGATCGTCGAGATTCCCGCGTCGGGCTTCGATCTCGGCGCGGCGCTCAGCCCGCGCACCAGGCAGGGGGTGGACGCGGCGGTCGAGGCGGTGCGCCGGCTGATCGGCCCCGACCCGCAGGGCGCGAGCGGCTGACCCTCCTGCCGGCACCGGCACGGCCGGGCCTGCCGGCACGAGCGCGACCGCGCCGCACGCGCTGACGGGTGCTTCGCCCCGAACGGTTTGCGGGGACCCGGCGCTTACGCTAGACTTCGAGTTTCGGAGGTCGTCACGCGCCCTCGGGTCTGTGGCGACCCCCGGCCCACCCAAGGGCGCCCGTAGCTCAGCTGGATAGAGCGTCGGCCTCCGGAGCCGAAGGTCACAGGT
>CAYLZN010000406.1:0-4471 GCA_964387935.1 uncultured Vicinamibacteraceae bacterium | reverse complement strand
ACCTGACGGGCCAGAGCGACCTCCAGCGGTGTGCCGTCGATGTCGAATGGCTCGATCGCCTGGCCGCCAGCGGGCAGCACGTCTCATACCAGGACGGGGACGTGGCGATCATCCAGGCCGCCATCGAGGCCTGTGATGCCGCGTTCGAGACCGAGCGCGACGACTTCCTCGCGTCGGCAGCCAGACAGCGACCCGTCGTCCGCACAGAGGTGGGTCGCACCTTCGACCTGCGTCACCGCGGGCACACCTACGTCGCCACCGTCCTGCGGCAGGGGCCGTCCCACTATCGCGTGCAGGTGGACGGTGTCCGGATCGACGCCGTCCTCGAGCGGACGGGACCGACCGAGCGCCTGCTGGCATTCGGCGGCCGACGGTTCCGCACGCAGTCGTTCACGGAAGGCCTGCTGCACGTCGTCGAGGTCGGCGCGAGCCTGCATCGGGTCTCGCGGGACGAGGCCGGCATTCTCCGGGCGCTCTCGCCGTCGGTCGTCGTCTCGGTGGGCGCCAAGGCCGGAGATCGCGTCGCCGCGGGCGACACGCTCGTCGTCCTCGAGGCGATGAAGATGGAGACGCCGATCGTCGCCCCCGCCGCGGGCACGGTGCGCGACGTCTGGATCCTGCCGAATACGCAGGTGGGCGCCGGCGCCGCGCTGCTGCGGCTGGATCAGGATGAAGCAGCGGAGCCCACGGCCATCGCGGCGCCACGGGTGACGTTCACCGGGGACGCCGCCTCGGCCTCGAAACCGACCGGCCGCTGGCGCTCACGGGTGCACGCCTTCAAGGCCGGCCTCAGGGCATTCGCCGACGCCCTGGCCCCCCCCGACGTCGAACGCGCCCGCAACCTCGTGGGCGACCTGCACGAGCTGTTCCTCGGCTCGGACATCCCGGCGGCCGACGTCCGGCAGCTCCTCGACGAGTACCGGACGCTCGCCGAGCGCCTGCCAGCCGACGACCCCGTCCTGCTGCGACTCGAGGACGCCATCCTGCAGATCTACACGGACGTCTCCACGCTGTTCGGCCGGCAGGGCATGGACGAGGACCCGAACGATCCGACCCGGCTCAGCGCGGGGCAGTATTTCCTCACCTACCTGCGCACACTCGAAGCACGGGGCGCGGGGCTGCCCGATCGCTTCGTCTCGCGACTGCGTCGCACGCTCGGACATTTCGGGTCCGACAGCCTGGACGTCACCAGTGAACTGAAGAACCGGCTGTTCTGGCTGTATCGCAGCCACCTGCGGGAGGCCGAGCAGGCGTCGGTCGTGCAGGCGGTGCTCGAGCGTCGGGCCCGGCAGGCGCACACGCTCGCAGCCGCCGCCAACCCGGAACTCGAGACGCAGCTCGAGCAGATTGCAACGCTCTCGGAGGCATCGTCGCCGGCGCTGGCCGACATCGCGAGGGATGCGCAGTACCGCCTGTTCGTCCAGCCGGTGTTCGAACGGGGGCGCCAGGCCGTGTACGACGAGATCGAGGCCCATCTCGCGCACCTGAAGCGCGACCCGACCAGTCCCGACCGCGACCAGCGACTGCGCGTCCTCGTGGAGTGCCCGCAACCACTGGGCCACTTCCTGACGGGACGGTTCGAAGACGCGGCGCCGGCCCTGCGCGACATCATGCTCGAGGTCTTGACCCGGCGTTTCTACCGCATCCGCTCGTTCAACTGGCTCGAACTCGGTCGCCTCGACGGCCGCAGCGTGCTCGCGGCCGAGTACCAGCTCCGCGACGACCTGTATCGCCTCGTCGTCACCCACGCGCGCAAGGAAGAACTGGCGACGTGCCTGCGGAGCCTCGCGGAGACGCTGGCCAATACGCCGTCGGACCGCCGACTCCTCCTCGACCTCTACGTGTCGGATCCCTCGTTCATCGGCGATGCCGACGCCACGAGCCGCGAACTGCTCGAGACGCTGGGCGCCACCGCTCTTCCCCGCCGGCCCGATCGGGTGACGTTCGTCGTGGCCGGCGCCGGCGCCGACTGGGCGGGCAGCGCCACGCCGCAGTTCACGTTCCGCCTGCAGGACGGCGGGCCGTTCGCAGAAGACACGCTGGTGCGAGGCCTGCACCCGATGATGGGCGAACGGCTGGAGGTATCGCGCCTGCGTCACTTCAAGATCACGCGCCAGCCCTCGGCCGAGGACGTCTACCTGTTCCACGGCATCTCGCACGACAACCCGCGCGACCAGCGCCTGTTCGCGTTCGGCGAGGTCCGCGACCTCACGGTCGTGCGCAGCCCAGACGGCAGCGTCGAGCAGATCCCTCACCTCGAGCGCCTGCTGCTCGAGATCTTTACAGCCATGCGCGAGTTCCAGTTGCGCCGCCCGCCTGAGGAGCGACTCGTCTGGAACCGCATCGTGCTGTCGATTGCCGAGCCGTTCGCCCTCACGCGACGGGAGTTCACCCACATCGGTCGCCGGCTCGCCCCGCTCGGTGAGGGCCTGGACCTCGAGAAGCTGACGCTCGTCGGTCCGCTCCCGGATCCCGACAGCGGCCAGGTGCGACGCCTGGCGGTGAACATCTCGAATCCCTCGGGACACGGCCTGCGCGTGCGCTACCTCGAACCGCACGACCGCGCCATCCAGCCGTTGACCGACTACGAGTCCAAGGTCGTCAAGATGCGGCAGCGGGGCCTCACCTACCCGTACGAGGTGGTGCGCCTGCTGACACCGGATCCTTCGCACGCGGCCACCGACCTGCCAGCGGGCGAGTTCATCGAGCACGACCTCGACGAGTCCGGGGCCCTCGTCCCGGTGGCCCGCCCCTACGGCCGCAACACCGCCAACATCGTGGTCGGCCTGATCCGGAACTTCACGCCGGAGTATCCCGAGGGCATGACGCGCGTGATCCTCCTCGGCGACCCCAGCCGCGAGATGGGCTCACTCGCGGAACCCGAGTGCCGCCGGATCCTCGCGGCGCTCGATCTCGCCAGGACGATGAAGGTGCCCCTCGAGTGGCTGGCGCTGTCGGCGGGCGCCAAGATCTCCAAGCAGAGCGGCACGGAGAACATGGACTGGATCGCCATCGTCCTGCGGCGCATCGTGGAGTTCACCCAGGGCGGCGGCGAGATCAACATCGTCGTCACCGGCATCAACGTCGGCGCGCAGCCGTACTGGAACGCCGAGGCGACCATGCTGATGCACACGCGCGGGATCCTGGTGATGATGCCCGAGAGCGCCATGGTGCTGACCGGCAAGACGGCGCTCGACTACTCGGGGTCCGTGTCGGCGGAGGACAACATCGGCATCGGCGGCTACGAGCGCGTCATGGGGCCCAACGGACAGGCCCAGTACTGGGCGCACGACCTCAACGCCGCCTGCCACGTCCTGTTGCGTCACTACGGGCACACCTACCTGATGCCGGGCGAACGCTTCCCGCGGCGCGCGCAGACCTCGGATCCCATCGGCCGGGACGTGTGCACGTACCCGCACGGGCAGATCGGGGTCGCGGATTTCACGCTCGTCGGCGACGCCCTGTCACCGGAGTCGAATCCCGGCCGCAAGAAGGCCTTCGACATCCGCCGCATCATGCACGCCGTACGGGACCAGGACCACGAACCGCTCGAGCGCTGGACCGGCATGCTGGACGCCGAGATCTCCGTGGTCTGGGACGCGCACATCGGCGGCTACCCCGTGTGCCTGCTCGGCTTCGAATCGCGCCCGCTGGCCCGCCTTGGCTTCGTCCCGACCGACGGTCCCGACCACTGGACCTCGGGCACGCTCTTCCCGATGTCCTCCAAGAAGACCGCGCGGGCGGTCAACGCGGCCAGCGGGAACCGCCCGCTGGTCGTGGTGGCCAACCTCTCGGGTTTCGACGGCTCACCGGAATCGATGCGCCGCCGTCAGCTCGAGTTCGGCGCCGAGATCGGCCGTGCCGTGGTCAACTTCGACGGGCCCATCGTCTTCTGCGTCGTGTCGCGGTACCACGGCGGCGCCTTCGTCGTCTTCTCGAAGGTGCTGAATGACAACATGGAGGTCGTGGCGCTCGAGGGAACCTATGCCTCGGTCATCGGGGGCGCCCCGGCGGCCGCGGTGGTGTTCGCGCGCGAGGTGGACCAGCGCACGAAGAAGGACCCACGCGTCGTGGACCGCGAACAGCCGATGGCCGCCGCAGACGACGCGACCAGACGTCGGCTGCGGTCGAAGCTGGTGTCGCTCACGAAGACGGTGCGATCCGAGATGCTCGGCGTGGTGGCCGACGAGTTCGACCACATCCACAGCGTTCAGCGCGCCCTCCAGGTGGGGTCGCTGGACCGCATCATTCCCCCGCACGAGTTGCGGCCGTACCTCGTGGACGCCATCGAGCGCGGGATGGCGAAGGCGAAAAAAGGGGTCGGGAGTTGAATTCGCAATTTCTGCCATGGCCGAGGGCCACAAGGCCTCGGTCATGGCAGAAATTGGAGTGGCGGGTTGGGGTCAGGGGGTTTAATTTTTTGGTTTTGGGGGCACACCCCCAAACCCGAAAGAAAATAACAGTACCCCAC
>CAYLZN010000405.1:0-4471 GCA_964387935.1 uncultured Vicinamibacteraceae bacterium | reverse complement strand
CCGGCAGCGCCGCCAGGTCTTCGCCCTTGCCGGTCTTCTTGATGCGCAGATAGCCCTTGATGCGCGCCTCTTCGTTGGGCTTGTAGGTCTTGCGATCATCGAACACGAACCACGACAGGCTGTCGGGGTCTCGGTAGACGGCGAAGGCGTTGTGGTCATCGACCAGCATCGCAAGGTCGCTGCCGCGCCTCGCGATCAGCTGATCGGAGCGCCCCGAGGCCGAGACGTTCGAGATCACCCCCGAGGCGGCCACGAGACTCGAGGCCGCCCGGTTCAGCGGGCGCCGGATCGTCGCTGTGGGGACGACCGTGACGCGCGCCCTCGAGAGCGCCGCGCGCGACGCCGGAGGGGCGCTCCTGCCGGGACGACGATCGACCGCGCTGTTCATCTACCCAGGGTTCCGCTTCGAAGTCGTCGGCGCGCTGCTGACCAACTTCCATGTGCCGCGGTCGTCGCTGCTGATGCTGGTGTGCGCGTTCGCCGGTCGGGAGCGGGTCCTCGAGGCCTACCGGGAAGCCATCGCCGCGCGGTACCGCTTCTACAGCTACGGCGATGCCATGTTCATTGCATGAGGTGGACGCGATGCCTGTGAAACTGCCGTACCACGAACTCGACCTGTCGGACGTGTCCACCTATCCGCTCGCGTCGCGGCCGAGCAAGGTGCACCACGAGGATCTGGCCAGGCCTCTCGGGCCCGGCGCGACCCTCAGCGAGTTCCTGGACGCCCTGCCCCGCCAGCTCGCCGGGACCGACCTGCGCGACGTCGTCCAGGCGATCGCCGCCGCCAGGCGGAGGAGCGCGCCGATCCTCTGGGGTTTTGGCGGGCACGTCATCAAGGTCGGCCTCGGACCGCTGCTGGTCGATCTCATGGCCCGGGGATTCGTCTCGGCGGTCGCCACCAACGGCGCGGGCCTGATTCACGACTTCGAAATGGCCATAGGGGGCATGACATCGGAGGACGTCGAGGCCGCGCTCGGCCCCGGGCGCTTCGGGATGGCCACCGAGACCGGCCGCGATCTCAACGAGATCATCAAGGCCGGGGTGGCGAAGGGACAGGGCATCGGCCAGGCGGTTGGGGAGTGGTTGCTGGAGCAGAACCCGCCCCACGGGACGGTCAGCGTGGTCACCCAGGCGGCTCGGCTGGGTGTGCCCGTCACCGTACACCTGGCGCTGGGGACCGACACCGTGCACATGCACCCTTCGGCGTCCGGTGCCGCGCTCGGCGAAGGCAGCCTCCGCGACTTCCGCTATTTTGCGGCGTCGGTGTGCCGCCTGACCGGCGGCGTCTACCTCAACTGTGGGTCGGCGGTCGTCCTGCCGGAGGTGTTTCTGAAAGCCGTCGCGCTTGCGCGGAACCGCGGCGTGGACCTGACGGGCCTGACGACGGTCAGCCTCGATTTCATTCGCCAGTATCGGGCCGAAACGAACGTCGTTCGGCGGCCGACGGCCGGGGTGGGTCGCGGGTATGCGCTGGTCGGCCATCACGAGATCTTGATTCCGCTCCTAGCTGGACTATTGGTCGCTCAGCAGTAGCCGTTGGCTTGCTGAGTTCCACAAAAACCATTACATGCCGGTAGTCTCCCCGGCTGAGGTGAAAAGTCTCATCTACTGGCGTCTTTTCGTTCCGCATATGGTGAAAACACGTGGTTTTGTGCCGACTTTCGTCCGCGCCTTCTTGGTATGTGCCTCGCATTGAGACATCGCGCGCCGGTGCTAGCAAGAGGGGGTTGGTGGGGGCCGCCTTCGGTTCGGCGACCCCCACCGAGCAGGTTGTGAGACCCATTCCGCGACTGTCTGATTCGCCGTTGGGAGGCTCGCAGGCCATGAACAGGCTGCGCGCGGATGCCAGGGCCATCGACCTCCTGGGCGTGCAGCTTCTCCACGTCGAGGACCTGCTGGCTGCTCACGGCCGACTTCTGGAGACGGCCACGGCCCGTGGCGCCCTGTCCCTCGAGGAACTGACCGAGCATGAGGAACGGCTCGCCCGGGTCCGCGGCGTGGCCGCCGCCCATCGCTTCTGGATCAATCGCCAGGACGCGATGTGAGCTATAGTTATGAATTCGCTGACCCCTGCGGGCCGGCGAAGGCGGCGACCAGTCGCGGGGTGGCCGGAGTAGCTCAGCCGGTTAGAGCGAGCGTCTCATAAGCGCTAGGTCGGCGGTTCGAGTCCGCCCTCCGGCACCAGATTCCTTCTCCCGTGTTTCCGCCGGCCTGACGCCGGATCACACGCATGCACGCGCTGGCTCGACGGGTTGCGACCGCACTCCGTGTCGATCGGCTCGTAAGCCCCGGCGACCGCGTGCTCGTTGCGCTTTCCGGCGGACCTGACTCGGTGGCGCTCAGCCTGCTCCTCGCCGAGGTCCTGCCACCGCTCGGTGCCAGCCTCGTCGGTGCCGGGCACCTTCATCACGGTCTCCGGGGCGGGGACGCTGACGCCGACCTGGCCTTCTGCGAGGTCTTTGCGGCCGGGCTGGCGATTCCCCTGGTCGTCGAGCGAAGCGACGTGGCGCTGCTCGCCCGCGAGCGACGACTCTCCCTGGAAACGGCAGGGCACCAGGCGCGCCGCGCCTTTCTGGCACGGGCCGCGGCCAAGGTGGGCGCGACCCGTATCGCCACCGGACACACCAGGAACGACCAGGCCGAGACCTTCCTGATGCGAGCGCTGCGCGGGGCTGGTCTTCGGGGGCTCGGCGGGATCCGTCCCGGACGGGGGAACGTCATCCGCCCCATGCTCACCGTGTCCAGGGCCGACGTTCTCGACTATCTCGCCGAACGCGGGCAGGCCTACCGCGAGGACTCGACGAACCTCGACCGACGGGTCCTCCGCAACCGCATCCGCCACGAGGTGCTCCCGTGGCTCGAGCAGCACGAGGGCCCCGGTGTGGTCGACGCGCTCGCGAGGGCCGCCCGCCTGGCCGCCGCCGATGCGGCCTTCCTCGAGCAGGAGGCACGACGCGTCATCCGTTCGACCCCGCCGGTCGTCTTAAGGGAGGGCGACGGGTGCCAGATCGATGCCGTGGCGCTCAGCCAGCTGCCGCTGGCGTTGCGGCATCGCGTGGTCCTGCATGCCATCGAGGCTGTCTCCGGGCGTGTCGGGTCGCTCTCCGCCGTGGAACGCGCGCTGGCGCTCGTCGAGACGCGCCACGGCGCCCGTGTCTGTCTGCACGGCATCGAAGTGAGCCGCCACGACGGCTGGCTGGTCTTCGCGCCCGCCAGGACGAGGGCGGCGCCCGGGAGTGACGGGGCTCTGCGCTCGGGCCAGCCGCCTCCGCGGATTGCGCTGTTGGTGCCAGGCGAAGCCACGTTGCCGCGAGGCGGCCGCCTGGCGGCCCGTCTCGAGTCCGGGCCGGATGCGGTCGCGATCGCGGCTGCGGGCGGGGCCGACCCTGCCGTGGTTTCCCCGGCCGGGATGGCGACGCTCGACGCGGATCGCTGCCGGTGGCCGCTGTCGGTCCGTTACCGGCGGGTCGGCGACCGACTGCAGCCGCTGGGCCTGGGCGGGCACAAGAAGCTGCAGGATCTGCTCGTCGATCGGAAGGTCCGGCGCGAGGTGCGGGACACGGTGCCCCTGGTCGTCGATGCCGACGACCGAATTCTGTGGGTGGCGGGACACGCGGTGGCGGAGGCCGCACGCGTCACGCCGGCCACGACAAGCGTGTTACTCTTGCAATATTGGCAGTAAGGCTGTCAGGAGGCCAAGGTTGAACTCGACGCTCAAGAGCCTGCTCTTCTGGATGGTGCTTGTCGTCGTCGGGGTGCTCATCTGGAACTTCTCGACCACGTTCCAGACCCGCGACAAGACGATCCCGTTCAGTGAGTTCGTCAAACTGCTCGACGAAGCGCAGGTCCAGAAAGTCACCATCACCGGCAACGACGTCCTCGGCACGTCGAAGTCCGGCGAGAAGTTCCGCACGTACGCGCCCCCACAGTACGAGGGGCTCGGCAACAAGCTCGTGGAGCGCAATGTCGAGGTGTCGGCCAAGGAGCCCACGACCAGCCCCTGGGCGACGTTGCTCTACGCCTGGGCTCCGATCCTGCTCATGATCGGGTTCTGGATCTTCTTCATGCGGCAGATGCAGAGCGGCGGCAACAAGGCCCTCTCCTTCGGCAAGAGCCGCGCCAAGCTGTCGTCGAGCACCCAGAAAAAGGTCACGTTCAAGGACGTGGCCGGCGTGGACGAGGCCAAGGAAGAGCTGCAGGAGATCATCGAGTTCCTGCGCGAACCCCAGAAGTTCCAGAAGCTCGGCGGCCGCATCCCGAAGGGCGTGCTCCTCATGGGGCCTCCCGGCACGGGCAAGACCCTGCTCGCCCGGGCGGTCGCGGGTGAGGCCAACGTCCCGTTCTTCTCCATCTCCGGGTCGGACTTCGTCGAGATGTTCGTCGGCGTCGGCGCCTCGCGCGTGCGCGATCTGTTCGAGCAGGGCAAGAAGAACGCGCCCTGCATCATCTTCATCGACGAGATCGACGCGGT
>CAYLZN010000404.1:0-4479 GCA_964387935.1 uncultured Vicinamibacteraceae bacterium | reverse complement strand
AACCGCGGGTAGGACGTCGTCAGCATCACCACCACGTGTCGCACGTCAGGCCACCCCGCTCCGCCGCGCCAGAGGCAGCGCTGCCGCCACGCACAAGGACGGATCGACGACTGGAATCCGGTAGCGCTCGTGCGGGAACGTCACGAGGCAGAGCAGCACGTACGACGCGAGCAGGACGCCGAGCGCGAGAGGAGGCTTCGGTGACGCCGCGAGCGCCGGGACGCCGACGCCCGCGAGGAAGAGCAGGGGCAGGTACGTCAGCACGGTCGCCCAGTAGTAGACGGCCGAGTGCAGGGTGTACGAGGGCCCCACCGGTACCCAGGTGTAGAAGGCCTTGCGCGCGAGCAGGACGAGCCACCGACCCGGACGCTCGGCGATGGCGCGAACGGCCGCGTCGAAGTAGTACGGCTCGCGCTGTTCCGGTGACAGGTCCTGGAGGGCGGTCCTGAACCCGACGTGCGCCTGCTTGATCGCAGGGTTGGCCGCGAGGTCGCCCTCCCCGATGGCGAGGGGATGGTTGCCGATCCAGAAGTTCACACCACTGTCGGCGGCCACGAGCACGAGGCGGTCGTGAATCGCGAGGTTGCGCAGGGTCCACGGGAGCACGACCGTCACAGCCCCGAGCGCGAGCACGACCGCGAGCCTCCAGCGGCGCTGGACGCACAGGAGTGCGGCGAGCAGGGGCAGGAACGCGAGCGCCGCCGAACGCGTGAGCGCCGCCAGTCCGGCGAGCACGCCTGCCAGGAGGATGCGCCGGGTGTCGCCGGGCCCGCGATGCGCGTGCCGCCGGTCGGTGACGAGGCCGGCCACCGCGGTGCTGGACAGGACGAGCGGTGCGTAGACAGCTTCACTCAGCGCGTAGGCCCCGCACCAGACGAGCGGCGGGTAGAGCGCCGCGAGCCAGGCCGCCACGGCACCCGCGCCGGGACCGGCCGCGCGCGCCGTGAATCGCGACACCAGCCAGATCACCGCCACACCAAGCAGGGCCTGCGCGACCTGCACGACGCGGGGTACCGCCGGCGGCAGGTGATCGGTGGGAAAAGACGTCACCCGAAAGAGGGCCGCGAGCCACAGCGGGTAGAGCGGGGCGCGCGAGAACGACTCCGCCGAGGTGCTCGATGGCGTCCCGGGCAGCTCGCGGACGAAGCCGCGGCCTGCAGCGAGGTTCAGGCCCAGCGCCAGGTACTCCTGCTCATCGTGTGTCAGCGGCTTGTTCTGCCAGTACCCGAGGGCGAAGGCCAGTCGTACCACCAGTCCGACCAGAAGGGCCCCCGCGAGCAGTCGGCGCGTGCGGGTGGTTGGCGGGCGCATTGGCTACTGGCGACCCTCCGTGCGCAACGCGGAGATCTGTTCGGAGACCAGGCCCACCAGGAACACGACCACCGCGAACATCAGCAGCAGCACGGAGCCGTTCGGGATCTTGTGCTGGGTGTACGCGGTCCACCCGCCGTAGCCGATCCCGAGGGCGAACGCCGCCAGGCTGATCGGCAGGAAGATCCGGAAGGGACTGAAAATCGTGATCACCCGGAGCAGAATCAGGAAGAACTTCACCCCATCGCGCGCCAGCCGAATCTTGGACGTGCCGACGCGCGGTCGGGCCTCGATGGGCTCGAACGCCACGTTGTAGCCGGCTTTCAGGAAGGCCAGGGTCGTGGTGGTCGGCGTCGAGAAACCGTTCGGCAGCAGGTGCAGGAACTCGCGGAGGCAGTCCCGCCTCGCGGCACGGAAGCCCGAGGTGAGGTCCGGGATGGGCCGCCCCGTCAGGTAGCTCGCCAGACGGTTGAGCGCGGCGTTGCCGATCGACCGCGTGCCCGAGGCCTGTGTGCGGCGGGCGCGGGCGCCCACCACGAGGTCGTACTCACCCAGCGGTGCCACGAGCCGCCTCGCGTCGCGCGGCTGGTGCTGCCCGTCGGCGTCGACGATCAGGACGAACTCGCCCGTTGCGGCGCGGATCCCGGTCTTCACCGCGGCGCCGTTGCCCTTGTTGTACGGATGTCGCACGACGTCGGCGCCGGCCGCCCGTGCCGCATCCCCGGTGCCATCGCTCGAGCCGTCGTCGACGACGAGGATCTGGTGCCACGGGGCCTCGGCGCGCAGGCCGCTGACGACGGCGCCGATCACCGCCTCCTCGTTATAGGCCGGAATGACGATGGATGTTGCTGAGGGGTCGGCCACGTCAGCGTTCCCGGGTCGAGCGCCGCCCCGCAGCGGTCGCTGGCACGTCGGCGTCCTCGGGTGCCTCGGGGTGTCGGGCCCCGCTTCGCGCGTCGGTGACCGCGAGCTCGAGCTTCCGGACCCGGTAGAGCAGGTCCTCCAGCAGGCGTCGGCTGCCGCCCATCAGGTCCGCGACGAGACCGATGAGCACGATCTGGAAGCCCACGATCATGAGCACAGCGGAGAGGATGAGGGACTGCAGGTGTCCGAGCCCGGTGCCGGTGACGAAGAAGTAGAGGAAGCGCAAGGAGACCAGGAAGCCGACGCCGAACACCGCCAGACCGATGTAGGTGAAGACCTTGAGCGGTTCGTACGACGCGTAGATCCTGACGATGGTTGCCGCCGATTTCTTGATGTACGAAAAGACGCTGTCGAAGAGACGCGACTCGCGCGTGCCGGGATTGGTGGCCACGGCCACGTGGGCGATGGCGAGACGGCGTTTTCCCGCGTGGATGATCGATTCGAGTGTGTAGGAGAAGTCGGACACCACGACCATGCGCAGCGCCGCGTCGCGGGTGTAGGCGCGGAACCCGCTCGTGGTGTCGGGTACCGTCGTACTCGAGACCTGGCGGACGACCCAGCTGCCCAGGCGCTGCAACGACTTCTTCGGGAGCGACATGTGCTGAATCGTGCGGATGTTGCGGTCGCCGATGCAGATGTCCGCCTCGCCCCGCAGGAGCGGCGCGAGCAGCTTGGGAATGTCGGACCCGCTGTACTGGTTGTCCGCATCGGTATTGACGATGTAGTCGGCGCCGAGCTTGACGGCGGCGTCGAGGCCGGCCATGAACGCCGCGGCCAGTCCCTTGTTGCGGCGGAAGCGCACGACGTGGTGCACCCCCGAGGCCCGCGCGACCTCCGCCGTGCCGTCACGCGACCCATCGTCGACGACCAGCCACTCGACCACGTCGACACCGGGCAGGCGGGTGGGGAGATCCCGCAACGTGGCCGGCAGCGTCTCCGCCTCGTTCAGGCACGGGATCTGGATGATCAGCTTCGTCACAGCCCGCCCACCAGTCGCTCGATGACGCCGTCCCAGGTGATGAGGCGTGCCTTATCGTATCCTGCTTCGCCCAGCGACGCGGCCCGCGCACGATCCGCCGCGAGACGGTTGATCGCGTCCGCGAACGCCTCGGGCTCTGGTGGCCGCACGAAGCCGTTGACGCCGTCCTCGACGAACTCCAGCGGACCACCGCTGTCGAAGGCCGTGACGAGCGGCTTCCTCGCAAGGAACGCTTCGAGCGTCACGTAGCCGAAGTCCTCGTCGAAGGGCGGATAGAGCACCGCGAGGGCCCCCGCGTAGAGGTCCACCAGGACGTCGTCGCCAACAGCCCCGAGGAATGCGATGCGGTCCGCCACGCCGAGTCCGTGCGCGAGCGCCTCGATGTTCGTGCGCTGCGTCCCGTCGCCGCAAATCACGAGCCGGAGCGGCGCATCCACGTTCGTCATCGCGCGAACGAGCAGGTCCACGCGCTTCACCGATTCGAGACGTCCCACCGAGAGCACGTACTCGCCGGAGGGTCCCGGCCGAAGGAGGGGCGACAGGCGTGGCGGGTGGTACAGGGGGTCGGCCGTGAGCCCGTTGAAGCGCGCCAGTCGCGAGGCGGTGTTGCGTGCGTTGGCGAAGAGCCGCACGCATTCGCCCAGCATGCGGCCGTCGAGATCGAGCAGCGTCTGACGCAGGCCGACGTCGAGCTCCACGTCGGCGAAATCACTGTAGACCGTGCCGCACAGATCGTAGGCGGCGCGGTACTGGTGGATGAGCCACGTCACCTTGCGCGGGTGCCGCACGAAGTACGACGGGAACTTGGTGCCGACCGCGAGATCGATGGGCCGGCCGTTGCTCTCGCTCAGGTCGATGAGCCGCCACGCCGCCGCGTGCGCCAGGATTTCGTCCTTGGGGTACCACTTGAACGGGATGCTGACCAGCTCGGTCGTGAACCCGTGCGCGCGCAACTGGCGGACCAGCTCGCGGACGTGGAACTCGGCGCCGCCCTCGACGAAGGGGACCTGGGCCTCGCACACCACGATGGTCTGGATGGGCATGCCGCGGGGCTACGTCGCAAAACGGAAGTTGATGACGTCCCCGTCGCGGACCACGTAGTCCTTGCCTTCCAGGCGCACCTCGCCGTGCTCGCGGCAGGCGGCGAGGGTGCCCCGGGCGACCAGGTGCTCGTAGGTCACGACTTCGGCCCTGATGAATCCCCGCTGGATGTCGGTGTGGATTTCTCCCGCCGATTCGACGGCTGTTGCATGGCGGCGGGTTGT
>CAYLZN010000403.1:1967-4499 GCA_964387935.1 uncultured Vicinamibacteraceae bacterium | reverse complement strand
TCGCGTTCCTCGGCTGCGGCTTCATCTCCGACGTGCACAGCCGGCACCTCAGGGCGTTGCGCCGGGAGGTGCTCCCGAGCTACGCCAGCCGGGACGCCTCGAAGGCCGAGGCCTATCGCGCGAAGTTCGGGGGCGCCGCCGCCTTCGGTTCCTACGAGGCCGCCATCACCAGCGCCGATGTGGACGCCGTCGTCGTGGCCGTCCCGCCGCGAGACCACCGCGAGCTCACCGTGCAGGCGCTGGCCGCCGGCAAGCACGTGCTCGTCGAAAAGCCCGCGTTCCCGACCCTCGCGGACTTCGCCACCGCCGTTGCCGCCCGCGACCTCGCCCGTCGCGTGGTGATCGTCGGGGAGAACGACCACTACAAGCCCCTGGCGGTGACGCTGCGGCGATTGCTCGCCGAGGGCGCCATCGGCGAGATGGTGTTCGGTCACTTCGCGACGCTGGCGAAGCGTCTGAAGACGGCCAGCGACTGGCGAAACGACGAGTCCATGGCCGGCGGTGACGCCTTCTTCGAGGAAGGTATTCACTGGCTGCACCTGGCGGGCAGCCTGGGACCGCGCATCGAGTCCATCGTCGGCTTTCGCCCTCCACCGGCGTCGGATGGCCCGGACAGTCGTGCCAAGAGCATGCTGGTCGCGTTCCGGTACGAGAACGGCGCGGCCGGCGCGCTGTACTATTCCCGCGAGGTTCCGTCCCTGCTGCGCGGGCTCCGCCTGTCGAAGCTGTTCGGCCGGCAAGGTATCATCACCTTCGAGTCGAACGGCGCGTTCGTGCTCGCCCGGGGCCGCGGGGCGCCACGGCTGCACGTCCCCGGGTTTCGTGACATCCGTGGATACCAGGCGATGTATCGAGACTTCCTGGGTGCCATTCGTGAGGGGCGCCCGCCCGAGATGAGCCTCGAGCGGGCCATCGAGGACCAGCGCCTGATGGACCAGGTCTACGCGAGCCTGGGCCCTGGCACCCGGACCAGCTAATCGATGCGGCACGACGGCTACGACATCATCATCATCGGGACGGGCGCCGGCGGCGGCACCCTGGCCCACGCCCTGGCACCGACCGGCGCCCGGATCCTCCTGCTGGAGCGAGGAGACTTCGTTCCGCGGGAACCGGAGAACTGGGACCCGGTGGCGGTCTGGCGCGATCTTCGCTATCGGACCTCCGAGCGATGGCTGGACGAGAAGGGCGAGGAATTCCTGCCGTACATGCACTACGGCGTCGGCGGGAACTCGAAGTACTGGGGCAGCGTGCTCTATCGCCTCCGCCGCGAGGACTTCCAGGAGGTGAAGCACCTCGACGGGATTTCCCCGGCCTGGCCGATCGACTACGAGACGCTCGCGCCGTACTACGACCGCGCGGAGCGGCTGTATCAGGTCCGCGGCGCGTGCGGCGACGACCCGACCGAGCCGCCTCGCGGCCCCTATCCGTATCCGGCCGTGCCCCATGGCCCGCACATCGCCCAGCTCGTCGAGCGCCTGCGCGGGCAGGGTCTGCATCCCTCGCCTCTGCCGCTCGGGTTGCTCCGGCCTGGCGAGTCCGGCGGGTGCCTGTTGTGCAACACGTGCAACTCGTTTCCCTGCCAGGTGGACGCCAAGAGCGACGCGGACGTCTGCACCGTGCGTCCCGCGCTGCAGTGGCCCAACGTGACGCTCTGGACCGGGGCGCTGGCACGCCGCCTGGTGACCAATCCTGCCGGCACGCGCGTGACGGCCGCCGAGGTCGAGCGCAACGGCGACGTGTGGCGCGTCGAGGCCCCACTCGTCGTGTCGTCCTGCGGGGCTGTGAACTCGGCGGTGCTCCTGCTGCGGTCGGCCACCGACAGGCACGCCAACGGCCTGGCGAACTCGTCGGGACTGGTCGGCCGCCGCTATATGGCGCATCTCGCCACCATGATGCAGGGGTTCCACCCGTTCCGCCTGAACGACACCGTGTTCCAGAAGACGGTGGCCGTCAACGACTTCTATTTCCGGGGGCCCGACACGCCGTACCCGCTCGGGCACCTCCAGACGCAGGGACGCACCCACGGCATCATGGCCAAGCTCGTGGGGGACACCGATCCGAAGTACTGGCTCCTTCACGGCATTCCGCTCTGGGCCTACGAGGCCTGGGTGGCGCGCGGCGTGGACTGGCTGGCGGTCTCCGAGGATCTGCCGGATCCGGAGAACCGCGTGACGCTCGAGCCCGATGGGCGCATCCGGCTGGCGTATCGCGCCAACAACCTGGTGGCGCACGGTCGCCTCGTGGCGGAAGCCACGCGCATGCTCAAGCGCCTCGGGTTCTGGAAGATCATGGCGCACTCCTACAAGAGCCGGAACACGACCCACCAGTGCGGCACGCTGTGCTTCGGGACCGGCCCGCGCACGTCCGTGCTCGACCCGTTCTGCCGCACGCACGACGTCGAGAACCTCTTCGTCGTCGACGCCTCGTTCTTTCCCTCATCGGCCGCGGTCAATCCCGCGCTCACGATTGCCGCGCAGGCCTTGCGGGTCGCCGACCACATCTGCGAACACCACCTGCGTGGGGCGGGCTCGA
>CAYLZN010000403.1:0-1867 GCA_964387935.1 uncultured Vicinamibacteraceae bacterium | reverse complement strand
TGAGCCTTGAGCCCGCCTATGAAAGCCCGCTCCTTCAGCCACGTCGGCATCACCGTCTCGGACTTCAACAAGGCCGTGCGCTTCTACGCCGACGTCTTCGGATGCCCGCTCGTCGGCGTGGCCGACACGCCGTCCGACCGCGTCCGCGCGTTCTTCGGCGTGGACGGCCCGGCGCCCCGGTGCAAGATCGGCTGGATCCGGGTCCCCGGCGGCGGCGTGCTGGAGATCTTCGCGTTCGATCCGCAGCAGCCGCATTACGCGAACCGCTGGAACCAGGTCGGGCTGACCCACTTCTCGCTGAACGTGCGCCACCTCCAGCGCTGGTACGACCACCTCCAGCGCAAGGGCGTCGAGTGCGTGAGCAAGCCCGAGCGCTCCCCCCGCGGCCACTGGTTCTTTTTTGCGAAGGACTTCGACGGCAACCTGATCGAGTTGATGGACCTCGGGTACATGTATTACGTACTGCAGTGGCTCGGCCCCCTCGGTGGCTGGCTCTTCAGACGCGGGATGTACAAGCAGTACTACGAGTAGGCGAGCCGGCTGGACGTCGCTGACTTCGAACCATGAGCGCCCGCACCCGGCTCAACGGCTGGAAGGAGATTGCCGCGCATTTCGGCAAGGGCGTGCGTACCGTGCAGCGCTGGGAACAGGTCTATGGGCTGCCGGTGCGACGCGTGTCCGGCGAGGGCGGCGAGATCGTGTACGCCTTCGCGGAGGAACTCGACGCGTGGGAGCAGAACCGCCGTCCGCATCAACACGGCGCTCACGCCGCGATACACGAGGACGCGGACGTCTTGCTCGACATCTCGGCGTCCGACGCCGCCGCGCATGACACGGGGACGACGGTGCCGCAGCCCACGATGCGGGGCTCACTGAATTCCCGCGTCTGGATCGGCGTCGCGGTCGCGTTCGTCCTTTCAGTGGCAGCCCTGCTGTGGAGTCTGTTCACCTCGCCGGCCGGCCCACGTCCCGCGGCGGCCGCACGCACGGGTCCCGAACGGGTGGTCGTCGAGGGTGACCGTGTGCGGGCCTTCGACGCGGACGAGACGTTGCTGTGGGAGCATGCGCTCGGGGTGAAGAAGTTCGCGCACCCCCCGCTCGTCACGCTGGTGGACCTCGATGGCGACGGCAGGAACGAGGTCATCGTGCGCGTCAGCGCCGAACGGCTGGATGCCCGGCCCTTCCTGGTGCTGGGGCCCGAAGGCCGGGTGCTGCTCACACGCGTGCCCTCGGACACCGTGCATTTCGGTCCGGAGACCTTTTCGCCGCCCTGGCTGGCCCATGCGTCGTTCGTCACCGAGAACCACAACGGCGTCGCGTCGCTGTGGCTCGCGTTCACCCACAGCCTGTGGTACCCGGAGATCGTCGAGGGGTTCGGCCCGGACGGCCGCCTGCATTCGCGGTACGTGAGCAATGGCTTCGTCGGTCTCATCGACGAGGCAGCGCTCGGGGCAACCCACACGGTGTTCATTGGAGCAACCAACAACGAGTCGCGCGGCGCGAGCCTCGCCCTGTTCGACGACGGACGTGTGGGCGGGTCCGCCCCGGCTGAAAACCCCAGGTTCCGCTGCAAGGACTGCCCACCGGGTGGGCCGCGCGAGTTTCTCGTCTTCCCTCGCTCCTGCGTCGACGAGGAGATGAACGAGCAACCGAGTATCTCGGGGGTGCGACCGTACGCCGACGGGCGGCTGACGGTCATCGTGCAGACGGGTGACCGGAGCGATGGCTCGATCTTCTACGAGTTCGACCACGTGGCAGCGCCGACCCGCGTCGAGGTGGGCAGGGAATTCAAGAACGCGCACCTGGCCCTGGAGCGCGCCGGGCGGCTCGACCACCGATATCAGGACGAGGACTTCAGCCGGACGCT
>CAYLZN010000402.1:0-4504 GCA_964387935.1 uncultured Vicinamibacteraceae bacterium | reverse complement strand
ACCTGACCCCAGGGTTGTGCCCGGGTAGTAGTAGCTCAGCACTTGCTGGACCGAGTCGCCGGCCTGCAGGCGGGCGAGCGCGCCCGCCTGGCACAGGCCGGTGCCGTGGCCAAACCCCCGCCCACGGAACAGGAAGCCGTTGGCGGTCCGTTCGACCGCAATCGTGAGGCTCCGAAACGCCCTTGGACCGAGGCGACGCGTCACGGCCCGCCGAAAGTCCTCCCCGCGTACGGCAACCGGCACCGTGCCCCGGACGACCAGCGTGCTCGCCCGCCCACCCTGATCGACCCGCCCAACCGCCACCGACCGGATGTCGCCCTGGATGCCGGCCAACCCCTCGGCTGCCAGCATCTGGCCCAGTTCCGCAGCCGTCAGGCTCAGCGTCCAGGCCGACGACGGCCGGGTGGAACACCAAGGGTCCGGTCGCGCCACCAGGTACGGCTGGCCCAGGCCTCCCCACACATCCGCGGCCGCGCTCGTGTGGCCGCCACAGTCGGCGTGAAAAAGGGCCTGTATTGGCCTGCCCCCGTGTGTCAAGACCACTCCCGCCGTCGCGGCGACCGCAGCCTCGACGATCGGTCGGCGCTCCCCCGGACGCCCGTCCGGCCGGAAGACCTGACAGTGTGTCTGCGCGCACAGGTCGAACCCCTCTCGCGCATGGCGTCCGCGGTTGGCCACGGCGTAGGTCCGCGAAATCACCGCCTGCAATTCGAGAACCTTCGTCGCGACGGTGGCCGGCAGAGTTCCCACCGCCTGCTCCCCGGCCAGCACGCCCGCGACGTACGCCTCGAGCCCTACCCGCACGGTGCCTCCGCCCGCCTCGGGCCCCAGCCGGATCATCAGGGCGCCGCCCCGCGGCTCAGCCGCCGGAGGCGGCCCGGCCACCGTCGGTCGGCTCCGCGGCGCGCAGCCGACCATCGCCACGAGCACCGCGGCCAGCGCCACTTGAAGCCGGAGACCGGCCTTGCCGATTTGCTCGGTGTGCGCGGTTCCGCACGCGGCCGCGGTCCGTCTCCTCTCGACGGCCGGGCCTCGGCGGACGCCATTCCGGTAGCGAGGAGCAGACATGAACGGGGAACCTCCGGTCCTCCTGGTGGTCGATGACGACCCGAACTTCGTCCAGTTGCTGCGACGTCTGGCCGAGCGCTGGGGATACGACGTCGTCACCTGCGGCTCGGGACAGGCTGCGCTCGACACGCTCAGGCGGCGGCGCGCCGATGTGGCGCTCATCGATCTCCACATGCCCGAGGTGAACGGGCTCGAAGTGCTCCGCGCGGTCCGGGACGCCGATCCCACCTGCCAGGCCATCCTCATGACGGGCTACGCGAGCCAGGACGCGGCCGTCGAAGCCGTCAAGCTCGGTGCGAGGGACTATCTCAGCAAGCCGATCGACTTGTCCAGGCTCGAGTCCCTCCTGTCGGCGGTGCGGAGCCAGGGCGTCCAGCGCCAGACGATCCTCGACACCGAGGCAGACCTGGCCAGGCGGCTGGAGTTCCACGGGATGATCGGCCGCAGTCCGGCCATGCAGGAGTTGTTCGAACTCGTGCGCCGCCTCGCGCCTCACGTGCGGACCGCGGTCATCAGCGGCGAACAGGGCACCGGCAAGGAACTGCTGGCGCGGGCCCTGCACGCCGCCGGGCCTCGCGCCGACCGGCCCTTCGTCACGGTCCGCGCGGAGGTTCTCACCGACCAGGGCCACGCGGCCGGGTTCCTGGCGAGCGCCGAGGCCGGCACCCTCCTGATCGACGAGGTCACGCAGCTGGTGGGCCCCGTTCAGGCCTGGCTTTCCGGCCAGTTGGCCGACGCCGATCGCGACCCCGCGCGGTGCGCGGCGTTACCGCAGGTGCTGGCGACCAGCAGTCGGGACCTCCGGGCCGAGGTGGCCTCGGGGCACTTCCGCGCTGACCTCCTTCAATTGCTGTGCGACGCCGAGTTCGTGCTGCCAGCCCTCCGCGACCGCCGCGAGGACATCCCGTATCTCACGTCGGCGTTCCTGCAGGACGCTGGACAGCGGCTCGGCAAGCCCGTGCGAGGCCTCACCACGGCAGCGGAGGCCATGATTGCCGCCGCCGGGTGGGACGGTAACGTGCGTCAACTCGAGGAGGTCGTCGATCGGGCGTGCGACCTCGCCGACGGCGACCTCATCACGGACAAGCACATCGCGTCCTGCCTGCCGGAGCCCCCCCCCGCGGCTCAGGTGTCATGGCCGCGGCCGGCGACGCGCGAGGATGGTGACCTGCTGTCCACCGTCGAGCGCGAGCACATCATGCGCGCGCTGCAGCGCACGGGCGGCAACAAGAAAGCCGCGGCACGGATGCTGGGCGTCAGCCGCCGGGCGCTCTACCGTCGTCTGGAGCGGCTGGACCTCGGGACGACGATCGCCCGACGGAAGGGGCACGCGCGTGACGACGGCGAAAAGGCCACGGCCTAGGAGGCGGGGATGACCGCGACCGTGATCCACGTCGACTCCGTCCTGATCGTCGATCGGGACGCCGCCGGACAGGACCAGACCGTGCGCTGGCTTCAGGCCGCCGGACACCACGTCCTGACGGCCGCGTCACCCGACGAGGCGCTCGTGACGGTGGACCAGGCCCCGGTCGCGGTGGCGCTCTGTGAGGTCCACCCACCGGGCCCCGGCGAGTTCGCGGTGTTCGAGCAACTGCGGGCCCGATCGCCCGAGACCGCGCTCATCATGGCGACCGCGGCGCAGGACGTCGGACCCGCAGTGCTCGGTCTGCGGCTGGGCGTCATCGACTGTCTCATCAAACCGTTCGGGCGCGACCGACTGCGCGACGCCGTTCGTCGCGGCGTGGACTGGCACCGGGCCGCGGTCTCCGTGCGACGCAAGCACGCGCAGGTCGAGCAGGAACTCGTCCACCGGCAGCAGCAGCTCGAGGCGTCGATCCGGGAACTGTCGATCGACTCGGACGCCGCGCTGGACGCGCTCGTCGGAATGCTGACGATCAACGTGCCAGGCCTCCACGAGCACGGCCGCCGCGTCGCCACGACCTGTCGTCGTCTGGCAGGACGCATCGGTCTCGGGCCGGGGGAAGGCGAGACCCTCTACCGGGCGGCCCTCGTGCACGACCTCCCGCGCCTGGCCATGCCTGACGCCCTCGCCCGCAAGGCGGGCCTGCTCCTTCCGCCGGAGCGGGCGCTCATCCATCGACTTCCCGTCATCGGGCGCGAGCTCTGCCAGGGGCACCGCTTCCTGGCTCGTGCCGCGCGCATCGTCGCGACGCGCTACGAGTGGTGGGACGGGTCGGGGTACCCGGAGGGGCTGCAGGCCGACGCCATTCCGCTCGCCGCCCGCCTGCTCGCCGTCGTGGATACCTTCGACACGCTGTTGCAGCCGCGCACGTACCGGCCGGCGATGGATGAGTCAGAGGCCCTCGGCGAGTTGCTTCGCGGCACTGGCACCCAGTTCGATCCCTCGGTCGTCGATGCGTTCCAGCAGGCGCACGCGGACCGCGATCTGCCGATGTCGGCGGCCTAGCCCCCTTTACACGCCTCCAGCCGGCGGGTACGATGCCGTGTCGTCGGCAGAGCCCGCCCCCCTCTTGTTGTTCTGCGTCACGACTTCCCGGGAGGCGCCATGCACACCGAAGTCCAGCCGATCATGGGTCTCGACGCTCACGGCATCGTCAACGTCGCCCGCATCTACTGGAACCTGACGACCTCGTCGCTCTACGAAGAGGCCATCCGCCGGCGCGAGGGCCTCGTCGCGGACCACGGTCCGCTCGTGTGCCGCACCGGGCACCACACGGGACGCTCGCCCAACGACAAGTTCGTGGTCCGGGACGCGTCCACGAGCGACCGTGTCTGGTGGGGCAAGGTGAACCGGCCCGTGACGACCGAGCACTTCGACGCCCTGCACCGGCACATGCTGGCCTTCCTCGAGGGCAAGGAACTGTTCGTCCAGGACTGCTACGCCGGCACCGATCCCGCCTACCGGCTGCCGGTCCGGATCATCACCGAGTACGCGTGGCACAGCCTGTTTGCGCGCCACATGTTCATCCCGGAATCGGACCCGACGCGGCGCGAGCATCACCACCCCGAATTCACGGTCATCGACATGCCGAGGTTCCATGCGGACCCGGCGCTGCACGGGACGGCATCAGAGGTCTTCGTCATCATCAACTTCGCGAAGGGCCTCGTGCTCATCGGCGGCACCAGTTACGCGGGCGAGATCAAGAAGTCGATCTTCACGGTGATGAACTACCTGCTGCCGATGCGGAACGTGATGCCGATGCACTGCTCGGCCAACGTCGGGCTGGCGGGAGATGTCGCACTCTTCTTCGGGCTGTCCGGCACGGGCAAGACCACGCTGTCGAGCGATCCGGAACGACAGCTCATCGGCGACGACGAGCACGGGTGGAGCGACCGGGGCGTCTTCAATTTCGAGGGCGGCTGCTACGCGAAGATGATCCGCCTCTCGCCCGAGGCCGAACCGCAGATCTACGCGACCACGCGACGGTTCGGGACGATCCTCGAGAACGTGTCC
>CAYLZN010000401.1:0-4513 GCA_964387935.1 uncultured Vicinamibacteraceae bacterium | reverse complement strand
GACGTGGCGCGGCTGAAGGCGCCGGGCTCGACCGTCGCCGGACAGGCGACGGTGCTCGTGTTCCCGGACCTGAACACCGGCAACGTCACCTACAAGGCCGTGCAGCGGTCCGCCAACGTCGTGAGCATGGGACCGATGCTGCAGGGCCTGGCCAAGCCGGTCAACGACCTGTCGCGCGGATGCCTGGTCGAGGACATCGTGTTCACGATCAACCTCACGGCCATCCAGGCGCAGCAGGCGGCCGCCCGCAGGCACGTCGTCCTCGCACCGGCGTGAGGTCGCCAGGCAAGGCGTGATCCAGACGGTCGACCTCCTCGGGTTCCTGACACTGGGCCTCCTCGGGGGCTTCGGGCACTGCGTCGGCATGTGCTCGCCGTTCGTCCTGTTCGTGTCCCGGCGCTACGCCGCGGCCGGTGCCCGCCGGGCGATGTTCACCGCGCAGTGCTGGTACACGGCGGGGCGCCTCGCGACCTACGCGGGCCTCGGCGCGATTGCCGGCGCGCTCGGGAGCGCCGTGGAATTCGCGGGATCGCTAATGGGCCTGCAGCGCGCCGCGGGTATCGTCGCCGGGAGCGTGCTGGTGGTGTGGGCGCTGGCGGCGCTCTCGGACCTCGCGCCGCACGGCGAGGCCGGCAGCAGGCTGTTCACGAGCGTGGCAGGTCGAGTGAAGGCCCAGGTCCCCGGACACCCGTTCGCGATGGGGCTGTTTCTCGGGCTGCTGCCCTGTGGGCTGCTGTATTCGGCGCTCATCGCGGCGGTGGCCCGCGGCGGGACTCTCGAGGGGGCCGCCGCGCTCGCCGTGTTCGGTGCGGGGACGGCGCCCGCTCTGCTGGGCGTGTCGCTGGCCGACGAACTGCTGGCGCGAAATCGCGTCGTGGTCAACCGGCTGTCGCAGGTGTTCCTCCTGCTGATGGGCGCCTGGTTCCTGTGGACCGGCGTCGCCAAGTGACGGGCGCCGGCGCGGAAACGCCTGGCCCGCCCTCCAGCGCTAGAATGACCGGGAGGAGGGCTCGCGCCGATGCCAGCCGATGGGCGGTCCACGCGAAGGGAGTTCTTCGCCGCCGGGCTCGGGGGACTGGCGGCTGGCGCCTGTTCGCGGCCGCCGGACCGGGAGTCCAGCGGTTCCCGTCCGGCCCCTTCATCCCTACGCACCCTTGGCCGCACCGGTCTGAAACTGCCCGTCGTGAGCATCGGGTCGATCTACGACCCTGGCCTGCTGCGTGCCGCCCTCGACGCCGGCCTGAGCTACATCCATACGTCGGGCTCGTACGCCGAGCAGAATCACGAACGTCTGCTGGGCCAGGTGTTGCGCGGCCGCGGACGCGAGTCCTTCGCGATCGGCAGCAGCCCGGACCTCGCGTATCAGTGGCGGGGAGGCGGGCCCTCCGAGGATCTGGGCACGACGTCGGACCCGGTGAGCCTCGGCGCCTCCATCGACGGATGCCTCGAGCGGCTGGGCCTCACCGGTCTCGACATCTACTTCCTCGCGTCGATCAACGAACCGGCGACCGTGCTGCACGAGCCCTACATGAGGGCGTTCGACGGTTTGAAGCGATCGGGCAGGATCCGGTTCACCGGGATCGCCACGCACCGCAACGAGCCGGCCGTGATCCGGGCTGTCGTGAAGAGCGGCTTCTGGGATGTGGTGCTGACGTCCTACAACTTCCGGCAGTCCCATCGCGACGAGGTGCGCGCGGCAATCGCGGAGGCCGCTGCCGCGGGGGTCGGCGTGCTCGCGATGAAGACGCAGGCTGGGGTGTACTGGGACTCGTTCCGGCTGCGCAAGATCAACATGAAGGCGGCGCTGAAGTGGGTCGTGCAGGACGAGCACGTCTGCAGCACCATCCCGGCCTTCGCGAACTTCGATGAGCTGAACGAAGACCTTGCGGTGCTCAGGGATCCGGGCCTGACGCTGGACGAGCAGCGAGACCTGCGTGCCGGAGGGATGCTCGGGCACGCGGGTCTCTACTGCCAGCAGTGCACGCGATGCCTCGATCAATGCCCGTCGCGGGTGGACGTTCCGCGGCTGATGCGGAGCTACATGTACGCGGTCGGCTACCAGCAGCCGTGGCGCGCGCGTGCCACGCTGGCCGGCTTGCCGGCCGGGGAGATCGCTTGCACGCGTTGCCGCCGCTGCCAGGTGACGTGCGCGCTCGGGTTCGACGTCCGGGCCAGGGCCGTTGACGTGGCTCGTCTGTGGCGTTCGCCAGGGCCCCACGGGGCTGTGACGTCAGCGTCTCCTCTGAGCTGACGTGCCGGCGGCCAGATCGCGCGCGCCGGCTGCCAGCAGCTTCGCCTCGTCGACTCTCTGCCTCGTGTAGTTCGGGGCATGCACGCCCGATGATCCATCGGCTTCGACCGCCTCGATGAGGGTTTCGGCCTGGTTGATCATCAGCTGGGCCTGCGCCCGCGTCGCCACCGGCCCCGGGCTGGTCGACAGCGCCGTCCGCGCGTCGCCCAGGGCCTGGCGGGCGTCGCCGAGCCCGGTCTTCACCGGTTCCTGCCAGCCCCTGATCCGCTCGTACACCTGCGCCTGGTTCTTGAAGTGCAGGTCGGCTGGCAACTGGGACACGACCGGACTGTGACAGCCGCTGCCGCCGACCAGATGGCCGTCGGACCACGACGTGCGGCCACAGGTCCACATGACGTCGAGGGCCGCGCGCCCGTCCTGGTCCTTCGTGAGCTGCCAGGCGCCGTCTCTCCAGTCCCGGCCTTTCCCCTCAGGAGGATTCAACGTCTTGTAGGCGGGATCGACCTTGATCTTCCAGATGTGCGCCGTGCGGGCCGTGTCGAATCCGGCCGAGTCCGGGTACTGGATGGCGGCGAAGTTCTCGCAGCTCATCATGACGGGCATGTGGCAGCTCGGGCAGCTGCTCGCGCCGTGCAGGTCGCGGTTCTTGAAGAACGTGGCCTGGGCGGCATGGCAGTCCTCGCAGCGCTTCTTCAAGCCGGGCACCGTGAACGGATCACGCCAGTCGTTCGCGGTGACCTCGTGCGGGTCGTGGCACGTCGAGCAGCTCATACCCGCGTCCCTGTGCTTCGTGTTGTAGCTCTGTGACCCCTCGGTGCCGCAGGAGAGAAACGTGCTCTTGAAATAGGACGTGAAGGGGCGCTTCGGTGCGAGCTGCGCCTGCTGTTCGTTCCAGGCGAAGCGCTGGTGACAGCGCTCGCACGTGGACGGCACGGCGCCGCGCGAGTTCGCGCCGACGAGGTGCGCACCCGCACCGTGGCACTCCTCGCACGAGATGCCCTTGCTGATCGTGTGCTTGCGCAATTCGGCCGGGTTGCCGAGAGCGGCCAGCAGCTCGGCCTGACTCTTGAAGTCGAACTTGAACGAGTGACACACCTCGCAATACGCCGAGGCCGGCTGGAAGAGCAGACCCTTCTGGAAGGTGGCCCCGTAGGAGTTCGTGCCCCAGTTCGCGCTCTGCTGGCCTCCGAAGTCCTCCATCCGGGTCGGGAACCCCGGGATCCAGGTGGCGATGCGCTTCGCGACGTCCGGCGTCAGCCCGTGGGCGAACGAGCGCGAGAACTGGTTGCCTCCGGCCACGAGCGTGCCGGTCCCGTTCTTGAACAAGCCGTTGACGACGTGGTAGGTGCCCCGCACGAGCCAGCCGTCCAGGAAGCCGTACTTGGTGCGTGGCGTCCCGACGATTGCGAACACCGCGTCTGGCGTGATGCCGGGGGGCAGCACCGCCGCCGGGGACGGCGGGTAGACCGGCGCGTTCAGGTCCTCGACCTCGACGAGTTCGTCGGGGAAGCGGACGTTGAGCGCATGGCGCGATCGCTTCCACTTTTCATACTGCGCCGGATGACACTCTCCACACTTCTTCGGGCCGACGAAGTTGTTCGGCAAGTCGAGGATCGATTCCTCGCCCAGTCGATACGTGATGGCGGCGTGGGCGAGTTCCTGCGACTGGCCGGTTTCCCCGTGCTGCGCGTGCAGGAACGCCTGAGCCCCGCCGAACTCGATGAACTCTTCTTCGCGGTCACTGACCCGGGGCGTGCCGAGCAGGCGGCCGTCCTTCTGGTAGATGGCGAAGATCGGGTGGTGCTCCTTCAGGTAGTTGAGGAAGCCCTGTTCCTGGTCGACGTACGGCAGCAGGGTCCGCGGGCCGCCCGGTGCGATGGACTGCAGGGGCTCCGGCGCCGGCGGCACCCCCAGGCTGGCGGGCTGAGGTGTGGGTGGCGGGGTGTGGTGCTGCTGATCGCCGCTGGCAGTTGCGGCAGGGAAGCCGCTCAGGGCCGACAGCAGCAACGCGCCCAGGCACGACAGGACGGCGGACGCGGCGGGCGTGGTACGCCATGCGCCACGCAGCCGCTCACGAATGACGATCATGGTCACAGCTCCCCTCGGCGCGCGGGGGCTGCGCATGCATACTCTACTCGATTCGAGGACCGCCGGGCCGGGCTGCGCACGGCCAGCCGGCGTCGGCGATCGCGGGCCCTCGGCTACTGGCGCGGCGGCGGAACCACCCAGTCGATTCGTGGAAGCTGAACGGCATCGGGCAAC
>CAYLZN010000400.1:0-4524 GCA_964387935.1 uncultured Vicinamibacteraceae bacterium | reverse complement strand
GACGACCTGCCAGGAGGCCTCCAGGTCGTCCGGCTCGATCTCGCCCATCGGCGAAAGGAAGCCGCCGGAGGGGCCGATGTCGCCGAGGACCTCGGCCCGGTCGCCGCCGGCGGCGCGGGCATTGGCCGCTGCGGCGCCCGCAAGGGCGGCCGCCTTCGACTCGAGCCCGTAGCGTGACAACACGAACTGGTTCGTGCCGAACGTGTTCGTGAGCAGGATCTGCGCACCGGCCTCGACGTACCGGCGCTGGATGGCCTGCACTCGATCCGGGTGCGCCAGGTTCCACGCGTCGCCGCAGTCGCCAGGCTCCAGGCCCGCGAGCTGGAGCTGCGTGCCCATGCCACCGTCGGCGACGAGGGCCCGTTCGTGGCGGGACCGGCGCAGCGCGTCTCGCAGTGACGGGCGTGAAGCAGAGTGGGACGTCATGAGACCTCCAGCGGGTAGCGCCCGCAGTCTTCAACGACCTCGCGCAAGACGAGGATGTTCTCGGGGGGAGTGGCCGGGGACACCGAGCAGGCGGAGCTCAGGATGTAGCCGCCGCCTGGGCCGGCAGTCCGGATGCGCTCGCGTGCCGCGGTCCGCACCTCGTCGCGGGTGCCCGCGAGCAGCGTGTTGACGGGATCGAGGTTGCCCTTGATGAAGAGGCGGCCGACGGTCTGCGCCTTCGCGCGGGCGAGGTCGATCGTGCCGAGGGGCGGCGGATCGAGCGTGTCGATTCCGTTGGTGCCCGTGGCCTCCATCAGGTCGAGGCGGTCGCCGATGGCGCCGCACGTGTGCGTGTAGATCGGCACGTCTGCGGCGGCGCGGATGCCGTCGATGACTTTCTTCTCGTTCGGGAGGACGAACTCCATGTAGTGCTGGCGGGAGATCAGGCCCGCGCCCGCGAACGCGGACGAGATCAGGATCGCGTGGGCGCCAGCCGCAGCCTGTCCGCGCCCGAGCGCGATGGCGCCGTCGGCGAGCCGATCGAGGCAGGCCCTGACCTTCGCAGGGTCGTCGATGAGCGCGACCAGCCCCTCCGTGTAATCGAGCAGCTCCATGAACTGCGAGAACGGCGAGAAGACTTCGCCGTGCACGGACACCTCGGGGCCGGCCAGCGCGACGACGCGCCTGATCGAGTCGAGGTGCCACGGAGGGAAGAAGTCATCGCCTGGAGACGCGGGAACGTCGCCGAACCCCCACGACCAGGGCCAGGTGATGCCGGAGGCGTCGTGCGGCTCGACGTAGAAGAGCCGATCGGGGTCGATCTCGTCGAAGGCGGGGAAGCGGCGCGTGCCGTCCGGCTGGAAGACGTGCGGGTTGTCGTCTGCGGGAACCGCGGTGTACCACCCGTTCTTCCAGACGATGACGCGCTCGTCGTCTCTGGTGTCGATGCGTGCGACAGCCCGGCGCCACGCGGGGTCACGACCCGGCAGGTTCACGAGGATGCCGTCGAATCCGTAGCGGCGCTGCAGCCGGACGAGCGCTTCGGCGAACGCGTCCGTGGAGTGCCAGATCTCGATGGCGTCCAGGCCCGCGTGCAGGAAGTAGTGACCGAGCGCGAGCTGGCACATGACGGGCACGCGGTCCGGCGTCCCGAGGCGCATCGCCGTGTCCATGCGTACGCGGCTGGTCATGGCCCCGTCCACTTCAGGAGATGATCCCCGCCGCACTCGACGTCCGGCGCGCGGCCCGCCTCGCGGCGCTGGTTCTGGCAGCCGCCGGTGAAGGTGCACCGATCCGAGGCGTCACGATACGGACACCGCTCGCCGAGGCTGGCCTCGGCCGCCACGACGAGCGCCGTCACGGCGTCCTGCAGTCGGCCCAGGACCGCCTGTGCACGCGCGCGCTCAGCGGCGAACGTCCTTCGGCTCCGGGAACGGGATGGCGGCACAGAACGCGTCCTCGTAGGCGGCGTGGCCCGCCAGTTCAATGTACTCGGCTTCGCGGCCGATGCGAATCGCCCGTCGCCTGGCGTGCGGGTCGGCGAGTGCCAGCCGGGCCCCTGCGCCCGCGGCATTGCCGACGAACCGGATGCGCTCCGGATCGATGTCCGGGACGAGGCCGATGGCGAGCATCGAGGCCTTGCGCAGGAACGCGCCGAACATCCCCGCCACGTGCACGGCCTCGAGATCCCCCATGGCCAGGCCCAGGTGGTCGAGCATCAACGCGATGCCCGCCGAGATCGATCCCTTCACGAGCTGCAGTTGCCGGATGTCGCCCGCGCTCAGCGTCACGCCTTCCGCGAGTGCGACGGTCCGCTCGCCTGACGCGTTCCGCCCGAGCCGCTCGACCAGCGGCGGCGGCACGCCCAGCGCGTCGCACTCGTCGGGGCGGCGCAGGTAGCCCGAGGGCGCGATGACGCTGGCGCGAAGCAGTTCCGCGACCGCGTCCACCAGGCCGCTTCCACAGAGGCCTTGCGCGGCCTGGTTGGCGATGGTGCCCACGACCAGGCGTCCGTCCGGGTAGATGCGCACGGCGTCGATCGCGCCTGGCGCGGCCCGCATGCCGCACGAGACGTTGGCCCCCTCGAACGCGGGACCGGCGGCGGTGGAGGTGGCGGTGATGTGGCCGCGCCTGCCGACGACGACCTCGGCATTCGTGCCGAGGTCCACGAGCAGGTGCCATCCCTCCGCGCGGTCGATCGCGCACGCGAGGATGCCAGCGACCGTGTCTCCGCCGACGTGATGACCGACCATGGGCATCAGGCGCACGCGGGCCCGCGGGTGGACGGGCCAGCCGAACTGCGCACCCAGGCCGCGCCACTCGCGCGTGAAGTGCCCGAGGAACGGGGCCTGGCCGAGCGAGGTGATGTCCACCCCGGCCGCCGTGTGCGTCATGGTGGCGTTGCCGGCCGCCGTCACGCGGACCACGTCCTCGGGTCGGGTGCCCGTGGTGTCGAGCAATTCCCGGATCATCTCGCCGAGGCCCTGAACCAGCACCTCGTGCAGGGCACGGGCACCGGCGTCGTCCTCCGACGCGAAGTGGATGCGCGAGATGACGTCCGGGCCGAACCGCACCTGCGGATTGAGGCGAGAGGTGGTCGCCCGAATGGAACCGTCCCGCAGATCTGCGAGCGCGGCGGCGAGCGTGGTGGACCCGATGTCGATGGCGACCCCGCACGCGCCGATCGGGGCGGCGGAACGGAGTCCGGGGAGCGGGCCGGCATCCCCGAACGACTTCGGCAGCACTGCCCGGCTCGTGGGCGGCACCTCGATGTCGCACGACGTGGCCACCGTCATCTGGCAGGCCAGGCGCCAGCCCGCCTCGAGGTCCGAGGGCGCGATCAGCCGGCGGTCGGCGTCCGTCACGGGCGCGTCCCCCGTCAGCACGCGGACGCGGCAGCGGCCGCACGTGGTCCGCGCGCCGCAGGGCTGTTCGACCCAGATGTCACAACGGGACGCGGCGAGGAACAGGTCCAGCGGGTGCTCCGCGAGCAGGTGCCGGTTCTCGGGGAGGAAGCGGATCTGGAAGGACACGTTCGTCAGGCGCGCATGGAGTCGGGCTCGGCCGCGAGCGTGCGCAGGATGCCCCAGGCGCAGAGCAGCCCTCCGCAGAGCATGAGGGTGCCCAGGCCGGTCGGCCCGAACAGGATCTGGCCCACACCGAAGAGCGTGAAGTAGACGGCCGCGACGCCCAGGGCCCATTGCCACAACGCCACGCCAGGCCGCGCGTCAGGCCGCGCGTCGGGCGCGAGCGCGGCAATCGGCCTCAAGCCGGCAAGGCCGGGCCGCGTCCGCCTGTAGAAGGCCACCAGCGTCGCCGTGTCGGTGGGCGGTGTCTGGTAGGTGACCAGCAGCCACACGCCGGTAACCACCGCCGTGGTGATCAGCAGCGAGTACGCGAAGAACACCTGGCTGTCACGCGTGCCCGGCCCGAGGCCGAACGCCTCCGGCCCCAGGCCGAACCGCAGCCACAGCGAGACGACCGTCGCGGCAATCATCGACGCGATCTCGGACCACGCCGACACGCGCCACCAGTACCAGCGCAGGATGAGCACCAGACCGGTGCCCGCGCCAATCGACAACAGCAGGTCGAGCGCCAGCGTGACCCGGCCGAGTCGCAGGGCGACGAACCCTCCGAGTCCCATGATGACGACAGACGCGAGGCGGGACACGAGCACGTAGTGGGCCTGGCTGGCCTCGGGGCGCACGTACGGCCGGTAGACGTCGTTCACCAGGTACGACGCGCCCCAGTTCAACTGGGTCGCGACGGTGGACATGTAGGCCGCCAGCATCGCGGCCATCATCACGCCGCGCCACCCAGACGGCAGCACGTCGGTCATCATGCGGACGTAGCCCATCTCGGGATCGGCCATCACCATCGGGTCCGCGGCGAAGTAGATCATCGAGGCCAGGGCCGTGATGATCCAGGGCCACGGTCGCATGGTGTAGTGCAGCACGTTGAAGAGCAGCACGGCGAGCAGCGATTCCCGTTCGGTGCGGGAGGCGAACATGCGCTGCGCCACGTAGCCACCGCCGCCGGGTTCGGCGCCCGGGTACCAGGCCGCCCACCACTGCACGCTCAGGAACACGGCCAGCGTGA
>CAYLZN010000399.1:0-4531 GCA_964387935.1 uncultured Vicinamibacteraceae bacterium | reverse complement strand
GCTGCGCACCGGCCCCGGCGGGCGCGCCATGCTGGGCACCGAGGAGTACGATTTCGTCGTGCGCCCGCTCTCGACGGAAGGCGCAGCCGACGACGCGGCATCCGGCACGCGCACTCCAAGCCCTGGTGCGGTGGCGGTGCTACGATCGCGGACCGAACGCCTGCGACCGCTGCGGGCGCTGGTGGCCGCCCTCGGGGGCCTCGCCCTGGGGGCCGTGCTGATCTCGACGATGATGAGCCTCCTGGTGGCACAGACGGTCACGCGACCGATTCGCGCCATTACGACGACGATGCGGCTGATGGCCCGATCGGGGGACTTGTCCCCCGCGGTCGCCCTGGCACCGAGCTCACCCTGGGACGACGAGGACGCGGTCGTGCTGGCGAGCACGTTCAACACGATGACCGCGTCCATCGCGCGGTTCCAGCAGGAGGCCTCCCAGCGTGAGCGGATGACAGCCCTCGGTCGGCTCTCGACGGTGATCGCCCACGAGATCCGCAACCCGCTCATGATCATCAAGGCGGCGCTGAGGACACTCCGTCGCGACGGGATGAGTGCAGGTGCCGCAGCGGCCCTCGCGGACATCGACGAGGAGGTCGTCAGACTGAACGGCCTGGTCAACGGCGTGCTCGACTTCGCCCGCCCCATCAGGTTCACGCTCGCCCCCACGTCGCTATCCGCCCTGTGCGCGGAGGCGGTGGCCGCGAGCGAGACCGGGGTGCCAGGACCGCCGTGCGTCGTGCGCCTGGACGCGGCCGCGGACGCGGTGGTGACCGACGGGCCGCGCCTGCGGCAGGCGCTGATCAACGTGCTCACCAACGCCCGGCAGGCTGCGGCCTCTCGGCCGGATGCGACGGCGGAGGAAGCGGCCGCCGGGGCGACGCGCGTTCAGCTCGTCACCGAGGCGCACCTGGATGACCGGGTACGGGTGACCGTACGCGATTCCGGTCCAGGGGTCGATGCCGACACCCTGAAGCGCCTGTTCGATCCGTTCTTCACGACCAAGTCGACCGGCACCGGGATCGGCCTGACCATCACGCGGAACATCATCGAAGGGCTGGGCGGCACGATCCGCGCCGACGCGCTCCCTGGCGCGGGGCTGGAGGTGCTCATCGAGCTGCCGCGCCGCTCGGCCCCTGCCCTGGCACGCACCTCATGAGCGCGATCCTCCTCGTCGACGACGAGCCCAAGATCCTGCAGGCACTCGAGCGCGGGCTGCGCGAGGAGGGCCACGAGGTGGTGGCGACCTCGAGCCCGCGGGAGGCCAGGCGACTCCTGTCGCAGCGCCTGTTCGACGTGCTGGTGGCCGACAACATGATGCCGGAGCTCACCGGGATCGACCTCCTGCGCGAGCTGGCGGCGGGTGGCACCGACCGCCCCCAGGCCATCATCATGACCGCGTACGCCTCGGTGGACAGCGCGATCGAGGCCATGCGATTTGGCGCGTTCGACTACCTGCAGAAGCCCTTCGAGGTGGACGAACTGCTGGTCTGCGTCCGCCGGGCGCTCGAACATGGACAGTTGCGCCAGCAGCACGGCTACCTGCTGAGCGAGCGCGACGAGGACTTCGCGCACTACGGCATTGTCGGACGGAGCGCCGCAGTGCAGCGGCTGCTGCTGGACGTGGACCTCGTCGCCACCACCAAGAGCACCGTGCTGGTGATCGGGGAAACGGGCACGGGCAAGGAACTGCTCGCCCGGGCCATCCACGACCGCAGCGCCCAGCGCGGTCGGCCGCTCGTGAAGGTCAACTGCGCGGCCATCCCGGATACGCTGCTCGAATCGGAGCTGTTCGGGCACGTCCGCGGCGCGTTCACCGGCGCAACCTCCAACAAGAAGGGCAAGTTCGCCCTCGCCGACGGCAGTACGATTCTCCTGGACGAGATCGCGACGCTGCCGCTCCAGCTCCAGGCCAAGCTGCTGCGCGTGCTGCAGGAGCGGGAGTTCGAGCCGCTGGGCGACGAGCGGAGCTATCGCACCGACGTGCGCGTCGTTGCGGCCACGAACCGGAACCTGAGGCACATGGTGGCCGAAGGGCGCTTTCTCGAAGACCTCTTCTACCGGCTGAACGTGATTCCGCTCGTGATCCCGCCGCTGCGCGAGCGGCGCGAGGACCTGCCGCTGCTCGTCGAACACTTCGTCCGCAAGCACGCCGGACGCACCGGCAAACCGATCCAGGGCGTTGAACCTGGCGTCATCGAGGTCCTGATGGCGCATGACTGGCCGGGCAACGTCCGCGAGCTCGAGAACACGATCGAACGGGCGGTCGTGCTGTCCACCGGCCCGCTACTGCCCCGACGGCTGTTGCCCGAACTCGCCGCGGGCCACGCGCGCGAGCCCGGCGCGAACGCCAGCCTGCCCGGCCTCAACCTGCGCTCGAACCTCGACTGGACGGAGCACCAGACGGTGCTGGCCGCACTGTCGCGCGCCGGAGGCGTCAAGAAGGACGCGGCCGAGCTCATGGGCATCAGCCAGCGCGCCCTCAGCTACTACCTCTCCAAGCACCGGATCGAGTGATCGATCCCATCGGTCCTTACGCGACACGTAAGCGCTTACGTCCAGCGTAAGCCTGCGGCAGGCCAGATGCCGGGTGCGCCCGTGTTCCAACACGGTTGTTTCCGGCACGCCCCTTGCTCATCACGGCAGGCATGTGCCGACATCGTGTGGAGGGGGCATGCGCCTGGTGAAGAGCCTTCGTCTGTGGACCGCACTGCTGGTCATCGGGTCCGGACTCCTGGCGTCCGGCTGTGATGAGAAGCTGTCGTCGATCGCGGGACCGACACCGACGCTGGAGCCGACCTTCTCCAGCATCCAGCGCGAGATCTTCGAATCGACCGACGCCGCCGGTCGCACCGCCTGCGTGGCGTGCCACACCAACGTGGGACGCAATCCCGCGGGCGGTCTCAACCTGCTCGCCGCGGGCTCGTATTCCGCGCTCGTCAACACGCCGAGCGTCACGAACCCTGGCCTGATCCGGGTCGTTCCCGGCGATCCGGACGGTTCGATCCTGATCCGGAAGCTGGAGGGTACGCCCGGCACGGCAGGCCGGCGCATGCCGTTCAACGGGCCGCCGTTCCTGACGCCCGGCCAGATCCTGATCATCCGGCGCTGGATCGAGCTCGGCGCGCCGAACAACTGACATCAATCGAGACGACCCGCGAGGAGAGCTATCGTGAGCGGAACGAGACTGTGCTGGATTGCCATCACCGCGTGTCTGCTGTCAGCGCCTGCGGCGGCGCAAACACCCGGACCCGACACCACCCCGGAGGGCATGACGCTGAACCCCGGCCAGCCGGAGTTCACCATCGTCAACCTCCCGACGACGCTGGCGATGCCCAAGGGCAAGTTCGCGTTTCGCGTCACGCACCGGTTCACACGGGACCTCACCGAGGGGAACTTCGACGACCTGCTGGCCGACTTCTTCGGCTTCGATGGGGGCGCGCAGATCGGGCTCGAGCTCCGCTACGGCCTGATGCGCGGCTGGCAGGTCGGGGTGTACCGGACGAGCGATCGCACGATCGAGTTGTTCACCCAGTACGCACTGCTGCGCCAGGGATCGCAGGGGCCTTTCACCGTGGATGCCCTCGCCACGTTCGAGGGCACGAACAACCTCAACAGCGAGGACGAGAACTCACCGACCGGCGAGGGAGTCCGGTCGCCGGCCCTCGGCGCGGTGGTCTCGCACGTGTTCGGGCGCACGGCGTCGCTCAACGCGACGTTCGCCTGGGTGAACAACACCAACCCGCTGCCGGCCGAGCTCGTCGATCACAACGACACGGTTATACTCGGCCTCGGGGGTCGCGTCCGCGTGCTCTCGACCTTGTATCTCGTCGGCGAGATCACGCCGCGCATCGGCGGCGACAGTCCGAACACGACGCTCGGATCGTTCGGCATCGAGTCGCGCGTCGGAGGTCATGCGTTCCAGCTCAACTTCTCCAACGGGTTCGGGTCCACGATGGCCCAGATCGCGCGGGGCGGCTCGTCCGACGGGTGGTACATCGGCTTCAACATCAACCGCAAGTTCTTCTGAGCCTGCTCCCTCCGCCCCCTGGAGGAGCGGCCTCTCTTGAGGGGCTCGTGAAACGAGGACTGAACCCGAGGATCCTGGGCGGCCTGGCCGTGCTGTTCCTGGCGGCCCAGTTCGTCGGCCCTGCGCGGACCAACCCGGCGACGGATGCGTCGCAGGCGCTGGAGGCGCAGGCGCAGGTCCCGCCGGCGGTCGCTGCCACGTTGCGCCGCGCCTGTTACGACTGCCACTCGAACGACACGCGCTGGCCTCTCTATTCAAAGGTGGCACCGGTCGCCTGGCTCGTGGCTCACGACGTCAACGAAGGGCGGGGCCAGCTGAACTTCTCGCAATGGGGCGAGTACAATCCGCTGGACCGCGCGGACATGCTCGACGAAGCCTGCGGGCAGATCCGGAAGGGCGACATGCCGCTTGGGCCCTACCTGTGGCTGCACCGCGACGCGCGACTCACTCCGGCAGATGTCGAGACGCTGTGCGCGTGGACCTCAGGCGAGGCCGCGAGGCTGA
>CAYLZN010000398.1:0-4583 GCA_964387935.1 uncultured Vicinamibacteraceae bacterium | reverse complement strand
CGCGGCGTGATGTCGATGTTCACGCCGATGTTCTCGTAGTTGAACGACGTGATCGGCTGCTGGTTCACGCCACCGGTCGCAATCGGCGCAAACACCGTCACCGGCACCGGCACGCGCTCGCCGAACCGCGCCTGCGCGGCCAGCCCCTCCGACGTGCGCAGTTGCGGATTGGCGAGCGTCCGCGTGTCCGCGTCGCTCTTGATCAGCCGGTAATACAGGGCGGGGACGCCGGTGAGGAACACGTCGGACGAGGTGAGGTTGCGGACGTCGTTCAGGGTCAGCCCCTCGCGGTTGACGTTCACCGACCCGTCGATGCCGGGCGAGCCCGGCGAGGCCACCTGCAGGCCGTACTCCCGCATCCGGCGTCGATCGACCTCGAGCAGCTCGACGTCGATGACCACCTCCGCGCGCGCCTTGTCGATGGCCGAGATGACCTTGGCTGCGGCCGTGATCCGCTCCGGGATGTCCTTGATCGTGATCGCGTTGGTCGCCGTGATCGGCGAGATCCGGCGGTTGTCGACAACGATGCGCAGCAGGTCGATCGTTTCCTTGACGTCGGCGTTGCCGAGGTAGAACGTGCGGATGATCTCTTCCTCGTATTCGCGTCGCTTCGCGGGCGTGTCCGGCACGATCGTGATCGTCTTGCCGCCCGTGACACGGTAGAACGTGCGCGTGCTCGTGCTCAGGGCCTTGAGGGCATCCTCGAGGGTCGCGTCGTGCAGCTCGACGCTGACCGGCGTGTCCCGATACGAGGGGTCGAACGCCAGGCTCACCTCGGCGAGCCTGGCGACCGTGGTGAAGGCGTCGCGGCCGCTGGCGTCCCGGAAGACGATAGAGGTCGGGAGCGCACGGGAGGGTGGCAGCTCCAGTCCGGGCGGCGGCTGCTGCCGCGCCTGATCCACCAGGGCTTCGAGCCGCGTGGCGCCATCCGCGTTCACGGCCACCTTGGCCCGGAGCTTGGACCGGATCTCCCGCATCGCGCGGTCGGCCTCGCCGTTGCGCGGGTTCAGCTCCGCTGCCAGCTGGAACTCGAGCAAGGCCTCCTCGTACTGCCCGAGGCTGTCGTGCCGTCGGCCGCGGTCGAAGTGGAACTGCGACGCACGAAGTCGAGCCGCGTCGAGCTGCGCGCGCAGCTTGCGGTCGGTGGGGTGCTCGCGGACGGCCTTCGTGTACTCGATGACCGCGCGGTCGAAGTCCTGGCTGCGCTCGGCGTCCCGTGCGAGCTGCAGGCTCTCGCTGGTGGCGCAGCCCAGGCTCGTCGCCGCCAGCACGGCGACCACCAGCCACCGGGCGGTGGCCCTGGCACGATCGCGTCGCCCGTTCACGTCAGCCCTCGGTGATCACGTCCACGCCCCGCGGGATACGGAAGCTGAACGGTTTATCGGACAGTCCGACGTTTTCTTTCAGGTTCGAGAACACGAACGTCGACGTGCCGCCTTGCCCGTCCCGCGCCACCAGCCTGCGGATCGCGAGCGATTCAGGATCGACCGCCAGGGCCAGCCAGTCGTAATCCGCCTGCGGTTGCCGGGGCGTGAGTTTCAGCGTCCACGAGCCCGCCGGCGCGTCATCGAGCACGGCCGACTCAGCAGTGAAATCGCGGGTCAGGTTCCCGCGCCCGAGCAGGAAGAGGACCGGCGAGCTCGCCTGATCGGCGGCTGGCAGGTTCCGCACGATGACCTGTCGATCGGCCGGCACGTAGACGTACATCTTACGCCCGTCGCTGACGAACAACTTGTCTTCGGGGCTGGTGTAGGTCCAGCGCATGAGCCCCGGCTTCTTGACCAGTACGGTGCCCCGCTCGGTGGTCGTCCTGCGGAGCACACCCCCGCGATAGGACTGCACGAAGTCGGCGCTGAAATCGTTGACGTTCGCGTAACGCGCCTGGAGGCGGGCCGCCAGCGCGGCCGGTGGCGGCGGCTGTGCCGTCGTCTGGCCGACGGCCGATGTCATGCCCGCCACACCAGCCAGGGCCAGGCACGTCGTCGCGATGCGGATCCGACGTGAGGTGCCTCGCAGGTTCAATCGCTGTAACATCTTCATGACAAATCAGTTGGCAGGACGCAGCGGGATGATAGCACGCACGGCGTGCCCGCTCATGCCGGGTTCCCGTGCGTCGCGGGTCCCTGAAGGCGGGCCAGTCGGGCCGGCTTGCCCGCGAAGTGCGCGAGGACGTCGGCCAGCCTGCGCGTGTTCAGGACGTGAGGCGCCGACACCGCGCCCCGGCGGGCGGTGCCGACCCCGAGCTGCATCTGGCGTCCCATGCGCGCCGCCACGTGGCTGTCGCTGTCGATGACCAGCACTGCCCCTGCCGCCACCGCTCGGCGAGCGAGGTGTCCGTCCAGGTCCAGGTGCCCGGGCCCGCCGTCGATCTCGAGCACCGTCCCCGTTTCGACGGCCGCCGCGAACAACTGGTCGTAGTCGAGCGCGTAGCCCTCGTCCCTGCCCACGATCCGGTTGGCAGGGTGCGTGACGACGTGGACGCGTGGGTGGCGCATGGCCATCAGGTAGCGTTCGAGCAGCACGTCCGGAGCCTGGCCACAGGCCTCGTGCAGGGAGGCGAGCACGATGTCCAGCCGCTCGAGCACTTCGTCGGCATAGTCGAGGGAGCCGTCGGGCAGGATTTCGACTTCCGCCCCGTGGAGCACCGTGATCCCGGGCACCCTCCGCCTCGCGCTCTCGACGTCGTCCCGCTGTCGTTCGAGGCGTTCCTCGGTGAGCGCCCGCGAAACCGCGGCACGGCCCGAATGGTCCGTGATGGCCACGTACTCGTACCCGAGCGCCCTGGCCGTGCGGACGACGGTTTCCACCGAGTCGCGCCCGTCGCTCCACAGCGTGTGGGTGTGCAGGTCGCCCCGGATGTCGGCGACGGTGACGAGCGCAGGCGCCTCGGCCGCACCAGCGGTGAGTTCGTCCTCGCCGTGGCGGCGCTCTGGCGGCACGAACGGGAGCCCAAGCCTGGCGTAGACGTCCGCTTCGGACTCCAGCCCCTCCAGCCGCTCGCCGGTTCGCGTCGTGAGCGCGGACCGGCCGAGCTGAAGGCCCAGTCGCGTGGCGTGCGCCCGGAGTTGATGCACGTGGGCGGCCGACCCTGTGTAGTAGAGCAACGCACACGGCCACTCGTGGGGACTGACCGCGCGAACCGTGAGCGGCTCGCCATCCAGGACGCCGGACAGCAGATGCGGACCTCTGAACAGGACCGTTGGTGGTGCAAGTGCCTGCTCGATGGCGTCGGGGGCGGCCGCGGGTTCCGGAGCCGCGACCAGCACCTCGACGTCTCCGACGGTGGGTTCGAACCGGCGCACGCTGCCGACGGGCTCGACGGCCAGGAGGGTCGGGAGTCGCTCCCGCAGCGTCGCCGTGACGCGTTCGACCAGCGACACGGCGCGCCCCAGGGGCATGCGTGTCGCGCGGCTGCGCAGCGACGGCAGTGCTGCGGCGAGACGACTGCGCAAGGTGTCGTCGAGGTCGGCCACCGGGTGACCAACCGCGAGGACCGCTGCCGCGAGGTCCCCGGCCGTGACGGCTCCCGTGCGGCGATGCACCGCGACAACGTCGGCGAGGGTGATGCCGGGCACGTCGAGCAGCCGCAGCAGGTCCGGCGCGAGCCTGGCGCGGGCGGCAGCCTCAACCGCCGCATGCCCCTCGTCCACGGCCCGTCGCAGGGTGTCGAGCGCGACTGCCGACAGATGCGGGTGAGGTGTCTCGCGTGGTTCGAGGGCGTCGAGGACGAAACGGCTGCGCGAGGAGCCGGAGAGCCGCGCGAGGACGCTCGCCGCGTCGGCCAGCTCGCGGGCGAGTTCGTGTTCGCCCCGCAGGAGCGCCAGCTCGCCGAGCACCGCCAGCGTGTCGGGCAGCTCGTCGAGTTCGCCCCGGAGGCGCCAGCGACGTCTGAGGGTCACGCCTTGGCGGCTGCCGCCGGTGTGGGTGCGGGCGGCCGCACCGCCCCCGTTCGCAGCTCGGTGGGGAAGCTCGCGGCAATCCACCCGGACAGTCCGCCCGCCAGGGCCATTGCCGTGCGGCCGCGATCGATCAGAGCGGCCACGACGGGCGCACTCACGATCTCATCTGGATCCGAATCGTAGACCACGACGTCGCGGCTGGGCGGGATGATCGAGAAGTCGGTGGAGCCCGGTGGCAGGCGAATGGCGCCCGGCACCTGCAGCGTGCTGTGCTCGTACGGGTACTTCAGGCGCGCGTCCACGATCGCGGGAGGGTTCCCCGCGTCGAGGCGGGCCTTGAGGTCTTCACGGGAGATGCGCGGAATAGGCATGGCTCAGTTCATCGCACACGATCCGGGGCCGTCCGGGTGGCCGCAACTGCCGCAGGGTGACGGCATGGCTGAGCGGGCGGGCTCCCGGCTGCTGACGGCGAACACCGAGAACTGCTTCTCGAGACGCTGGCCCTGACACGAGGGACAGGTGGGCGTCGTCGACCCCTGGACCAGTTGCTCGAAATGACGATCGCAGTCGCGGCAGACGTACTCGAAGATCGGCATGGGAGAATTATACCCGCCGGCCGCACGCCGCACCGACCTGCATGACCCGACGACTGCTGATCCCGAGAGAACACGGCACCTGGGGGGA
>CAYLZN010000397.1:0-4596 GCA_964387935.1 uncultured Vicinamibacteraceae bacterium | reverse complement strand
GAAGTCTATGGCCTGAACGCCGCCGCGATCGCCGTCTATCCGATGTACAAGGGGCTCGCGCACCTCGTCGGCATGAAGATCGTCGGCACGCCGCAGACGCTGACCGAGCAGGTGGCACTCCTCGAGCGGTCCTGGAAGGACTTCGATTTTTTCTTCCTGCACTTCAAATACACCGACGCGGCGGGCGAGGACGGTAACTTCGCCGCCAAGGTGCAGCGCATCGAGGAGTTCGACGCCATCATCCCGCGCGTCACCGCACTCGGGCCCGCGGTGCTCATCGTCACCGGCGACCACAGCACGCCGGCGAAGCTCAAAAGTCACAGCTGGCACCCCGTGCCGTTCGTGCTCGCGGCCGACAGCTGTCGCACGGACCGCTGCACGACGTTCACGGAGAGCGCCGCGGTCGGCGGAGGACTCGGGCGCATCGAGGCGAAGTACCTGATGCCGCTCGCCCTCGCGCACGCGGGACGCCTCGGCAAGTACGGCGCGTAGCGATCAGAACATCTGCCCCACCGAGAAGTGCCATCGATACCTCGGGTCCCCTGGCCGCCGCGGCGAGGGGAACCCGAGATCGATGCGGATCGGCGCGAGCGGCGTCTTGATCCGCAGTCCGAACCCGAGTCCAACCGCGAGGTCACCCAGCCGCACGTCCGACTGCCCCTCGAAGGTGTTGCCTGCGTCGGCGAACGCGACGCCCTTCACCCACTTGAGCAGGGGGAAGCGCACCTCGCCGTTGAAGACGAGCAATTCGGTGCCGCCGATGGGCACCCCGAGGAAGTCGAGGGCGGACAGCTCCTCTTCGCGGTACCCACGCACGGTCGTCGTGCCGCCGGCCGTGAACAGCTGATCGAGCGCCGTCACCGGCGCCACGCCCCCGAAGGTCGCAATGGTGCCCCACCGCGCCGCCCCCGCGAAGACGAGCGGCCCGACCGGCACGTAGTGGAACTGTCGCAGCAGGTAGCGGCCATAGCCGAGGTCCGAGCCAAGCGATTCGAGACCCCATTGCACGCTCGACGAGTGCAGCCAGCCCCGCGTGGCGTCGAACGGGTTGTCACGACGGTCGACGACGGCCGAGGCGCTCAGGCCCGCCAGTTCGCCGCTCAGATCCAGCAGGATGCGACCCGACTCCCGCTGCCGGAAGGTGAACTCCCGCCACCCGTAGCTGTAGCCCCAGGTCAGCTCGAGCTTCGAGAAGGGACGGCCCCGCTGCTCGATCGTGAAGTCCACGCGGTTGTCGTCCAGCGCCGCCGATTCGATGTTGTCCGTTTCGTAGCGCCACGTGCCGTAGGCATTCGTGAGGATCGGCCGGCCGAAGAACCGCGGGACGGATAACAGCGTGCGCACGCTGCGGAGGCCAGGCTCGTACCGGCCGCCCACGCCGGCGGCCATGCCGCGTCCCAGGAAGTTGCGGTCGCGAAGATCCGCGGAGAACCCGAAGGCCTGGCTCGAGCCCCCTGCCCTGGCGTCGTACTCCTTCGAGAACTCCACGCCGTAACGCAGCAGGTACTTCCGAACTTCCTCGACTGCGACCACCGCGTCCACGGGCCAGATCGCCGGCGTCTCGCCGGCGCCGCCGGCCACGGGCTCGAACTGGATGTCCGCACCGCGGAAGACCCCTGTGTCATAGAGGCGCTTGCGGGTTTCTGCGACCGCGGCCTGGCTGGCTGGCGCCCCCGGCTGGAGGGTGATGGCTCGGTCGATGAGCGACGCGTTCGCGGACTCGACGCCGGTGGTTCTGATCTGCTGCACGACGTGCAGGGGACCCTCGTCCACGTGCGCGCCGATGACGACCCGGGTGCCGTCTTCCGAAACCTGCGCCTGGACCGAGGCCCTGGCGTCGCGGTACCCAAGGGCGCGGTAGTGATCCTCCAGCCGTCGTCGTGCGGGACGCTCCGCGTGGCGTACGTAGGTGTCCCCGGCGGAGAGGCCGAGCGCCTGGTGCGCGCCGTTCGCCCGGTCCGGCCCCACCCCCTCCACCAGCACGCTGGCGATCGACGCCAGGGGCCCTTCCTCGATGCGCACCGGCAGGATGGCGAGATCCCCTTCGATCCGCGGCGGATCGACGCGCACCTTCGTCTGCAGGTACCCCCGCAGGGCATACTGGTCCTCGAACATCCGGACCAGGCCCTCGGGCTCCGCCCAGCCGGTGCGATCGAGTCCCTGCGCACGGGCGAAGTGATCGAGGTCCTCGTTCGCCACCGCCACGTTGCCGCTGTAGGCGATCTGCTTCCGCGCGACGTGCGGGCCGGGCACGATCCGGACGGCGATGCGCGACCGTCCGGCCTGGACCTCGCCGCCGGTCGCTTCGACGCGGGCCTCGAGGTACCCTTCCTCCACGAGGTGCCTCCGCGCGATCCGTGCCATGTCACCGCGAAGAAAGTCCGGGACGGCTGCGTCTGCCCAGGCCCCCTCCATCTCCTCCACGACCCGGCCCGGGAGGTCGGCACCCTCGATCACGAGTTCGGTCTTCGGGCCACGGAAGATCTGGTAGGCGAGGGTAACCGCGCCGCCGGCGCCCGTGTCGGGCGCGTCCACTCGCGTCGGCACGATCCGCGCGGCGGCATAGCCCTGCTCCAGATAGAACCGATCGAGCCGATCTCGATCGTCCAGCCACTGCCGGAAATCGAACGTCTCGCCGGCCGTCAGCTTCAGCTCGGACAGGACGACGTCGCGGGAGAAGCCCGGGTTCCCGGTGATCTCGACCTGCGCGATGCGCACCGTCCGCGCCGCACGCGACGACGAGCGGGAAGGCGCCACCGACCTGGCGCCGGGGCCGAACGGCACCTCGTGCCTGAACTCGATAGCCTGTTCCGTGTTCTCGCGTGACGACAGGCGGACCTGGAAGCGGGCGGACGGCCGCCAGACGAACACCCAGGTGAGCGTGTTGTCGTCCAGGTTCTCGGACACGATGATCTCGAACAGCCGGCCGAGGCTCTTCGAGACCGTGAGGTGCTGCGCCGGCTTCACGTCCGCCGAGACCAGTTCGAGATCGGCGGCACCGAGGCGGACCGAATCGAGGCCGACGAACTGGCCGGCGAACCCGAGCACGTCGGCCGAGGCTGCCGCCACGGCGAACGAGTCGCCGCTCCCCGTGGCGCTCGCCTGCGCCGATTCCGTACGACCAGTGACGATGAGCGACCGCAGGTCGCGTTCCGGGAGCGGCGGATCGGACGTGAAACTGGTTTCGAGGGTGGTTGGCGTCCCCGTAATCCGAGTCGTCACGTCGTATTCGCCGATGCGGGTCTCCCCGATGACGTTGAGCGTCGGTGCGAGCCCCTCGGTCGGAGAGAAGCGCAGCGTGCTCTCCCGCAGGCGGTAGACGCGACCGCTGATCCGGAGGCGCCCGCCCTCGAGCGACTCGATCGTGCCCGCGAGCGCGGGACTGCCGAGCGAGCCGACCATCCGCAGGTTCGGCACCATCTCGACACGACCGAGGCTGTTCTCGAACACGGCCGGGTCGTTCGACGTGAGGGCGATGTCGAGCGCGACGTCCTCCAGAGGCTCTGGCACGTGCCAGCCGCCGCGCGCGTCGCCGGCCAGCGCGTCCACGAGTTCGAGCATGCGCGTGACCGGCTCGCGATACGTGGCCGAGACCAGCGCGACCGTCCCGCCGACGACCGAGCCGGTTCCGCGGCGCGTCCACGACAGCGTCGCGTCCGCCTGGCTTCGCAGCCCCCGGGGCACTTCCAGGAACACGCCGCGCGCATCGACGCGGATGCCGTCCCGCGCGTCCGCCCCCTCGGGGCCCGATCCCGGGACACCGGCAGTCCCGAGTCGTCCCTGAATCGTGACGTCGCCGCCGTTGAACTGTCCGCGAAGGTCCCGCACCTCGAGGCGACCCGGGCCGAACTGGAGGCTCCCGCTCCAGTCGGCGAGCGAGAACCGCGATCGCGGTTGCAGGTAGCTGGCGTTCTGGAGCGCCACGTGGCCGCTCAGCTGGAGGTCGCCTGGTGTCCCTGTCCACCGCGCCTCCCAGCGCACGCGTCCAACGGCCCGACCGGGTAACAGGAGGTCCGCGATCCGCAGTGATCCATCGCCCTCGACCGTCACATCCGTGAGGGCCCCTGGCGCGAAGCCGACGCGACCGCCGGCCGTCAGGCGCGACTGCGGTCCCGCGAACTCACACGCGTCGATGGTGATGCGGCCGTCACCGATCCTCAAGCGTGTGGGCTGGCTCTGCGAGAAGTGCTGGTCGAAGCCCACGAAGCCAGCCTGGTCGAAGACGACGTCGCCGACGAGCGCTTCGAGCGCCGGTCGGGTCGCGGTCGCGCGCACCACGCCGGAGAGCGACCCGGTCACACCCGCAGGCAACTCCTGGCCCAGGGATCGAAGTGCCGCCGGGACATCCACGAGGATCCTGGCATCCAGCGCGGCCGCCTGTTCCCCTCTCTCCTCGCCGTGGAGCCGAACCGAGGCGGGCAGCGCACGAGCGAGCCAGGCCGTCGGCACGCTCCCCGTCGCCTCGAGCTGGCTGTCGGCGACCATGCCGCGCACGCGCGTGAACTGGAGGCGCCGACTGTCCAGCACCGCGTCGAACGACACGTCCCGCACGACGGTCCGGCTGCCCCGGGCCAGTTCCGCGACCGACCCCTGGGC
>CAYLZN010000396.1:0-4699 GCA_964387935.1 uncultured Vicinamibacteraceae bacterium | reverse complement strand
GCCGGAGTGCCGTGGCGATGATGGCGTCGAGGTCGGCGGGCACTCGCTGGGCCACCGACGCACTCGCCACGCCCAGCGTGTCGGCGACACGTGCGAGCACCGCGGGAGCTGCGGCCGCTGAGGTGCCGGGACGAAGGAGGACCTCCACGCGTCCCATCACGGGCCTGATCTCCGCGACGTCGAGATCGGCAGTGACCTCGCGAAGGTTGCGGACCAGCCGATCCACGAACCACGGTCGATTCCGGCCTTTGAGCGCCAGTTCCTGGTACCGCACGAGCAGCGTCGTCGCGGCGTCGGTCATCGGGTGTCGCGTGCTGCGATGAGCGCGGCGGCCACGCGGTGACCGGACAGCGCCGCCCCTTCGATCGTCGCCGGGAGACCGGTATCGGTCCAGTCCCCAGCCAGCCACAGGGACGGAATTGCCGTGTGCATTGGGGGACGTGGCGGCTGCCCGGGAGCGAGCGAGAAGGTGGCGTGGCGTTCACGCACGACCTGGGCATGCAGCGGTGCCATCCGGAACGCATCGGGCAGGGCCTCGGAGAGCTCACGCCATGCGTGCGCCACCGTCACTGCATCCGGCTGACGGGCCACCGCCATCACGCCGCTCGAGACGAGGACGACGTGAGCGCCCAGCGGGGCCTCCCGCTCGAACGCCCATTGAAAGACGCGGCCAGGCAGTCCCACGAAGGGCGCGTGGACGACTGGACGCGGGAGCCACAGGTGGGCGCTGACGATCGGCGAGGAGACGCGAGCACGCGCCGCGTCCAGCACGGGTCCGAGCCCGCTCTCGCGGGCGCGCCGGTCGTCAACGAGGGTTCGCCACGCTCCCCACGGCACCGCCACGACGATGGCGCCCGCATGGATCTGCGCGCCCCTCACGGTCACCAGCGGCCGAGCCCCGTCGAACTCGAGTCGAGCCGGAGCGTGGACTCGCACGGCGCCTCCCCGCTGCTCGAGGAATGCGCGTGCCGGCTGGCCGAACACGGCGGTGAGCGGTCTGGCAGGCATCCCGATCGACGAATCCCGTGGGTCGGGCCCGAAAACGCCGCCGAGCACCCGGACGAACGGCGCGGCCGCGGCAACATCGACGGGCTGGTTGAGAGCAGCCACGGCCAGGGGTTCCCAGAGGAGCTCGCGGAGGCGCGCCGTCTGGCCATGCCGCCGCAGCCACTGTTCCACGGTCTCCTGCTCGAGGTCGGCGGACGGGGCAGTCCCCAGTCGCGCCGCCTCAGCCGCCGCACGCAGGGCGGGTGCCAACCGGAGCGCACTCAGGCGGTCGCGGACGCCCAGCCCCTGCCATCGCAGCACGCCCGCCAGCAGGTGCCACGGCGAGGACCACGCGGGGCATCGCAGCACGCTCCTCGCGCCGTCGCTGGCGACGACGGGCACTTCGAGGCGATCCTGCAGGGTCACTGCCTGGGCCGCACCCACGCGTTCGAGGTAGGCGAAGGTCTCGTCATAACAGCCCAGCACGACGTGCTGGCCATTGTCGATCTCGGAGTCCGTCGGCGCGTGCCGGAACGACGACGCACGCCCGCCGGGCGAACCGCGGGCCTCGAGGACGAGAACCTGCGCACCCGCGGCCGCCAGCGACGTGGCGGCCGCGAGCCCTGCAAGGCCGGCACCGATCACGACGACGTCCGGCGATCGACTCATCCCGCCGTGCCGGTGAGGACGCGGGCCCAGGTCGTGGCCGCAATGGCCGCGCGGCGGGGGCGCGGCACGCGGACGACCTCCGAGAAGACGTCGTAGTGCCGAGCCTCGATGCGGGCGAGGAGGGCCCGGTAGATGGCTCCCATGATCTCCGCGGCCACCAGGCGCCTCACGTCACGCCCCGGGCGCTGCGCTCGCGCGCGGGCGTAGTAGTCCCGGGCCCGGGCGCCCTGGTGTGCCAGCAGCGCGACGACCGGGTCCGTGAGACGCCCGGCTTCCAGGTCGGCTTCCGAGCACCCGAATCGCGTCAGGTCCTCGAGCGGCACGTACAGGCGTCCCTTGGCGAGGTCCGGGCCCACGTCACGCAGGATGTTCGTCAACTGCAGCGCGATCCCCAGGTCGATCGCGTAGCCGCGTGCTTCTCGCGCGCCGAAGATCTCGATACACACGAGGCCGACGGTCGAGGCGACGCGGTAGCAGTACTCGCGGAGCTCGTCGAACGTTCGATACCGTCGCCCCCCGGTGTCCATGGCGACGCCGTCCACGAGGTCCTCGAATGGCTGGCGGGACAGGTCGAAAGCCCGCACGACTGGCTGCAGCGCAAGGCCCTGCGGAGACGTGGGCTGGCCGCCGAACACGCGCCCCACTTCCGCCCGCCAGCCCTCGAGGAGCGGTGCGGCGTCCACCCCGGCACGGGCGGCCGGAGCCTCGTCCACGGCATCATCGACGGCCCGGCAGAAGTCCCAGACCGTGACGATCGCGCGACGCTGCGCTGCGGGCAGCACGAGGAACGAGTAGTAGAAACTGGTGTCGCGGGCCATGCGGCTGCTGCGGTCGAACCACGCGCGTCCTACTATAATCGGGTCGTGAAGATTTATACCCGCACTGGTGATGTCGGCGAGACGGCCCTGTTCGACGGGACGCGCGTGTCGAAAGCCGATGTCCGCGTGGACGCCTACGGCGAGATCGACGAACTGAACGCCGCGCTGGGACTGGCGCGCGCCGGCGGCGTGGACGCGCAGGTGGACGCGATGCTCGTGCAACTGCAGCGCGACCTGCACGCCGTGGGCGCGAGGCTCGCCGACCCGCAGCACCGCATCGCGGAGCGAGTGGCCAAGGCGAGCGTCACGCGCGAACACGTCGAGCGCCTCGAAGCACTCATCGACGAGTGCGAGGGGCAGCTTCCGCCGCTGCAGCACTTCATCCTCTCGGGAGGGTGCCCCCCCGGCGCCGCGCTCCACCTCGCCCGGACCGTCTGCCGACGGGCCGAACGGCGGATCGTCGCGCTCGGCCCCGAGATTGTCGATCCCCCGATCCTCGTGTACGTGAACCGGCTGTCGGACCTGCTGTTCGTGCTCGCCCGCCTCGTCAACCACCGGGCGGGTGTCCCCGAAACCGAGTGGTAGATCTCGCCGCCGCCTACGAGCACTGCGCCCGGCTCGCGCGGGCGCACTACGAGAACTTCCCGGTCGCGTCGCGCCTGCTGCCCCGGGACGCGAGGCCGCACGTGGCGGCCGTGTACGCGTTCGCCAGAGGGGCGGACGACCTGGCAGACGAAGGCTCGAGCTCGCTCGATGAGCGCCTCGCCGCGCTGGCCCGATGGGGTGGCTGGCTGCACGAGGCTGCGGAGGGCGGGAGCGCGGCCGGTGCGGGTGCCGACGCGCCCGTGTTCGTGGCCGTGGCGGCCACGGCGCGCGCGTGTCGCCTGCCCCTCTCCCTGCTCGACGACCTGCTGAGTGCGTTCGCACAGGACGTCACGGTCCATCGGTACGCGACATGGGCGGACGTGCTCGACTACTGCCGGCGATCCGCCAATCCGGTCGGACGCCTGGTGTTGCGGATCTGCGGGTTCGATGATGCCACCCTGGACCGGGCGAGCGACCAGGTCTGCACGGCGCTTCAGTTGACGAACTTCTGGCAGGACCTGGCGGGAGACTGGTCCCGTGGCCGCCTGTACGTGCCCGAGGACGTCTGGAGGCGAGCCGGGGCACGGATCGAGGAGTACGATCCCGCAGCGCTCACGCCGGAATGGCAGGCGGCACTCGAGGACGTGGCCGCCCGGACCCACGTGCTGTTCAACGGTGGTCGGCCGCTCGGCGACGTGGTGCCGGGACGGCTCCGGCTGGAACTCCGTCTGACGTGGCTGGGGGGCACGCGCATTCTCGAGCGGCTCGAGGCGGCGGCCTTCGACACCGTGCGCCACCGACCAACGCTGGGACTTTTCGACGCCGCCCCGCTGATCTGGGGACTGCTCACGTGGCGGCGCACGGTGCGCGTCCCCGCATGAGTCCGCCGCGACGACCCGGCCCGGGGAGGTCTGCGTCCTCGCGCCCGGCTGCGATGCCCACCCCGGCCGAGCGGGCGCGGTTCCGGCGCCGCCTGCTCGAGTGGTATCGACGGCATGGCCGCGAACTGCCCTGGCGTCGCACCGGGGACCCCTATCACATCCTCGTCTCCGAGGTCATGCTCCAGCAGACGCAGGTGGACCGCGTGCTGCCGAAGTACGGCGAGTGGCTGGACAGGTATCCGACGCTGCACGCACTGGCTGCGGCTGACGAGGACGATGTCGTGCGGACGTGGTACCCGCTCGGCTACAACATCCGGCCGCGACGGCTCCAGGCGATTGCGCGGGAGTCTGTGTTCCGGTTCGGCGGGCACCTGCCGGATGACGAGGTGACGCTGCGCTCCTTCAAGGGCATCGGCGCCTACACAGCCGGGGCGGTGCTGAGTTTTGCGTTCGGCAAGCGCGCGGCGATTCTCGACACGAACGTGGCGCGCCTGTTGTTCCGGGTGTTCGTGGGCCGCGGCGAACCGAGGTCCCACGCGATGACAAGGCGGCTCTGGGACCTCTCGCGGGCCCTGTTGCCGCGGAAGCACGTGTTCGATTTCAACCAGGCACTGATGGACCTGGGCGCGCTGGTGTGCGTGGCGAGGAACCCGCGGTGCCCGGTGTGCCCGATGCGCAGATTCTGCAAGATGGGGTCAGGTCTTTACTTTTAGCGTTTACGGGCATTTGCCCGTAAACGCTAAAAGTAAAGACCTGACC
>CAYLZN010000395.1:0-4706 GCA_964387935.1 uncultured Vicinamibacteraceae bacterium | reverse complement strand
AATCTCCAGAAGCTCGCGCCGTTCGGTTCGTTCGACTCGAACCACATGGCGATCGTCAAGCCGGACGGAGCAATGGACCTGTACAACGGCAACCTGCGGGCGATCGACGCCGGCGGCAAGAAAATCTTCGACCAGGTGGACAACCAGAACTACACGCAGTACATCGCCGAGGAAGTGCGCCCCTGGTCGTACATGAAGTTCCCCTTCCTCAAGCGGCTCGGCCCGGAGCACGGCTGGTACCGCGTAGGGCCACTCGCCCGCCTGAACACGTGCAGCCTGATCCCCACGCCCGAGGCCGAGGCGGCGCGCCGCGACTTCATGGCGCTCACCAAGGGCCGCCCCAACAACATCACGATGTGCTACCACTGGGCGCGCATGATCGAACTGCTGCACGCCATCGAAGCCATCAGGGACCTGCTGCACGACCCGGATCTGCAGGGCGACGACCTCGTCACCAGCGGACCGCGTCGCGAGGAGACCGTGGGCGTCGTCGAGGCGCCACGGGGCACCCTGTTCCACCACTACCGCGTCGATCGCCACGACGCCGTCACGATGTGCAACCTGATCGTGTCGACGACGAACAACAACGAGCCGATGAACCGCGCGGTGACGAAGGTGGCCCAGGATCACTTCACGGGCAAGGCGGAGATCACCGAGGGCCTGCTCAACCACATCGAGGTGGCCATCCGCGCGTACGATCCGTGCCTGTCGTGCGCCACGCACGCCATCGGGCAGATGGCCCTCGTCGTCGAAGTTCTCGGCCCGGACGGGGACCTCCTCGACCGGCGGACCCGCGAAGGGCAGTGAGGCCCGATGCGCGACGCGACGGTGCTGGTGATCGGGTACGGCAACCCGGCCAGGGGTGACGATGGCCTCGGGCCGGCGCTGGCCGCGAGGCTCGAGCAGCTGCAGCTGCGCGGCGTGACGGTCGAAGCCGACTACCAGCTCTCCCTCGAGCACGCCGCGCTCGCCGCCGAGCACGAGGTCGTGGTGTTCGCCGATGCGTCCACCCGCACCGACGGCCCGTTCTCGTTCGGGCCAGTCGAGCCGACCCCCATGACCTCGCACACGTCCCACTTCATGACGCCCGGCCAGGTGCTGGGCCTGGCCCGCTCGTGCTTTGGCGCGACACCCCGGGGATACCTGCTCGGCATCAGGGGACGGGCCCTCGAGGGGTTCGAGGAGGGGCTCAGCACCGAGGCGCACGCTGCCCTGGAGGTCGCGCTCGAACACCTCCACGCCTTCATTCGCGAACACTCGCGCGCGGCGCACCGCGCCGGGGCGATGACATAGGAGAGAGCCGATGCAAGACGGCAAGTACGTCATCCTCTGCATCGATGACGACCCGGACACCCTGATGGCGCTGCGCGTCGTCCTGGAGTCCTCCGGGTTCGTCGTCGTGTCGGCCTCGACGGCCGCAGAGGTGATTCAGTGCTACGAGGCGAGCAAGCCGGACGCGTTGATCGTCGATCTCATGATGGAGGAGATCGACACCGGTGGGACGCTGGCCAGGGAACTGCAGCGGCGGGGCAACCTGGCCCCCTTGTACTTCCTGAGTTCGACCGGCGACTACCTGCAGGGATCCATGGACGTCGGTGAGCTGGGGGCGTCCGGCGTGTTCCAGAAGCCCATCGATCCCCACGTGCTGATTTCGCTGCTTCAGCGCAAGCTGGGGGTGCCGAGGGGGAAGTGAGTGACCACGCGGCCGACGGTGTTCTGATTCCGCTCGAGCGGGAGCTGCAGGAGCGCCTGAGCTGGCTGGTCCGTCTCCGCTGGTTTGCGGGGCTCGGGCTCGTCATCGGGAGCCTCGTCGGCCTGCCTTTGTTCACCTTTCCCGTTCCCTACCCCGCCCTCACCGTGGTGGGCGTGGCCGTCCTCGGCTACAACGAAATCCTCTTCCTGTTCGGCGATCGGGTCGCCGAGGCCCTGCACTCGCTCCAGCGAACGGTGCACGTGCAGATTGCCCTCGACTGGGCCGCCCTCACGGCCACGGTGTACCTGACCGGCGGTATCAGAAGCCCCGCCACCGCAGCGTTCGTCTTCCATCTGATCGTCGGGTCGATCCTGCTCTCGCCTCGCGCGTGCTACCTGCTCACCACGGCGGCCGTCCTGCTCATGGGCTGGATGGCGTCGTTGACACCGGGGGACGTCTTTCGGAGTCTCGACCCCGTTCTGGCGCGCCGAGCGCCCGGACACGCGCCAACCGCCGAGACCTGGCTGGCGCTCACGTTTCTCTTCGTCGTGACGACGTACCTCGCGACGTCGATCACCGGACGGCTACGTGAGAAGGAGGCAGCGCTCGCGCAGTCCGAGCGATCGCTGAACGAGGCCTATCGCGGGATGGCGTCCCTCTACGAGCTGGGGCAGACGGTGAACTCCACGCTCGATGCGAAGGAGGTCCTGAGCTTGATCGCGGAGCACGCCACGCGCCTTCTGGGAGGCAAGGCCGCCGCCATCCGCCTGCTGGACCCGACGGGCCGGACCCTGTCGATTGGGGGCGCATTCGGGCTCAGCCGCGCCTACCTCGACAAAGGGCCGGTCCACGTGGAGGACAGCCTCGTGGACGGCGAGGTGCTGCGCGGGAACCCGGTGCAGGTGTTCGAGGTGGCCGACGATCCGCGGTTCCAGTACCCCGAGGAGGCCCGCAGCGAGGGCCTGCGGTCGATGCTGTCCTGCCCGATGCGTGCGAAGAACCGGACGCTTGGTGTCATCCGTGTCTACACCGGGGAGCCGCGTGTGTTTGCGGAGCAGGAGACGAGCCTGCTGATGAACCTCGCCAACCTGGGCGCCGTGGCCATTCAGAACGCCCGTTCCTACGGGGCCCTCGTGGCCCTCGACGAAGAGCGCGTGTGGTTTGCCCGCACGACGCACCATCAGTTGCGATCGCCGCTGGCGGCGGTGCAGGCGTCGATCGATGCCCTGCCATTCGCCGGAGCGCTGAACGCGACGCAGGCCGATCTCGTGGCGCGCGCCAAGCGCCGGATCCAGGACGCGTTCGACACGATTCGGGACCTGCTGGACCTGGCCGCGGCGCAACGCCTGGAGGATCCGTCGGCGCTTGCGCCGGTGTGTCTCGAGGACGTCCTACGCCGCGTGATCGAAGCGACGCAGGAACGCTGCCGGACCAAGGGCCTGGCCTTCGATGTCGATCTCGGCGCGCGCGTGTGGGGGATTCGCGCCGCCGCGTCCGACCTCGAGCGGGTCTTCTCGAACCTGCTCGACAATGCCGTGAAGTACACGGCGAGCGGCGGCGTGCACGTGAGCACCGGGCGCCACGGCGGATGGGTCGACGTCGTCGTGAAGGACACCGGCATCGGCATCGCCAGCGACGACCTCGAGCACGTATTCGACGGGTTCTTCCGGGCGGCGTCCGCCAAGGCGACCGGCGAGGTGGGCACCGGCCTGGGCCTGTCGATCGTCCGCAAGATCGTCGAGAAGCTCGGCGGACGCGTCCTGGTCGAGAGCACACTCGGCCGGGGCACGACGTTCACCGTGCGCCTGCCGGTCGTCACGGGCGAAGGCGTGCCGTCCGTGGACGCGCCCCGCGGGTCGCCATCACAGGCGCTTCAGTAGAGCGTGGTCACCTGCCATGAGGGCTTCCTTCTTGGCTCGCGTCCACCGTTTGAGCTGTCGCTCGCGCGCAAGCGCACGGATTCGATCGGGGTGCTGTTGGCTGTGCGAGGTCCTTCGACTCGGCCCTGGTCGCGAGGTCGCGGGCCTCGCTCAGGACATTCGACCTGTCGTTGGCTCGCCATGAGCGAGCCTTCGGCTCGCCGGAGGCGAGCTGAAGGCGAGTCGAATGGTGGAGGCGGCGGGAGTCGAACCCGCGTCCGAAGGCCCATCCCCGCAGGACTCTACATGCGTGTCCGCTCTTGAAGGTTTCGCTCCGCGGGTCGAAGAGCGGCGAGAAATCCCGCGTCGCTAGCCTCAGTAAATCTCATCGTCCGGCCCCGAGACGCGACCAGGACGACCAGCCTGCTGAATGACGTCTCATCCAGGGTCGCAGGCTTCCCCCGGCGAGACGTCGCTGCGAGTTAGGCAGCGAGAGCGAGCTGCTCGTTGGCAGTTATCGTTGTTTCCACCGGATTAGCGAGACAGTGGTGCTCGGCATGCATCCCACGATTCCGTGCCCCCGTCGAAGCCAGAACGCCCCCACGAGGCAGGTGCGCCGGAGCCACGGTCCTTTCTCCGCGAACTCCGGACCGGGAACGGCTCTTGCGATCATCGGTACCCATCGAGCGGGGCCAGCCCAGGGGCCGCACCCCCGATGCGACAACCATGATCACTCCGTCACCCGACACCTTCGAGTCTACTGTTCCGGCAGGTGGGCGTCAACCAGTTGATGACACGGCACTTGCCGGGGATCTGCGCGGCTTGACTTGCTCGATCGCCGGTCCGCATAATTCGGAGACGTTGTCGGCCACCCAGCCCAAGGCGATTCCTTCCATGTCGAACGACGAACAGGTTCGTCAGTCGCTTGACACCGTCCTGGACCTCGTCGGTCAGGATGTCGAGCGCCACCTCCAGGCTTTCGTCCAGACCTTCCACGAGCGGGCCGCAGAAGCCCAGGCCGCGGCGCTGGAGGAGGCACGCCGCGCCTTCGAGGCCGAGGCGGACCGTCGCGTGGCGGACGCGGTGGACGCGTCAAGGGCCGAGGCGGAACGGCGCGTGGCCGATGCCGTCGAGTCCGCACGCGCCGAGTGGAA
>CAYLZN010000394.1:0-4723 GCA_964387935.1 uncultured Vicinamibacteraceae bacterium | reverse complement strand
GTGCCGACCGTCCGGTTCGAGACCATGGTCGATCCTTCCCTGTTCACGTCCGGCCGTTTCGCCGTTCCACTCGCTGACCCTACCTTCGGGGATTGCTACCGGCGCTCCAGCGATCGCGTCGGCACTCCATCCGCCCGGTGATCCATGCCCCGTTCGAGCGGTTGAGCGTAGAACTCGGGGTGCTGGTACATGCCGCGCTCGGGGCCCGCCTTCTCTTGCTCGACCGGGGCGCCATGCAGGCGCATCCGCAGATCGTTGCGCACGGCCTCGACGCGCCAGCACACCTCCCCGCCCGGCGCTCCCCCCCCGATACGGAACGAGCATGCCGGGGCGACGTTTCCCGGCCCGGCACGCTCCCCGTCCGCAAGGGCTTCGGCGCTGATCCTCTCGGCCACGTGCAGCATCGGCATGGGGGCGCCTACGGCGGTGAGCGTGTAGCGCGGGTCCTTGTTGATGGACGCGAAGTAGGGGGGCAACTCGACGACGGCCTCGCCCGCGCCGTCCAGCGTCACATTCCCCGAGTAGGCGTTGAGGACCTCCGGGGACTCGGTCGAGTAGTGCAGGAGGTACTTGTGCTCCGGATCCAGTGGGTGGTCGATGCGGAAGGATTTGGTTCCGCTGGCCCCCGTATTTCCAAGAGAGTACACGCCGTACCCGCTGCTGCTCGCGGTTCGGCCGTAAACGCCGTAGTTCGTACCGGTTGAGGCGGTGGCGTAGCCATAGACGCCCCGGCCCGTGGCACTGGCGTTGCGCCCGTCCACACCGGCCACGCCCGAAGTGGTCAGGGCCCAGAGCGCGGTGTCGTTCGTGGCGACGACCTGAGCGCCACGTCCAGTAGAGGCGTTCTGCACATACAACGCGTCGCTGCCCGAGCCGACGAAATAGCCCGCGTAGCCCGAGGAACTCATGCTCTCGCCGTACACGCCGTAGGTGGTGCCGCTAGACGCGCTCGCATAGCCGTACACACCTCTCCCGCCCGTGCTGGCGCTCTCGAACCGGCCGCCGTAGGTGGTCCCGCTGGTCGCGGGGGTGTCTGCGAATACTCCGTATCCAGCCGCGCTGTCGCTCCTGAAGCGGCCACCGACGGTGCTCCCGCTGCCCGCGCGCGCGTGCCCCCACACGCCGATCCCGCCCGTGCTGTCGCTTAGAAAGGAACCGCCGTGGGTGGGGCCACTGGTAGCGACGGCCACACCGTAGACGGCGCGCCCGCTCGTGCTGGCGTTCTCGAACCGGCCGCCGTAGGTGGCCCCGCTGGTCGCGGTGGTCTCGCCGAATACCCCGTACCCACTCGCGCTGTCGCTCCTGAAGTGGCCGCCGACGGCGAACCCGCTGCCCGCGCTCGCGTACCCGTACACGCCGGTCCCGCTCGTGCTGTCGCTCAGGAAGTAACCGCCGTAGGTGTAGCCACTGGTAGCGGTAGCCGTGCCGTAGACGGCGCGCCCGCTCGTACTGGCGCTCTCGAACCGACCGCCATAGGTGGTCCCGCTCGTGGCGCTCGCGTATCCGTAGACGCCGCGGCCGCTGGTGCTTAGGCTGCGAGCGTAAACGCCATAAGTAATACCGCTCGCGCCGGTTGCGTCGCCGCGCACGCCGTAGGAGTTGTTGTCCGTGGCGGCGTTCTCTCCACGGATGATGTGCGAGGCCGGGTTCGTTCCGCTCAGCGTGAGCGGCACGGGAATCGACTGAAGGAACGCGGTCGAGTCCATTCCGTCGAGTTGATCGGCATTCAGGTTGGTCACCAGCGCGCTGCTGGTCACCGTGAACGGAACCCCGGGGGCGGTGAACGCCGGCGCGGCCGAAAAGGCCTTTCCACCCGTGAAGGTCTGGTTGGTGTTGAGCATGGCGACGTTGGCAGTCAGCCGCGCATCGGCCAAGGTGCCCGACGCGATGTTGGAGGCGTTGAGCCCGATGAGCCCCGCGCCCGATCCGGTGAACGCGTTGGCCGCGTTGCCAAAGGTCAACGCCCCGGTGTACGACCCCGACAACAACCCGCTGGGCAACGTGCCCGTCAGGTTCCCCGCGTTCTGGTAGAACGACCCGGACTGGCCGTTGAGCTGCGACGCGTTGGTCGCCGTCGCGGCACTAGAGGCGGTGCTGGCGCTGGCCGCGGTGAGCGCGAACAGCGCATTCGGCGCTCCCGTGAGCGGCTGACGCGGGGCCAGCGTGATGAACCCCACCCCGTTGCCGCAGGTCAGTCCTGTGTCGGCACGCACGTCGATCTCCAGGAACCGCTGCTGCCCGGAAAACTGGCTCCCGAAGTCCAGGTCCACCGTGAACCGCCCGTTGGTCAGGCCCAGGTTGTCGCTGCACAAGGTCGGGCCCACCTGGGCGCCGCCTGAGGCGGCGTCGTAAAGCCTGAACCGCAGGTCGTGCAGGCCCGACGCCGGCGCACCCGAAGCCCGCAGTTCACCCTGGTACGTGAACGCGGTCGTCAGGGGTTGGGCCGTGGCCGATGCCGCGACAAGCAGGAGCAATGCCGAGGCACACCGCAGGTTGTAGCACGCGCGGCGAATCATGGGTTGCTCCTCTTCGGTTCCGCGATCTCCTCGCTCTCGTGGTAATCCATTCCTCGTTCGAGCGGTTGTCCGTAGTACTCGGGGTGCTGGTACTTGCCGCGCTCTGGCGCAGCCTTCTCTCGCTCGACGGGCGCGCCGTGCAGACGCATGCGCAGGTCGTGGCGCACGGCCTTGACTTCCCAAGAGACTTCTCCGCCGGGCACGCCGCCGGCGATGCGGAACGAGCAGACGGGGATCGGCTCGCCGGGCGCGGCCCGCTCCCCGGCGCGCAGGGCTTCGCTGCTGATCTTCTCGGCCACGTGGAGCATGGGCATCGGTGCGCCCACGGCGGTGAGTTGGTACGTCGGGTTGGTGTTGATCGAGGCGAAATATGCGGGCAGTTCGACGACGGCCTCGCCCGATCCGTCGAGCGCTGCCGAGCCGCGGTAGAGGTTGATGACCTCGGGCGATTCGGCGGCGTAATGGAGCAGGTACTTGTTCTCCGGGTCGGCGGGGTGGTCGATGCGGAAGGGCTTGACGCCGCTGGCGCCCATGTCCCCCGCCGCGTAGACGGCGTACCCGCCCGCGCTGGTGCTCGCGTAGCCGCGCACGCCGTAGATCGTGCCGCTGGTGGCGCTGGCCCGGCCGTACACCCCGTACCCGCCCGTGCTGGCGCTCTCGAAATACCCGCCGAAGGTGCTCCCGCTGACGGCGCTCGCGGATCCGTACACGCCGCGCCCGGACGTACTGGTGCTCTCGAACTGCCCGCCGTATGCGCTCCCGCTGTTCGCCGTCGCCATGCCAACCACGCCGACCCCGGAGGTGCTGCCGCTCTCAAAGTGCCCGCCCTCGTTGGCGCCGCTGGCCGCGCTCGCCCACCCGTACACGGCGCGTCCGGACGGGCTCAGGGCCTGGAACCAACCCCCGTAGGTCGTCCCGCTGGTGGCGGCCGCCCGGGCCCAAACCCCGTACCCGCTCGTGCTGTAGCTCTCGAACGCTCCTCCGAGCGTGCTCCCCGTGGGTGACGTGACCCTCCCGGAGACGCCCCGGCCATTCACGCCGGCACTCTCGAACCACCCGCCGAAGTTCCACCCCGTGCTGTCGGTCGCCAGCCCGTACACGCCGTATCCCTCCGGGCTGGCGCTCTCGCCGAGGACGCCGTACGTGGCGCCGCTGACCGCGGTGGCCGTGCCGTAGACCCCGCGCCCCTCCGTGCTGGAGGTCCGGCCGTAGACGCCGTAGTTCTCGCCGCTGGCGGCCGTGGCGAATCCGTACACCCCCCTGCCCGTCGCGCTGGCGTTTCGTCCGTCCACACCGGCGATGCCGGACGTCGTGGAAGCCCACAGGCCGGTGTCGCTCCCCGCGACCACCTGAATTCCGCGACCATTGGCGTCGTTCTTCACATAGAGAGCGTCGTTCCCTTTTCCCACAAAGTAACCCGCGAAGCCCGCGGAGCTGTCGCTCTGGCCGTAGACGCCGAAGCCCGTCCCGCTCGTCGCGCTCGCCAGGCCGTACACGCCGTACCCGCTCGGGCTCAGGCTCAGGAAGTAGCCGCCATAGGTGGGCCCGCTCGCCGCGGTCGCCCAGCCATACACGGCGCGTCCGCTCGTGCTGTTGCTGCGAGCCGACAGACCGTGGGCGGCTCCGCTGGAGGCCGTCGCCGAGGCGAACACGCCGAGCCCGCTCGTGCTGTTACTCTCGAAGTAGCCGCCCACGGTGATGCCGCTCGCGGCGCTCGCGTGCCCATGGACGCCGTGCCCGGACGTGCTGTAGCTCTCGAATCGGCCGCCGTAGTTCGGACTGGCGCTGTCCGTGACCAGGCCGAGAACCCCCGAAGCTCCGACACCCGCCGACGAGTTCTCTGCTCGGATGACGTGCACCGCGCCCGATCCACTGAGCGTCAACGGGATCGGGATGGACTGCAGGAACGCCGAGGCGTGCACCCCGTCGAGCAGGTCGGCGTTGAGGCTCGTCACGAGCGTGGTGCTGGCCACGGTGAACGGCGCGCCGGCCGCCGTGAACTCCGGCGCGGTCGAGAAGGTCTTCCCGCCCGTGAACGTCTGGTTCGTGTGGAGCAGCGCCACATTGGCCGTGAGGCGCGCATTGGCCAGCGTGCCCGAGGTGATGTTGGACGCGTTCAGCCCGGTCAGCCCCGCGCCCGCGCCCGTGAACACGTTGCCGGCGTTGCTGAACGTCAACGCCCCGGTGTACGACCCCGACAACGCCCC
>CAYLZN010000393.1:0-4729 GCA_964387935.1 uncultured Vicinamibacteraceae bacterium | reverse complement strand
GATCGCGAGCTTGAGGCGCTCGATGGCCAGCGGGTACTCCGCGCGCACGTAGATGTAGCCCTGGCTCGCCCCGATCGCGTAGCCGGCAACGGCCATGCCCTCGAGCACGCGATGCGGGTCGCCTTCGAGCACGCTGCGGTCCATGAACGCACCGGGGTCGCCCTCGTCGGCATTGCAGATCACGTATTTCTGCTCGCCCGGCGACTTGCGCGCGATGTCCCACTTGAGGCCGGTCGGGTACCCCGCGCCGCCGCGCCCCCGCAGACCGCTCCTGCGGATCTCCTCGACGACCTCGTTCGGCCGCAACTCGGTGACCGCCCGGGCGAGCGCCTCGTAGCCGCCGACGGCCATGTACTCCTCGATCCGCGTGGCGTCGATCCGGCCGCAGTTCTCGAGGACGACCTTGACCTGGGCGGCGAAGAACGGGGCCGTCGTGTCCACGCGGTGGTCCTGCACCGCCCGCCCGTCCCCCAGGTGTTCCTGGACGATCCGGTCGGCCACCGCGGCATCCACCCGCTCGTACAGCACGTCGTCGCCGTGCGTCTTGACGAGCGGCCCCTGCCCGCAGAGGCCCATGCAGCCCGTGCCGACGGCCTCGCACCCGGTGAGGCCGTGCCGGGCGAACGCCTGTCTGAAGGCATCGCGCGTGGCCAGGCTGCCGCACGACACGCAACCGGCCGCCGAGCAGTAGAGAACACGGTGCTTCACCTCGGCCTGCCGGCCGCGCTCCTGCTCGGCCAGTTCGCGCAGTTCCTCGACGGTCATGCCCCGACCTCCTGGGCCGGCGCGGCCCACGCGTCCACGCGCGCCACGGCAGTCTCCTCGGTGAGCTTCGCGGCCACCTCGTCGTCGAGCACGGCCACTGGCGCCAGGCCGCACGAACCGACACAGCGCGCTGGCACCAGCGAGACCAGGCCATCCGCCGTCGTCTCGCCGAAGCGCACGCCGCAGCGGTGTTCGAGCGCCTTCTGGATGCGGTCCGCGCCCTTCACGTAGCACGCCGTGCCGGTGCACAGCACGAACGTGTGGCGGCCGGCCGGCTTCAGCCGGAAGAAGTTGTAGAAGGTCGCGACGCCGTAGACCTGACTGAGCGGGCGCCGGAGGGCGCGAGCGACGTAGATGAGCAGGTCCTCCTCGAGATACCCGAAGATGCCCTGCGCGGCGTGCAGCACTTCGATCAGCGCATTGCCGCTGGCCTGATGGGTGTTGATGGCGCGGTCGAGGAGCTTGAATCGGTTATCGCCGCTCGGGTGAGCGGCAGAGCCGCCTGTTGGCACGGCGTGCACCTCTCGCGCGGTACCATATCACGGGGCTGTGACACGTCCCGGGTCAGCGGTGCGCCCGGGCGACCGCAAGCGCGATCGACAGATCCGAAAGAACGGGACCCCCGGATGCCGCGCCTTGCTATGCTGCGCGATCGCATTCCTCCGTCCATCTTCCCGGGGGGCTCATGGCCGTCAACCTGTTCGACCTGCTTGAGAACGAATTCTCAGCCGACGTCATTTCGAACATCGCCGGCTATCTGGGCGAGCCTCCACCGAAGACTCAGGCAGCGATCGCGAACGCGGTGCCGGCCATCGTGTGTGTCCTCCACCAGAAGGTGCAGGCCTCGGGTGGACCGACTGAACTGTTCGGCGTCATCCAGCGCGGCGGCTTCGACGGCAAGGCGATCGGGAGCCTCGCCAGCCTCGTCGGCGGACCGAGCGGGCTTGCGGACCTCGTCAAGACCGGGACGCCTCTGCTCGCCACGGTGTTCGGCGCGCGCCAGGCTGGTGTGATCGAGTGGCTGGCGAACGCGAGCGGTCTCGGCAAGGCCCCGGCCTCGGCACTGCTTGCGCTCGCCGTGCCGGTGGTGCTCAACCTGCTGGGGCGCCAGTCGCTGAGCGCCGGCGGATTCACTGCCGTGACGATCGCGAACCTGATCAAGGCCCAGGGCTCGTTCCTGTCCAGCATCGCGCCGTCCGGCCTGGCGCCCGTCCTCGGGATCGGTCAGTGCGGCGAGGTCGTGCCCGCACCCAAGGCCTCCATCGCCCCGCCGCCCGCAGCGGCACGCGAGCCGGCGCGCGAGCCCGAGAGCGGCCTGGGCTGGCTGCAGTGGCTCCTGCCGCTCCTGTTGATTCCGCTGCTCTTCATCGGCTGGCGGTCGTGCCGCACCGCGCCGGTGCGTGAGGTCGCGATGCCCGCGCAGCCAGCAGCCCCAGCGCCGGCGCCAACTCCGGCGCCCGCGGCCACGCGGCTCGTCCAGCACACGCTCTCCTGCGGCCAGACGCTCGACGTGGCCGAGGGCGGCATCGAGCAGCAACTGGTCGCCTTCGTTGACGACAAGGGCGCGGCCATCGACCCCAACCGGTGGTTCTCGTTCGATCGTCTCGAGTTCGAAACGGACTCCGCCGTGCTGAGGCCCTCGTCGCAGGCCCAACTGCGCAACATCGTCGAGATCATGCAGTGCTACCCGAACGTCGAGCTGAAGGTCGGGGGCTACACGGACAGTTCGGGGGACGACGCCGACAACCCGACGCTGTCGCAGGAGCGCGCGGAGAGCACGATGAGGGCGCTCGTCGATCTCGGAGCGCCCGCCGCGCGCCTGTCGGCGGAAGGGTATGGCGAGCAGTACCCGGTGGCCACCAACGACACCGACGAGGGCCGGCAGCGCAATCGCCGCATCGACGTGAGCGTGAGGAAGAAGTAGGACCGGGTGGGCACGGAATGAACCCTGACATGGCAGTCGGCTTGCGGCGTGATGCCGGCGGCGCGCGGCCAGCACGGGAGCATCCTGCCGGAATCGGCCGTTGCGTGCCCCTCCCTTCCCGTGACGTGACGGTTCGCGACCTTCGGCAGACAGATGTCCGGGCCGGAGGCGTCTTCAGTTCGGGTCCGGCGCCGCACCTGTCAGGCAAGTGGTTGTCCTGGAGCGATTTGGCGCCGCCCTTCTCGCCTCGCCGCCGGCGCGCTTGTTGCGTGCGCATCAGGCGGAAGCGCGCAGCTGTTTCTGGGACAGTGGGCGCGCTCTTCGCGGCCGACACCTGCGGTATCTGTCGCATCCAGGTGGCCGCAAGGACGTGCGATGTCCGACCACGCGGCGCTCAGGGTTTCGAGCGCCGGTCTCGTCCTGTTCGCTCTGCTCGCAGCCGCGTCCTGTGGCGGCGGGCGATCTCCCACTGCCGCGACGGCCGTGCCCGGCACGGCGACGTCGTCTTCTGGAACTCAGATCGGCGAGGTGCCGGCAGCCGCCCCGACGCTTCCCGGTGGCGCACGCACGGTGCACCTTGCGGGCGCAGGCGATATCGCCGACGCCTCCGACAGCGTGAGCATGGAGAACGCCGCGAGGACGGCGCGGCTCATGGCGAACCTGCCCGGCGCCCCGCTCGTGTTCACTGCCGGTGACAACGAGCAGAGCGACGGCTCCTACGCGAAATTCGTCGCGGGCTTCGATCGCACCTGGGGACCCTTCATGTCCCGGCTGCTGCCCGCGCCGGGCAACCACGACTTCACGCCGGGCTACTTTCAGTACTTCGGGGGCCGTGCGGACCCGAACGGCCTTGGCCACGTGGGTTACTACAGTCTGCAGTTGAGCAGCAGCTGGCAGTTCATCTCGCTCAACAGCCAGACCCCGGCGCGCGCCGGCTCCCCGCAGTATTCGTGGCTTGCGCACCAGCTCTCGCTCGGCGCCTCCTGCACGTTCGTCGTCTATCACGAGCCGCTGCAGACCAACTCGGAGAACCCGCCGAACACCGCCATGCGCGACGTCTGGAACCTGCTGTACAAGGCTGGCGCCGAGGTGGTCGTCAACGGCCACAATCATGTGTACGAGCGGTGTCCCCGCAAGAACGACAGCCTTCGGCAGGATCCGCTGTACGGCGTCCGGCAGTTCACGGCGGGCACCGGCGGCTACAAGAGCTACGGGTTCCGACGGTCCGAGTTCGACTACGACGTGCGCTTCTCGGGGGTCCACGGCATCATCAGCTTCACGCTCGACGCCGACCGCTACGCGTGGGAGTTCATCACCACCACCGGGACGCTCGACTCCGGCAGCGAGGAGTGCCACGGCGCGCCGAAGAAGTGAGACGAACGCGCCTGCCCTGGCCTTGGTTTCGGCGCCCCAGGCCCTGTTTTTCGGAGCCCCGGGCCTTTCAGGCCCGGGGAGACCCCAGCAGCACGTTGACCTTCGCCATGACCTGAAACGCGTCGGCGACGTAGACCACGTCCGCCTTGCCGCGTGCCCAGCCGCAGTTGGGATCGAGGCTGATCGCGCGACGCTCGGTGATGAAGCGCCAGCCGACCACGTGCGGTTCCTCGCCGTGGCAGCACGTGGCCAGGCCTTTCGGATGCCGGGGCGTCGACCCGGTCTGGCCGACCTGGTTCAGGTGCGTGAGGAAGCGAAGGACCGTCTGACCCTCGCCGGAGAGATCGACCAGGGACTTGCTGCTGCCGAGCGATGCGTTCGATCGTGCCAGGAAATCGAGGATGAGCGCCTCGGCCTCGGCACCGTGCGTCTGGCCGTCAGCCTGCTTCTTCGTCCAGCCGGCGCCCGCGACGAAGAGCAGATCGGCATCGGGGCGTATCGTCTGCGCGCCGCCACTGGGCGCCTCGGTGCCGATGACCTGCGTGCGGACGCGGTCACCGGGCAGGTCGATGGTGACCGGCTCCACCTCGACGCCCCGGGCCGCCCCGCTCCAGGGCGCGTGGCCGCCCGGATCGACGAAGGTGCCGTGCACACCGTAGCGCTGGG